>NZ_JUHB01000001.1:1500000-1675000 GCF_000799565.1 Cellulophaga sp. Hel_I_12
TAAAGCGTTGTAGGACAAACGTAGGCTGTCACTGCTACTTTGGTTTCTTTTAAAGCGCCAAAACCTCCGGCAATATCGATAAAATTATGTATACCTCGACTTTTTAATATCGATGCTGCAATTACCGAACGATACCCTCCTGCACAATGAATAAAAAAAGTTTCTTTCTCAGGAAATTCTGTTAGATAATCGTTCAAATTACTTAATGGCGTATTTTCGGCTCCTAATAAGTGCTCTGAGGTATATTCGGTTTCCTTTCGAACATCAAATACAGCGGTACTATTAGCATTTATAGTTTCGGCAACCACTTCGGCAGTTAATGATGTAATGGTATCATATTCTTTTGAGGCTTTTTTCCATGCCTCAAAACCACCTTTTAAAAACCCAATAGTGCCATCAAAACCAACACGCGATAATCGGGTAATAGCTTCTTCTTCTTTTCCTTCTGGAGTCACTAATAACAAGGGTTGTTCTACATCGGCAATAAGTGCGCCTACCCAAGGAGCAAAATCACCATTTAAGCCTATAAAAATTGACCTCGGAATATGTCCTTGAACAAAGTTGTCTTGATGCCTAACATCTAATACAATGGCACCGGTTTCATTCGCTGCGGTTTCGAAAGCATCAGGTGATAAGGCTGTAGCGCCTCTTTGGAGAACATCCTTAAAATCTTCATATCCCTCCTTATTCATTTTTACATTTAATGGAAAGTATTTTGGTGGAGGTAAAAGGCCATCTGTCACTTCCTTTATAAATTCACTTCGCGTCATATCTTTGCGTAAAGCATAATTCATTTTCTTTTGATTGCCTAAGGTATCTACCGTTTCCTTCATCATATTTTTACCACAAGCAGAACCAGCGCCATGCGCAGGGTATACAATAACATCATCAGCTAGAGGCATAATTTTGTTTCTTAAACTATCAAACAAAGTACCGGCCAACTCTTCTTGGGTCATACTCGCAGCTTTTTGCGCTAAATCGGGTCTACCAACATCACCTAAAAACAAGGTGTCCCCTGAAAAAATAGCATGGTCTTTTCCATTTTCATCCCTTAAAAGATAGGTTGAACTTTCTATGGTATGGCCAGGTGTATGTAAGACTTTAATGCTTATAGCCCCTAATTTAAATTCTTGGCCGTCCTCAGCTATGATGCATTCAAAAGACGGGTTGGCGGTAGGGCCATATACAATGTCCGCTCCTGTTTCTTTGGCTAAGGTAATATGTCCACTGACAAAATCTGCATGGAAATGAGTTTCAAAAATGTATTTTATTTTTGCCTTATCCGCAGCTGCTCTTTTAATATAAGGCTGAACTTCTCGTAAGGGATCTATAATGGCCACCTCGCCTTTACTTTCAATATAATAAGCACCTTGTGCTAAACATCCTGTGTATATTTGTTCTATTTTCATAGCTATAAATCTTTTTATTTTTATAAAAATTGCACTACTTTACGACTCAAAAACAACCTAATTAAGATTCTTTTATTGATCAGCAAAAATAGCCTTACTATCATTTAATGTCAGTAACCTAGGTCACATTGACTAGCCCTTACACTGATTTTGAAAGGCTATTTTATCTCTCAAAGCGATAATGGTCGTTGGGTCATCATAAAAAGCTACTGCCTCTTTAATTCGAACGAATAAATACTCTTTATGTAATTCTCCAATAATACCACTATTAAAAATAATATCTCGTGCAGGACCGGTAGCACCTGCGATATAAAATTGAATGTTTTTTTGATGTATTTCTCTAATAACTTTTGCCAAGGTTTCAGCACCAGTAGAATCTATATAATTTATGGCCTCTGCATTTAAAATAACCGCTTTTAGTAGTAATCCTTTCTTTTTTACCTCTTTTAGGAGTTGTTTTTTAAAAAAAGTGCTGTTGCCAAAATACAATTGTGCATCAAACCTCACAATTAACAAATCATCACGATTGATAATTTCATTCGCATATCGATTTACATTTTTATAATAATCTGTCCCTTTTATATTTCCTAAAATTGCAAAATGTGGGTTTGAAGTTCTGTATACCATGAGTAGTAATGAACTTAGCACACCAATTAAAATACCCTCAGGAATCCCAACAAACAAAGTGATGAAAAAAGTGATGAAAAGAATTACAAATTCATCTTTACGCTTGGTCCATAATTGTTTTGCATAAGCAACATCTATCAATCCAAAAACAGAAACCATAATGATGCTCGCCAAAGCTGCATTGGGCAAATAGTAAAAAATTGGCGTTAAAAATAACAAGGTACCTAGGACCAGAAGTATTCCAAAAAGTGCTGATAAATTTGTTTTAGAACCAGCGGTTCCGTTTATGGCTGACCTTGAAAAACTCGCAGTTCCTACATAAGATTGAAAAAAAGAACCTACCATATTTGAAAGCCCTAAAGCCACTAATTCTTGGTTTGATTCGATGGTCTCTTCTCCTGACTTTTCTTCTAAGGCTTTACCAATGGAAATCGCTTCTAAATAGCCTACTAAAGCCAAGGTGATTGCCATAGGCCACAAGTCTAAGGCCTTATCTACATTAAACTCTGGCAACTTAAAACTTGGAAGCCCTGTTGGTATAGATCCAACGATATGTACCCCATAATTTTCTAATCTCAAGAAATAAACGGCCAAAATACTACATACCACAACGATTAAAATAGACGGAATTTTTGGGTTCCATTTCTTGAACAAAAGAATAGTTATGATACCTGCGAATCCGATTCCAAAGTCATAGATATTTGTATTAGGGATGTTTTGAAAAGCGTTGATGACCAGTTGATGAAATTTAGCACTTCCTTCAATGGATGTACCTAATAAATGCTTTAATTGACTAAATATAATCACTATCGCAGCGGCTGAAGTAAAGCCACTAATAACAGGTTTAGATAAGAAATTTACTAAAAATCCCATTTTAAAAACACCCAACACCAACTGAATACTACCTACTAAAAAGGCTAAAAAGATAGCCATAGCAATATAATTTTCAATACCTGTAATGGCTAACGCACCCAAACCAGCGGCTACCAGTAATGAATCCATCGCCACGGGACCAACTGAGATTTGCTTTGAAGTACCCAATATCATGTACATAAAAACAGGGACTAAAGCCGTATACAACCCATAAACAGGAGGTAGACCAGCAATCATAGCATAAGCCATACCTTGTGGTACTAAAATAATACCCACCGTAAAACCTCCAATAAGATCTTTTAGCAGGTTGCTCCTTTTGTAGTTAGGCAACCAATCTAATAAGGGGATGTATTTTTTCATCGGTCAAATGTACCGTTTAATGAATAAAAACTTTGTAACCTAGGTTACGTTTTTCAAAAATTCACTTGCAATAGCTAAAAAAAAGAGATTCAAGACTGTTTTACTTTTAGCGCCTAGAAACTAGACTGAATGTATTCCATATATTAGCTTTCAATAGTTAAAAATACCTCAAATTCTTCTGAATTAGTATCCATAAATCGAAAGCCTTTATCTAAATTATTTTGTTCAACAGCATATGGGTAAAATGTAATAGGCTCTATGCATACCATATTCGGAACTTCTGTCCACAGCATAAAGTTATGAAAGCCCTTAGTTTTGATGCGTAAGGAATATTTATCCTTCAACACAATTTCATTGCAATTTTCTACTTGAAATGCTCTGCTACCAACGGCTAAAACTTCTTCGAGTGTAATGGTATTGTTTTTGGTTTTTATCGTAGGATTGGAAGTAACGAGATTAAATGCAGGGTGATACCCTAACATAAACGGCATCTCGTTTTCTCCAGAAATACTAAAGCTGATTTTTAAACCGTTTTCGTTTAGTTCAAATTTTTTCAAAAACTCAAAATCATAAGGCCATGCCACTACTGCTTCGCTGGATTTGTCCGGATATTTTGAATTTTTAATTTTTGTATGGGCCGTATACCTTTTCTTAAAAATAGCCATAGTATCTGAAGATTCGATTAAATGATACTCTAATTCACGTAACAAACCGTGTTGATCTTGAATTGCGGCTCCTTTTGGAGTACGAACACTAAAATTGGCATCGGCGGTTGGCCCAATAATAGGAAACATTTCTGTATCTGCATTTCGCCAACCTGGATCCCCCTTTTGATGCATAAACTCATACTGATACATTTGATAACTTACCAGTTCGCCTGCGTCGATTTTTACGCTTATCGTATTCAAAAATAATTTAGTCATCTTAATACTATTGATTAATAAGTCTATAAATCAAGATAGCTGTTCTTTTTGTTAGCGCTTCAATGGTATTTAGGTTTACAGTTTCTTCAGGCGTATGCGCTCCTGAACCCATGGTGCCCAAACCATCTAAACAGGCCACATATTCAGCAACAAAAGAAGTATCTGCAGCGCCTCTTTTACCAGGGTCATAGGCTGCTACTTCTCCCTGACCCAAATCTAAACTTACTTGATTTAATTGTTTCAATAATTGTTGATTTCCTGCAGTAGGTTCCATGGCCGGATAGCTATCTGTAAAACTTATAGTTGCACTGGTATTCGGTAAATTATTGGCTACAATGTCTCGCATTTTATTCCGAGTACTTTCTTTTTGTTCCTCTGACATAAATCTAAGGCCACCTTTCACCATTGCGGTTTGTGCTACGACGTTTGATTTGCCAAAAGCTGTTCCTTTACTGGTTTTTGCATCAAAGTTGACAAAGGTTCCTCCTAATAATACGCCGGGATTAAAGGTTAAAAATTCTTCTCCTTTTACGTCTTCATAAAAACTATTTAAAATACGCGACATTTCAAAAATAGCACCAGCCCCTGTATTTTCACTAAAAATACCTGAAGAATGTGCTCTTTTTCCCTGTACATCTACCTCCCACCCAGAGGAACCTCTTCTGGCTACTGTTGCATAATTAAAACCTGTAGATGTTTCAAAACCAAGGGCGATATCACTGCGTTTGGCGGCATCAATCAAATCTTTTCTACTGATATCAAGTGGTTTTCCTGCACTTTCTTCATCACCAGTAAAAGCGGCTATAATTTGTGCATCATTTAGAAGTCCGTTTTCATGTAAGGCTTTCAGGGCATATAAAATAATAACATTACCCCCTTTCATATCATTACCACCAGGTGCATGAGCTACACTATCATTAATCATTTTAAAGGTTTGAAAGGGGCTATCAGCCTCAAAAACAGTATCTAAATGCCCTATCAATACCAATTTTTTTCCTTTTGTTCCAGAAGTTTCTGCAAATAAATGCCCGGCACGGTTTAGTTCTTGAGGCATCTCTATCCATGACGTTTTAAAATTAATAGCATCAAAGGCATCTTTAAAAACAAAACCCACCTTTTTAACACCTTCAAGGTTTAAAGTACCACTATTTATATTGACCACTTCTTCTAGAAAAGAACGTGCATCCACATTATTTTTTTCAACCGAAGTAATAATTTTTTTCTCAATTTTTGATAATTTTTGAGCGTATGAATTTCCTGTTAAGATCAGTAAAAACATAAAAGCAAAATGATATTTATTTTTCATAATCAAAGGTTTTAAATTTATTTTCTTAGAGGTTCTGTATCGCAGTAGCTAAGCAACTTGATCTTGCTATTATACAATTCTCTACATCGTCTATTTCTGCATCGTAGCTATTCGCTACAAAATTATTTCGCCCTATTTAAACAGCTAAAATAACCCACTTTTCAAAATTCCTATTCCCGGCTCCCCTGTCACTAGGGTGTCTTTATACACTGAAATTTTTCCTAAGATGGCAAGCTTTAACAAACTACTACTCCACAGTTGTTCACATCGGCTTTTAATTTTGCTACAAAATCCGGGTCTTGTAGCCATCTATAACCACCAAAATAGAAATTTAAACTATTTCAAGCTTAGGCTCCTCACCTGTTGTATTATTTTTAGAATAAAAAATGAGTACTCCTAAAACTAAAAACGAGACAAATAAGGATCTTAACATTGTTTTCATGAGCACTATCATTTTACCCTTAATCAAACTTTATCGCTTTAACTGGCGAGATTTTAGTGATAATATAGGAGGGGATTAAAAGCATTAAAGTACACAATAATAAAACCCCTACATTGAGCACTAGGATAGAGAAAATATCAATATGTACGGGTATGTATTCTATGTAATACTCTTTAGGGTTCGGAAATTTAAAAACTCGGTATTTGTCTTGTACCCATAAAATTCCTAAGCCAAAAAGATTCCCTAATAACAAACCTACACTGATTAGGTAGGCGGCATTAAATAAAAATATTTTACGCACACTCCAATTTGTTGCTCCTAAAGCTTTTAGAACGCCAATCATAGGTGTTCGCTCCAAAATTAAAACAAGTAAGGCTGTAATCATATTAATACCTCCAACAATGATCATAATTCCAATAATTAGAGCCGTATTAAAGTCAAAAAGATCTATCCATTGAAAAATATGTCCGTATTTATTTTTTATTGATTTGGTGTCTAATGTAGATAAGGTTCGTCCATAAATTTCATTCGTTTTTTCATCAATATCATCAAAATCATTCAAAAAAACTTCAAAATTACCTACCTGATTTTCTTCCCATTTATTCATCCGTTGAATGTGGCGAATATCCATAAAGACATAGGTGGCGTCAAATTCTTCAAAACCGCTATCATAGATACCTACAATGGTTGATTTCTGTTGATTTGGTATTTTAGACGGGTCGTTATCTCTAAGAAAAACAGAAAAGAAGGTATCCTCTAATTTTAACTTTAACCGATTTGCAAGTAAGCTTGAAATCATCACCTCATCGGTTCGTTCGCCACTGTAATCAGGCAAACGACCTGCTACCAAATATTCTTGAAAAACATTCCAGTTGTAATCTTTCCCTACCCCTTTCGCCAAAATCCCCTCAACTGTGTCGTCAGTTCTCACAATGCCGCCTTTACTAGCCACTGCCTGAATATGTGATATGCCTTGAACGGACTTAAATTCAGGATAAAAATCTTGCTCCAAAGAAACAGGCGTCACCGAAACTTCTGAGCTGTTATTGTCATAATTACTTATTTGAATATGCCCATTAAAAGCAGCTACTTTTTCTCTGATTTTCTTTTTAAGTCCAACCCCAGTAGCAATGGCAATAAGCATCATGACAATACTTATGGCGATCGCCGCAATGGCAATTTTTATAATAGGCCCTGATACTCCATTCTTATGAGTTTTACCAAAAGCCAAGCGTTTTGCAATAAAATATTCTAAATTCAATATGTATTTTTTTTAGCTAAAAAATTCTCAGAGGACTTTTAGTTTTTGTGGACGATTAAGCTAAGGTCATTTAAACATTTTTTAGAAGCTAAAAACTTCATCCTTTTTATCAAAAATTAAAAGGGTAAACAACTTAAGTTTAAAAATCAAATAACTTCTTTTTCAAAAATACATTTTTATTACACAAGTGGTATTGACTTTAGCCTTTTAAAGTTACTAGCTATCAAATCTAATTTGTTTAAAGATTACTCTTCCACCCTTGTCGGCTTTCTGTACTTGTGAAATGGCTGTTTTAAGAGCGATTTTAAATTACTATTTTCAACCTCATCCGGAAAAGTATCAACGCCATATACGATAGCATCACGATCAAACTTCTTGAAGGTTCCAAAAAGACGATCCCAGAGTGAAAATATGTTCCCGTAGTTACTATCTGTATATGGCAATACGTAATGATGGTGTATTTTGTGCATATCAGGAGAAACCAAGACCCAACTAATAGCGGCGTCTACTTTCTTAGGTAATTTGATATTCGCATGGGTAAATTGCGTGGATATTAAAGAAAGTGATTGATATAACATGACAATACCGATGGGTGCACCCACTACTAAAACAGCCATTAGCGTAAAAGTAAAACGAATCATACTCTCTAGCGGATGGTGCCGGTTAGCTGTGGTTGTATCGACATGGTGATCGGTGTGATGCACTAAATGTATCATCCAAAGTGGCTTTATTTTATGCTCTACATAATGCGCCAAATAAGCCCCAATAAAATCCATCAATAATACGCCAACCAATATATAGGCCCAAAGTGGCAAGGATACCCATTGAATCACACCAAAATTATTGGCTACCGTCCAATCACTAGTTTTTAAAAGTAAAAAAGCCAAGGCAAAGTTGATGATAATCGTTGTTAAGGTAAAAAAGAGGTTAGGTAAGGCGTGTTTCCATTTTTTATAAGAGAATTTAAACAAAGGCAAAGCACCTTCTAAAAGCCAAAAAAAAGTGATTCCACCAACTAAAATTAAAGAACGGTGTAGTGAGGGAATCGTTTCAAAGTAATTTAACAATGCTTCCATGAGATTAAAAATACAAAAAAATTAAAACTTTATGTTCCTTTTCATAGCTTCTACAATATTAAAAGCCGCGGGGCATATAGCAACATTTTTGAGTGTTATAGTACTTATTTGCTGAAATTTTTTGCGGTTTGTGTGCGGAAATTCACGGCAAGCCTTTGGTCTTACCTCATAAATTGAACAATAATTATCTGTTCCTAAAAAAGTACAAGGCACTTGTTGTAACACATAATCATTTTCTTCATCAAGACGTAAATACTGAGCAATAAACTGCTGTGGTTTTAGCCTAAAATGTTTTGAAATTCGTTCAATATCTATATTTGTAAAAAGTGGCCCTGTAGTTTTACAACAATTAGCGCATAACAAACAATCTGTTTTTTCGAATTCACTTTCGTGCAATTCTTGCATCAGATAATCTAAATTCTTGGGCGGCTTTTGCCTTAGTTTTGAAAAGAATTTTTTGTTTTCGCTATGCTTATCTTTCGCGAGCTTAGGCAATTTGGCTATTTCATCATCCATTACTTTATGAGGCTAACTGTTTTTTACCTTTTTTTGAAGATTGTTTTCTGCGAATTAAATACCGGAAGGGAGCATGTCAAAAAGAAGTGGTTCATAGTCTAGCTACTTAGAACATCTTCTAAACTTCTTGCTCATAATGCGCAACTTTCTATGCGCATTAAAGAATAGGATTAAAATTCTCTACATTATTTACCTAGCCCTACTCTTTTATTTTTTAAAGTTATATAAATACCTGATTTTTGCTACAAAATACAAAATAAATGGCAAAGGATATTTTTGGAAAGGCAGTTTTAGACTTTCAAAATGGAAATTATACGTCAGACATCATTACCTATTCGTCTTTTGAGGAAGAAGATAGCCTGCCACTACCTTATTTGTTTCGAGACTTTGAACAAATGCCTAAGTTAGAACAAAAGGCATTAGCCTTGTGTAAAGGCAATATTTTAGATGTTGGCTGCGGTGCAGGAAGCCATAGTTTGTATCTACAGCAAAAAAACCAAAGGGTTACGGCATTAGATTACTCGAAAGGTGCCATTGAAGTTTGTAAGGAAAGAGGTGTTATGGCTACTAAGTGTGTAGATATTTACAATTTTAAAGGCGAAACCTTTGATACGCTTTTATTACTAATGAACGGCATTGGCATTGTCGGGAAATTATCAAAACTAAATACGTTTTTTACCCATTTAAAAAGCCTTTTAAACCCTAAGGGTCAAATTATAGTTGACTCTAGTGATCTAATTTATATGTTTGATGAAGATGAAGATGGCGGCTATTGGATTCCTGATGGTAACACCTATTATGGTGAAGTAAGCTTTACGATGGAATATAAAGGAGAAAAGAGCAGCACTTTTGATTGGCTTTATATCGATTACAATACCTTACAACGAGCGGCTATGGCCAATAATTTAAAATGTGAACTTATAGCAGAGGGCGAGCATTTTGACTATTTGGCTAAACTTAGCTTAAGCAAGTAATAGAATCTATTTACCAACGTTCTGATAATGTAGTGCTTGTTTTTACTAAATTTAAACTATGAAAAAGAATTTATATACTGTTTTTGCCTTACTGTTGTTGTTTGTTTTTAGTTGTTCTAAAAGTTCAAATACTGATATCGATTCAGATACCAACCAACCGATTGACAAGCCCGCAAGCTTTAAAGCGATAGGCGATTCTGCTAACGACTTATTATCTAATGATAAATTTGACAAATTAAAACTTGAAATTGGCTACGTTAAAGATTTTAGACCTACTGCTACCACAATAGCTGATTTAGTGGAGTTTTTAAAAGAATACACTTTTAAAGAAATCATAGAAATCACCTATTTAGAACTTGATTCTCCAAACAAAGAAACATTAAAACTGCAGGAAGTAGCTGATTTAGAAACGAAAAACCGAACCGCTTTTAATCAAGGAAAAACCTTGGCCGTCTATATTTATTTCTCCGATGCACCGTCTGATGACGATGAACCTGAGGCCGATTTAGTAACCTTAGGAGCAGTTTATCGAAACACGTCGATGGTGATCTACGAATCTACTATTATAAATTTAGCCGCCAAAAGCACTCGTATTTCAACAGGGACTGTAGAAACAGCCACTTTACTGCACGAATTTGGGCATTTATTTGGACTCGTAAACATTGGTTCTGATATGGTTAATCCACACGAAGGAGTTACCACTGATGAAGTAAGTGGCGAGGAAATAGGCAATAAACATTGTAACCAAGATGGCTGCCTAATGCGCGCTGAATTAGAATTCGGTGCTGGTATGCGTAAAATGATTACGGCAAAAAACGGACAGGTACCTGATTACGATACAGAATGTTTGCTTGATTTAAAAGCAAATGGCGGACGATGAGATTAGTAGTTAGAGTTATAGTAGTGAAAATTGTTTTAAGCTGATCATCCAACTTGAAAATACATCACTCTAGGTGAACTATTTTCAGTACAACTAATTTTAAATTATTTCAACAAGAAATCCAAAACAAAGCATCCCACAGCTACCATCAACAAATTCTAAGGGATATTTAAATATTTATGCGTTTGTAGTGAAACTTTCCATTTTGGATTTTTCATAACGTAATCTACAATTAAAGGCACCATTTTATCACGTACACTCCATTCTGGCTGTAAATACAAAATACAATTGCTATTTGTTTTTGCCGCCTGTTCTTCGGCGAAAATAAAGTCGTGCTTATTAAAAATAATAATTTTCAACTCGTGTGCTTCATCGTAAATTCTGCCAACAGGTAACTTGTTCTTCTTTGGCGAAAGGCAAATCCAATCCCAAATACCCGTAAGTGGGTAGGCTCCAGATGTTTCAATGTGCGTTTTAAGATTTTTTACTTTTAAGCCTCTTGTCAAAGGCCCCATATCCCAAGTAAGTGGCTCACCACCAGTAATTACAATAGTATCAGAATATTTGGCTGCATTATCAATAATAGTTTGTGTAGCGGTAGGTGGATGCGTTTCCGCATTCCAACTTTCTTTTACATCGCACCAATGGCAACCCACGTCGCAACCGCCAACTCTTATAAAATAAGCGGCCGTACCTTTATGAAAACCTTCGCCTTGAATGGTGTAAAATTCTTCCATTAAGGGTAGCATTTCCCCTTTATTGACTAATGCCAAAACTTCATTTTCTAACATTTTGCAAAGATACAATAAGAATTTAGAAAGCTGCCTAAACTATAGAAATCTGATACTAGAATCCTGTTTTTTTTAAGTCCTTCCAAAGAAGAGCTAGGTAATGAAAGAGCTAATGATTATTGCTGTTTCAAACTAGTTTTTAGCTGCTATAACTTCAATTTCTATCTTAGCGTTTCTAGCTAATCCGCTGGCGGCAAAAGTTGTCCTTGCGGGTTTATTGGGGAAATATTGGCTATAGATTTCATTAAAAATGGCAAAATCATCCATAGAGCTTAGTATAACCGTACATTTTACCACATGGGATAAATTCATCTTATGATGTTCTAAAACTGCTTGTATATTTTTTATGGATTGTGTTGTTTCTGCTACTATGCCTCCTTCTACTAAAGTTCTTGTTGTATGATTCATCCCTAGTTGTCCAGATAAAAAAAATAGGTTGCCCACTTCTACAACATCACTAAAAGGTGCTGACTGTTTCTCTATCTCGTGAGATTCATGATAAATGACGGCCATTTTATCCTGCGCGGCGGTATTGAAAAAGAAAAATAACAGTCCTAAAAAAATAAAATAACTTTTCATAACACGAATACTTTTTAATTAAAAAATGAAATTTAATATTGGTTTTTCTAATTGTATAAAATTACCTTATTTTTACGTAAACTATAGCTAAAAATGAGTACTAAAGAGCAGTTCTTTACCCATATTGAAGAAGGATACACAACCAAAGGCGATTACATTACGATGGGGTCTGCTATTTTAGATGGCGAAACCATAACCAATGCTTTTGTAAAAATCCCCCTAAAAACCTTAAACAGGCACGGACTTATAGCGGGAGCCACGGGTACAGGAAAAACCAAAACCCTTCAAGTAATTGCAGAAAATTTATCGGAGAAAGGTATTCCTGTTTTATTGATGGATCTTAAAGGAGATTTAAGTGGATTGGCACAACCAAGCCCTGGTCATCCAAAAATAGATGAGCGTCATGCAAAAATAGGACTCCCATTTGAGGCAAAGGGCTTTCCTGTAGAAATATTATCACTATCTGAACAAGACGGTGTAAAATTAAGAGCTACAGTATCAGAGTTTGGCCCTGTTTTACTCTCAAGAATATTAGACCTATCAGAAGCTCAAGAAGGTATCGTCGCTGTCATATTTAAGTATTGTGATGATCATAAGTATCCACTTTTAGATTTAAAGGATTTTAAAAAAGTATTACAATATGCTACCGAAGAAGGCAAAGAAGAGTTTACCAAAGAATATGGAAGAATACATACCAGCTCTACAGGCACTATTTTAAGAAAAATAATTGAACTAGAACAACAAGGAGCAGAATTATTCTTCGGAGAAAAATCTTTTGATGTTCATGATTTAACCAGAGTTGATGCTCAAGGGAAAGGCTATATTAATATCTTACGATTAACTGATATTCAAGATCGCCCTAAATTATTCTCAACCTTTATGTTGAGTTTATTAGCTGAAATTTATGATACCTTTCCTGAACAAGGCGATAGCGACAAGCCTAATTTAATATTATTTATAGATGAAGCACATTTAATATTTAATGAAGCTTCAAAAGCCCTATTAAATCAAATAGAAAGTATTGTAAAGCTCATTAGATCTAAAGGAATAGGCTTATATTTTGTAACACAAAACCCAACTGATGTACCCAATGAAGTTTTAGCACAACTTGGATTAAAGGTACAACATGCCTTGCGGGCATTCACCGCTCGCGATCGAAAAGCAATTAAACTCACTGCCGAAAACTATCCCGAATCTGAATTTTACGATACCAAAGAAGTGCTGACTTCTTTGGGGATTGGCGAGGCCTTAATCTCTGCTTTAGATGAAAAGGGAAGACCAACACCTTTAGCGGCAACGATGCTTAGAGCGCCAATGAGTAGAATGGATGTATTATCGGATAAAGAATTAAAACAAGTCATCAACAACTCCTCACTCGTTACTAAATATAACGAAATCATTGACCGCGAAAGTGCTTATGAAATTTTAAACAAAAAAATTGAAAAAGCAGAAGAGCTTGCACAAAAAGAAGAAAGTCATGCAAAAAAGAGCAGCTCAACCCGAAGAACAACAACCAGTACAAGAATGAATCCCGTAATTAAAGTTTTAACGAGCGCTACGTTTATTAGAGGCGTATTAGGGGTGTTAAAAAAAGTAATGCGTTAATTAAACGTACCTAAAAAAACAAATCATTTTATATGAAACACTTATTTTCTATTACATTTTTGGCAAACACATTATTTTTTATCGGTTGTTCTACTGAAAACCCTAAATTCAAGATTAAAAATGACAGTCTGGGGCTTTTAACCAAAAACACAAAAGTAACCGATTTAGAAACCATTTTTGCGGAAGATTCTATTGTAACTAGTGAAGGAATTCCGAAGTTAAATACCATCATGACTACTGAAACCGCTATTAAAGATGATTCAGTTAACAAGAAAAAAGGGATTATTGATCCTGATTTAATGTATCAAAAAATAGAGGTTTTCGAAAAAGGAGGTCTGCATTTGTTAAGCTTAACACCGACTAATGACTCCACCGCTACCATTGAAAATATTCGTGTTTATGACCCAAGGTATACTACTGAAAAAGGGCTACATATCAATAGTACCTTTAAAGATATCAAAGAAAAGTACGCCATAAAAAAGATCATAACGTCTATGAATAATGTGGTTATTCTTTTAAAAGAATCCGGACTTTATTTTACGATAGATAAAAAAGAATTACCTGAAAGTTTAAGATATGATGCTAGTTTAAATATTGAAGAAGTTCAAATACCTGATGCTGCAAAAATAAAATACATGATGTTGGCTTGGGAGTAGTGAGTTTCTAGCTTACACCTTTTGCCTGAAAACAAAATATGACCTCGACCTTGAACGTGCTAACTTTTGACATTCGACATTCGACATCTAAACCTATTATTTTATGAAAAAATATACCCTTCAAAAATCTCCTTTTAGTGTACCGACAACTGATGGAAAAAAAATCGAGGAGCATTTCGGAAAAGCCAGTACAAAAGAAGACGGTGTAAGTATTGCTAAAATGGTGGCACCTCCGGGCTGGAGCGAACCTTTTCAAACTCCAGAATTTGATGAATATACCTTCATCATAAAGGGCAAGAAGCAGTTTATAATTAATGGAGAAACAATACTATTAAAAGCAGGTGAGTCGATTAAAATCGAAAAAAATACGAGAGTTCAATATTCCAATCCGTTTGCTGAAGCATGTGAGTATCTTGCTATATGCTTACCCGCTTTTGACTTTGAAAAAGTACATAGAGAAGAAGCATAATTTTACTTCATGAAGAAAATAATAAACACCCTATTACCTCTAGCATACGGAAGTTACTTTAACACTTTAGCCCTATTTTCAAAGGAAAAAGTAGCCAAAAAAGCCTTTGTCCTTTTTTCTTCTCCAAGAAAAGGTGCTATTTTAGAACATCAAAAAAACTATTTAAACAAGGCCAAAGGTGAGCTAGTTAGTGCTGAAAATATAAAATTACAAACCTATACCTGGAAAGGAAATAATAAAACTGTTTTATTATTGCATGGTTGGGAAAGTAATGTCTACAGATGGAAAAATTTAATTGAATTTTTAAAACGAGAAGATTATAATATCATAGCTTTTGATGCTCCCGCTCATGGAAATTCGACAGGTGATTTTTTAAATGTTCCCATTTATAATGCCTGTTCAGAAAAGGTCATTGAACTTTACAAGCCAAATTATATTATTGGTCATTCTATGGGTGGCATGACGAGCATGTACCACCAATATAAAAATCCAACCAATACCATTGAAAAAGTGGTGTCGCTCGGATCACCCTCAGAACTTTCTGAAATTATAGCACATTACCAAAAGCTTTTAAAATTTAATGATAGCGTTTTAGATAGTCTAAACGCGTATTATAAACAAATGTATGGCTTTCACATGGAGGAATTATCTATTTCAAAATTTTCAAGTGAATTTTCAACAAAGGGGCTTCTAGTTCACGATGAATTTGACACCATTGCACCATTTAGTGCGGCAGAACGAATTCATAAAAATTGGAAAAATAGCACCTTACTAAAAACTCAAGGCTTAGGACACTCCCTTCATCAAGATGACGTAAATTTCCAGATTATAGATTTTTTGAAATCAGAATAAAAAACTATTTTTAATAAAAAATAAATCATGACTTCAGTTACTCCTTTTCATATTGCAATTCCCGTTCATAATTTGGCTGAATGTAGGACTTTTTATCGCGAAATTTTAAATTGTGAAGAAGGCAGAAGTAGTGATCATTGGGTAGACTTTAATCTATTTGGTCATCAATTAGTTATTCATTATAAACCTAAAAGTGAAACAGAAACCCTACACCACAACCCTGTTGATGGTCATGATGTTCCAGTGCCTCATTATGGTGTAGTTTTACCATGGGAAGTGTTCGAGTCTTTTTCAACAGCGTTAAAAGCTAAAGGAGTTAAGTTCGTTATTGAACCTTATATCCGCTTTGAGGGTCTTGTTGGTGAACAAGCCACCATGTTCTTTTTAGACCCTGCAGGAAATGCTTTAGAATTTAAAGCCTTTAAAGATATAAAGCAGTTATTTGCAAAATAATAGGAACCAAGGCTTAGGCCTGTCTATTGAGGAGGGTTATTTAAAGGTAATCGTAAATGTAGTTCCTACATTTACGTCACTTTTTACCGAAATAGTACCGCCTAGTTTATGAACGTGATTGCGTACCAGGTATAAGCCAACACCTTTGCTTTCTTTGTTATTATGAAACCCATAATTCACTTCAAATATTTTGTCTCCTACACGATTCATATCAAAGCCTAGACCGGCATCGGTATAAATTAATTTTTTTCTACCTCCTTCAACTTTTGAAGTAATTTTTATTTTTGGAACACTGTTAGGTTTGGCATACTTGATAGAATTGCTTATAAAATTCAAAAAAATACTTTCCAAATAAGGGCGATTAAAAGAAATTGTTTCGAGTGCTGCAAAATCGAGGGTAAACTCAGCGCGTGCGGATTCTATCAATGTACTTATTGTTTTTTGAACATCCCCAAGCACCTCCTCAAAACTAAGTTCTTGTTCTTGTATCTCTAAGGTATCGGCATGTTTCAAATGATCAATATAGTCGTCCAAAGATTTCTTTAAACCTTCCGCTGATACCTTAATAAGTTCAAGGATTTTTACATTCTCTTTATCTACCATACTATCCAAATCTAATAAATTGCTCAGAGCCAAAATATTATTTATCGGAGATCGTAAATCGTGTGAAGTTTTATAGTTTAAGGTTTTTAAGTTTTCATTTTTTTTATCCAACTTTACAAATTCCGCAGCGCGTTCTCCTTCAAGTTCTTTTCTATAGCTAATATCTTTGGCTAAGGCGTAAATGAGTTGTTCGTTGGTTAAAGGAATAGAGGTCCAATTGAGCCAAATAATTTTTCCGCATTTACTAATATACCTGTTTTCAAAATTTACGAGTGGCGTTCCACTCATAAGACTTTCTCTAAAACCATTGGTTAAATCTCTATCATCTTCAAAAATAAAATCACTTATTTTTTTAGACATTAGTTCTTCTACCGAATAGCCTAAAAGGCTCACAAAAGCTGGGTTTACTTTTTTAAAATAGCCATCAAAGCCCGCTATACAAAGCAAGTGAATTGAATTATTAAAGAAAGGTTCTAAACTCAAATTCATGTAGTAGTAGGTCAGCCGTTTGTTACAGAAAATACGCTAACTAAATAACGGATAGTAGGCTAGATTATTTTCTACCTCTATGGCGTTCTCTAGCTAATAAAGTATTTTTTAATAACATTGCAATGGTCATTGGGCCCACACCACCTGGAACAGGGGTAATAAATGACGCTTTTTTACTTACCGCTTCAAAATCTACATCACCTGTAATATAATAGCCTTTTTCTTTTGTATCGTCTGCTACCCTAGTAATCCCTACGTCAATCACAACAGCGTCATCTTTTACCATTTCCGCTTTTAAAAAATTGGGCACCCCTAATGCCGATATGATGATATCTGCCTGCGAGGTTATTTGTGTAATGTTTTTAGTGTGGCTGTGAGTTAACGTAACCGTTGAATTACCAGGCCAACCTTTTCGACCCATTAAAATACTCATGGGTCTGCCTACAATATGACTACGACCAATAACTACGGTATGTTTACCCTTTGTATCTACATTGTAACGTTCTAAAAGCTCTAAAATTCCAAAGGGAGTTGCTGGTATAAAAGTACTCATGTCTAATGCCATTTTCCCAAAATTCATAGGGTGAAAACCATCCACATCCTTGTCCGGATCTACAGCCAGTAATACTTTTTGCGTATCAATTTGCGGAGGTAAAGGTAATTGAACTATAAAACCATCGATATGGTCATCTTCATTGAGTTCCTTTATTTTATTTAAAAGTTCTAATTCAGAGGTAGTGCTCGGCATTTTAACCAAGGTAGACTCAAAACCCACCCGTTCACATGACCGTACTTTACTCCCTACATACGTTAAACTTGCACCATCATTACCCACAAGGATAGCCGCTAAATGAGGTACTTTTTCTCCTCGTTCACGCATCTTTGCTACTTGTGCTGCAATTTCTTCTTTAATTTCGTTAGATACTTTTTTACCGTCTAGTAGTTGCATTTCTTTCGTTATTCGTTATTCGTTGATGATTTCTTTTGAACCAGTCTCCTTATTTCATGCCTTTCATAGCGCCCATCATCTGCATCATTTTTTTACCGCCACCGCCTTGCATCATTTTCATCATTTTGCTCATTTGATCAAA
Organism: Cellulophaga sp. Hel_I_12; assembly: GCF_000799565.1. NCBI lineage: Bacteria > Pseudomonadati > Bacteroidota > Flavobacteriia > Flavobacteriales > Flavobacteriaceae > Cellulophaga > Cellulophaga sp. Hel_I_12. Next base: position 1,518,236 of record NZ_JUHB01000001.1, read on the forward strand.
TTGTTTTAGCAATTGGTTAACTTCTTGAATGTTTCTACCACTGCCTTTGGCAATTCTCTTTTTCCTGCTAGCGTCTAATTTTGAGGGTGTGGAGCGTTCTACTGGCGTCATCGAATGGATAATTGCTTCAACATGTTTAAAAGCATCATCATCTACATCTAAGCCTTTTAATGCTTTCCCTGCCCCAGGAATCATCCCCATTAAATCTTTAATGCTTCCCATTTTCTTGATTTGCTGAATCTGACTTAAAAAGTCGTCAAAACCAAACTGATTTTTTGCAATTTTCTTCTGTAACTTTCTGCTTTCTTCTTCATCAAATTGCTCCTGAGCTCTTTCTACTAAAGAAACAACATCGCCCATTCCTAAAATACGTTCTGCCATACGAGAAGGATAGAATACATCAATTGCATCCATTTTTTCTCCTGTACCAATAAACTTAATTGGTTTATTTACAACAGACTTAATCGATATGGCGGCACCACCTCGCGTATCACCATCTAATTTCGTTAGAATGACCCCATCAAAATTCAGAATATCATTAAAAGCTTTTGCCGTATTTACGGCATCCTGCCCTGTCATGGCATCGACAACAAACAAAGTTTCTTGTGGCTGTATAGCTTTATGAACATCGGCAATTTCTTTCATCATTTGTTCGTCAACCGCCAAACGACCTGCCGTATCTATAATCACCACATTATGACCATTCGCTTTGGCATAGGCGATACCTGCTTTCGAAATCGCCACAGGATCGGTATTTCCTCGATCAGAAAACACCTCTACCCCTATTTGATCCCCAACTACATGTAACTGATCAACCGCCGCTGGTCTATACACATCACAGGCTACCAATAAAGGTTTTTTAGATTTTTTGGTTTTTAAAAAATTAGCCAGTTTGCCCGAAAAAGTAGTTTTACCAGAACCTTGTAAACCAGACATTAAAATTACTGAAGGATTTGCAGATAAATTGATGCCTTCTGCCTCGCCCCCCATTAAGCTTGTTAATTCATCTTTAACCAATTTCACCATTAACTGGCCTGGTTGCAAGGAGCTCAACACGTTTTGACCTAAAGCCTTGTCTTTTACCGTATTTGTAAATTGTTTAGCGATTTTAAAGTTAACATCGGCATCCAATAAAGCTCTACGAACTTCTTTTAAGGTTTCAGCAACGTTAATTTCAGTGATTTGTCCATGTCCCTTTAGAACATGAAGAGCTTTATCTAGCTTTTCGCTTAAATTATCAAACATAGTTTTACAGTATTATCAAGAGTTGCAAATTTAATAATAACAACGGGAAGTCTGTTGTTTCAGGCAAAAAAATATAAGCACAAAAAAAGGCAGCTATTACAGCTGCCTTTTCTGAGATTAAGTTCACCCCTACTCAGAACTGCCGCACTTGGCAGTTCTAATTTCCTCTTAAGCGAACAACAGAACGCTTCCGAAGTGAGGTCTAATAAACAGCTTAGCTCTTAAAATTAATCACACATTTTAGTTAATTTAATAATTTCTTCTCCTCTTTTTAGCTTAAAAAAGTCATCATCACATTCAATTACATTCCAATCCCCTATATAATTCGCAAGGGTCATGCTCAAATCATTAAATCGTAATGTGGTACCGAAAAGCTCCCAATTTCCTTCGTCTACAACGGTATTATTAGGATTATGAACATGAATATTGCTGTTCGAGAAGTCAATTTTTAAATCTTGAAAAAACGTACCATCTTCATTGGTGATTTTCCACTTACAATCTTGAATGACATCGGCTATGTAAGCTTCAGAACAAACAACAACTTCATCACAGTCTCGTTCGATAATTAATTGATAAGGTGCTGTTCCAGGTAATTCAAACACTATACGTTCCGTATATATTCCTAATACGGGCCATTCTAAATTTAAGTTGGTTTCGGCATCCATTGTCAGAGCCATGACCAATACGTTTTGTTCATTTAATTTTACCTCCCAAGTACCTTGAGATTCAGTGCCGTCATCTTTTAGCAAGCTAACCTTATTATCAGTCTTGAATTTAAACTTGTAATCTTCTAGACCTTCAATTGGATCGCCATTTACCATTAGCTTTTCAATATCCCAACTACATTCTTTTAAGATAGTGCGTAATCTGTCAGGAACATTTGTTATAAAATCGCAATTTCTTTTCATGATAATTTTATTCCCATCACCAGCGAATAACTTAATTTTACCGTCCTCGATTTCATAAACGAACCATTCCAAAGAAAAATCAACAATAGCATCAAAGCTTAAGGTCAAAAGCACTCTTTCTGCCCCTACTCGGCTGGTCCAAGTTCCATTAAGAACATTACCTTGTCTATCAAATACCCTAACTTCTCCATTTTCTTTAAAATTCATGGCATATTCAAAGTATCGATCTGTTTGATCTTGATTATTTCTCTTTACATCTCTAACTAAAAATGGACATTCTACTAAATAATTATCTAATCGTTCTTTATTAAAATCATCATCATTATAATCATCGTCATCGTCTTCATCACAGGCATCCTTCGCACTCCTTAATGCATTTGCCAATTCTGCGTTATTTTCAACTGTAATTTTTTCACCATTATACAATTCTAATTGTACTGGAAAATCTAAGCTTACAACATCATCATCCCCCAAATTATGAAAGAAACGACGTAACTCTCTATCACTCCCTACAACAACACTACCTGTTTGTTGATTATTAACATCGAATTTAAAAAAGGTTAACGGATATACAAAGTCTATACATTCGATATCGTCATCATCTCCACCTTCAATACAGTCAGAAGCTAATTCTCTTAAATCCTCTATATCATTGATGGTAACCTCTGTAAAATCAGCCAGCGTGATGTTAATGGGAAAAATAATATCAAGAATATCATTATCATCGTCTAACTCATCAAAAATCTTTTCTATGAGCTCTAAATCCTCCATTGAATCAATGGTGATCTCTAAACCGTTAATTTTTACAGTATAAGGAAATTGTATGGCGATACAGCTTGAACCATCAACAATATTATCAAAAGAGCCATCATTAGAGCTGGCTTGTTTAATTAAAGCCGCTGTGGCAGAATTTGCGGTTATACTCGTTTGATCATCTGCGTTTGGTAATTCTTCAAACTCACTTTGGCAGGAACTAAATAGCAGTGCTAGTACTAGTAGAAAGCTTGTTGCTAGATTTTTAAATACAGTTTTCATAATCGATTGGGTTTTAATATGTTTTTATAATTTAGAAACAACTAGGTTTAAAAATACCCTACCTTGGTATTAAATTTTTTTGAAATATATTTGACAAAACTCTAATATAGTATGAGCGCCAAAGATGAAAACGTGTGTAAGGAAGAAATATACAAATCTATTTTTGTAGCTCATTCTAAAACGATCTTTAACTATATTTATTATAAATTTGGCAATGAAGAAAAGGCATATGACGCAGTGCAGGAAGCCTTTTTAAAACTATGGGAAAATTGCGCAAAGGTAAGCCCAGCAAAAGCAAAATCGTTTGTATATACGATAGCTCAAAATCTATATTTAAATGTACTTAAAGCTGAAAAGGTGCGCCTTAAGTATGCGGATGATACACTAAGAGTAACAAACGAATCACCTGAATTTTTATTAGAAGAAAAACAATTTCAAGAAAAGTTAACTAAAGCCTTAAGTGATTTACCCGAAAATCAACGGACCACTTTTTTGCTCAACAGAATTGACGGAAAAAAATACGCTGAAATAGCTGAAATTGAAAACGTGAGTATTAAGGCCATAGAAAAAAGGATGCATTTAGCGCTAAAAACACTTAGATCGAAAATTGACGGAATTTGAGCTTACATAATTAAGGTAGGGTTTTTTCTTTGCCAATTGTTACATACCTATAAAGCATAAGTTATGCACGAAAATTATTTAGCCAAATGGCTTTCGAATGAACTAACAGCAGCGGAACTCGAGACTTTTCAAAAGTCGGATGAGTTTGCAAGCTATCAAAAAATTATTAAAACTTCGGAAGGTTTAAAATCACCTAGTTTTGATATGGATAAGGCTTTATCTGATAGTACTTCGAAAAGAAATTCTAAAGACACAAAGATCATTAAAATGAGTCCGTTTAAAAGAATAATGCGCATTGCAGCTGCTGTAGCTTTGCTATTAACGGGTTCTTATTTTTATTTTAATACCCAAAAGAATACCATTGAAACAGCTTTAGCTGAAAATACGTCATTTCTATTGCCAGATGCTTCTGAAGTAGTCTTAAATGCCGACTCTGAGCTTAGCTATACCGATAAAAATTGGGAAACGAATCGTGATTTAAAACTTCAGGGTGAAGCGTTTTTTAAGGTAGCTAAAGGACAAAAATTTACGGTAGCAACCGCAAACGGAAGCGTACAAGTTTTGGGTACTCAATTCAATGTAAAGAGTAGAAAGGACTTTTTTGAAGTAACCTGTTATGAAGGTTTAGTCCGGGTTAGCTTCGGTAAAAAAACAACAGAATTACCCGCCGGAACTTCCTTTTTAGTGCTTCATGGTAAGCTAATCGATAGCGAACCTACTGACATCCTTGAACCTTCTTGGATTCATAATGAAAGTAATTTTAAAAGTATTCCATTAAGCTTTGTTTTAAAAGAGCTTGAACGGCAATATAAAGTCACTGTCGACGCTAAAAAAATCGACGTTAGCACACTTTTTACAGGCAGTTTTAGCCATAAAAATTTAGATCTTGCGCTTCGAAGTATTTGTCAGCCTAACCAATTAAATTTTAATTTAGAAGGAAATAAAGTGCTTTTATATGCTAAAAACGCACCGTGAATTTTTTAATTTATTTTTAAGCCTCTTTTTTATTTTAGGTACCTTTTTTTGTGTAGCACAAGAAAAACAAGATACATATATTCCATTACTAAGCTATTTAAGCGAACTTGAAAGTAGGTTTACTATTAAATTCTCTTATGTCGATAAAGATCTAGAAGCCATACGTGTCATTGCGCCTAATTCAAAAGATCTCACTGCGATTTTAAAAGATCTTGAAGTACAAAGCCAAGTAATCATTCAACAGCTCAATGAACGTTATTTTACAGTAACTATGACTACAATTACTGTGTGTGGTACGGTTTTAAATTACCTTGAAAATGGGTTAGAAGGTGCAGATATTACGATTCTTGAAGAAAACATAGCCACAATCACCACAAGTGATGGCAGTTTTTTTATTGAGAATATAGGCCCTAAGGCTATCTTAAAAATAAAATATTTAGGCTTTAAACCCTATTTTATTGCCGCAGACCAACTAACAAGTACTTCCCCTTGTAAAAAAATATGGCTTAGCCCTATTTATCAAGAACTAGATGAAGTGATTGTCTACGATTTTTTAACTACGGGACTAAAAAAACAACAAGATGAAAGCATTTTGCTGCGGACGGCTAATTTTGGAATTCTCCCTGGATTGATAGAACCCGATGTTTTACAAACTATCCAAGCCCTACCCGGTATAAAAAGTATTGACGAAACCGTTTCTGATATTAATGTTCGAGGTGGCACTAATGACCAAAATTTAATACTATGGGATGGCATTAAAATGTATCAATCAGGTCACTTTTTTGGTTTAATTTCAGCATTTAATCCTTATTTGACAGATAAGGTAACGATTATAAAAAATGGCACTAGTGCTGCCTACGGCGATGGGGTTAGCAGTGTTATTCAAATGGTATCGAAAAACACCCTGTCAGATACTCTTTTTGGTAGTGCGGGTATGAATTTTATTAGTGCCGATGTTTTTGGCCAAATTCCTATAACAAATAAAGTAGGTTTCCAGTTTTCTGGGAGAAGGTCTATTACTGATTTTGTCAACACACCTACCTACGAACGTTTTTTTGATCGGGCTTTTCAAGATTCTGAGCTGATGGACCAAAATACAAATGATGTTATCGATCAGAAGGAAGATTTTTACTTTTACGATTTTACTGGTAAACTATTGTATGATATTAATGAACAACAAAAACTTAGATTCAGCTTTATTAGCATCAATAATGTACTTGACTACCAAGAAGAGAATAGCACCACTAGTGAAACTACAAAAAGTACTTTAGAGCAAACTAACCTATCAATAGGTGCTAATTTAGAAAGTCAATGGAATGCTGATTTTTTAACACGTGTCAATATCTATTACACAAGGTACAATTTAGATTCTGATAATAAAGTATCAAATTCTGTTCAAGAATTATCTCAACGTAATCAAGTTCTCGAAACAGCTGTTCAGCTTAACTCATCATATACCTTTTCGAGCCTATTGAACTGGGAAAACGGCTATCAATTTAGTGAAGTTGGAATTACAAACTTTACCAATGTAACACAGCCACCTTTTAGAAGCAATACCAAGGGGGTTATCAGAACGCATGCCCTATTCTCAGAGTTGAACTATAGCTCATACAATAAAAAATTATGGATGCGTGCAGGCATAAGAGCTAATTATATTGAAAATATAGATACGTTTCGAAAAGTAGTGATAGAACCTAGAGTTAATATGGCTTATACACTGCTAGAGGCTGTAAAAGTAAGTTTTCAGGGAGAATTTAAAAGCCAAACCACCAACCAAGTCACCGATTTAAAACAGAACTTTTTAGGCATTGAAAAAAGAAGATGGGTTTTAGCCGATGAAAATACATTGCCCATTACGCAGAGTAAACAAGCATCAATAGGTATTAGTTACGATAAAAATAAATTATATGTTGGTCTTGAAGGCTTCTACAAATTTGTTAAGGGTATTAGTACCTTAACGCAAGGGTTTCAAAATGAAGACCAATTTAATGGAGAGCTTGGTCAATATACTGTCAATGGACTAGAGTTTTTAATCAATCAGAAAACAAGAACGCTTAGTAATTGGTTTACCTATACTTACAATAATAATAGGTATAGGTTTAATAGCCTGACGCCTTCTAACTTTCCTAACAATTTAGATATCACTCATACCCTGACTTTGGCGAGTACCTACACCTATCAAAATTTAAAATTAGGAGTGGGATTAAATTATAGAAGCGGCCGACCTTATACAAAACCGCAAGAAGGTAGTGCGGCAGTAAACACCAATACCTTCCCGTTTGTCATTAATTATCAAAATACCAATAGTAGCAGGCTGCCTGATTATTTGAGAGCTGATGTTTCTTTACTTTATGATTTTAAAATCACTAAAAGAATAAAAGCTACCATGGGTGCATCGGTCTTAAATGTTTTTGATCAAAAAAATATTTTAAATACCTATTACCGTTTAAATGATGCCAATGAAATTGAAACTATAGAAAACCTGTCTTTAGGCATTACGCCTCAAATTAGTTTTAGAGCGTTTTTTTAGGAATGGTTAAGTTTATTAATGACTAACACATGTGGAAAAGTAATCGCAGCTAAAAAAGAAAAGAACAGTGCTAAGGATTCTTCCATCGTATCTTTAAGAAAAAATAAAGCCAAGACTAAACCTATTACTGCCATCAGCCAATAAAAGAATGAGGCTTTAATGTATTTTTTTATACTTGATTTAGAAAAATTACCGTACAAGAAAATTATTTGATCTACTAAAGAAGGTATGGAGTGCCATAAGATAAAATAGATAGCAAAAGACCATAGCAATGAAGCGCTGTTGAAAACAATAAAAAATACAAAGAGTAAAAACAATTCTTTTACAATTTCCCGAAAAACATTCTTTTTAAAGTTGATCACTACAAACAACAGTACCACTAAACTAGCACTAAATATGAGGCCACTGGCATAAAATTGTGTTGAAAAAACTACTCCTGTAATAGTACTAATGACTTCATTTACTTCTGCACTATGCGCTTTAAATAGCAAGAAAAAAATGAATAAACCATAACTGAGAAAAAATAAGGATCGGATGATACTAGGCTCCTTCATGTTAGAAAGCCAGTGTTGCTCACCAAAATGATACGCACTAAATAAAACAAAAAGTATAAGAGCAACTGACGGAATAAAGTAAAAAAGGAGACAGTTAAAAAGTATAAAGAGGATATAGTATACTAAAACAATGAAAAAATTTGCCTTTTTAAAAACCTCCACTTTTTCTATTAACTTAATATCATTGGCTCCATGAATAAGGCCAAAAGTTAAAATCAACAAATAAGCAAATATATTTTCAATAGATTCTTCAAAAAAAATGGCCATCCAGAGGAATAAAAATGTGGCTACAATAGAGATATTTCTTATATTAGGAATGTTAATGTTATAATTTTTCACAATCTATAAATTTTACCCTTTTTTTTTAAACAATTTTTGTTTAACTTTGTAGGATTATAATTAAACAAAATTAATCTAAAAAAAACAACTATGGTACATTTTTTAAATTCAATTTCCTTGGTATCCAAAATGGCTACTGACGATTATGTTGGCTTTACCTTTTTTGTAGGGTGTATGGCTATGATGGCCGCATCGGCCTTTTTCTTTTTCTCTATGAATGATTTTGATAGAAAATGGAAAACTTCGATACTAATTTCTGGTATCATTACTTTTATTGCTGCTGTACACTACTGGTACATGAGAGATTATTGGGCAGTAGTTGGTGAATCTCCTACATTTTTCAGATATGTAGACTGGGTTCTTACCGTTCCATTAATGTGTGTTGAGTTTTATCTGATATTAAAGGTAGCGGGTGCTAAGCCTTCCTTAATGTGGAAATTAATTTTAGCTTCTGTTGTGATGTTAGTAACTGGATATGCTGGAGAGGCAATCTTTACTACAGGAACTGGTCCAGCTTTATGGGGCTTTTTCTCAGGTGTGGCTTATTTCTACATTGTATATGAGATTTGGTTCGGTAGTGCAAAAAAATTAGCAGAATCTGCTGGTGGAGCTGTATTAAAAGCGCACAAAACCTTATGCTGGTTTGTACTAGTAGGATGGGCTATTTATCCTTTAGGATATATGGCTGGTACTCCAGGATGGTATGATGCAGTAGGTACATGGGGCTTAAATATGGATGTTATCTATAACATTGGTGATGCCATTAACAAAATTGGATTTGGTCTTGTGGTTTACGCAGCTGCAGTAGCTTCTAAATCAGAAAAAGCATAAGTGTTTTTTGCTTTTGCAAAACTAATTCCAAAGAGAAAGACCGCCAGATGGCGGTCTTTTTTTATTTTAAAATTAAATTACTTTAGCGCCACATTACATCCGATCGGGCACCTTAATACCTAATAATTTAAAGGCCGATGCAATAACCTCTCCTACTTTTTGAGATAATTGAATCCTAAACACTCTTTTAAGTTGATCTTCTTCCCCTAAAATAGAGACGTTTTGGTAGAATGAATTAAATTCCTTGACCAAATCATAGGTGTAATTTGCAATCAAGGCTGGACTGTAATTCGCTGCAGCCAATTGAATGGTCTCAGGGTACCCTTGCAGTTGCTTTAATAATTCCTTTTCCTTTGGATGTAATTCTGTCGGTAAAGGATCGTCAGACAAATTTAAGTCGGTAGCTTTTCTTAAAATAGACTGAATTCTAGCATAAGTATATTGAATAAATGGACCTGTATTTCCTTGAAAGTCAACAGATTCTTCAGGGTTAAATAAAATTCGCTTTTTAGGATCCACCTTGAGTATATAATATTTTAAAGCTCCCAAGCCAATAATTTGGTATAATTCTTCTTTTTCCTTTGCTGAGTAACCTTCGAGCTTGCCAAGTTCCTCCGAAATATTCCCTGCAGTGGCGGTCATATCTGCCATTAAATCATCAGCGTCGACGACCGTACCCTCTCTACTTTTCATTTTACCACTAGGTAAATCTACCATGCCATAACTCAAATGAAATAAATTATCTGCCCACGAGAAGCCTAATTTTTTGAGAATTAAAAACAAGACTTTAAAATGGTAATCTTGCTCATTTCCGACCGTATAAACCATACCACCAACATCAGGATAATCTTTTACACGTTGAATTGCAGTACCAATATCTTGCGTCATATATACCGCAGTACCATCAGATCGCAGTACTATTTTTTCATCCAAGCCATCATCGGTTAAATCTATCCATACACTATGATCGTCTTTCTTAAAAAAAACTCCTTTTTCTAAACCCGCTGCAACCACATCTTTACCTAATAGATAGGTGTCGCTTTCATAATATAAAGTATCAAAATCTACTCCTAAATTTTTATAGGTTACAGCAAAACCATCGTAAACCCATTGGTTCATTTGTTTCCAAAGGCCCACCACCTCTTCATCACCCGCCTCCCATTTTAAAAGCATTTGTTGGGCTTCTTGTAAAATAGGGGCTTCTTTTTCCGCAATAGCTTTATCGATTCCCTTTTCAACTAAAACTGCTATTTCTTTCTTATAGGCCTTGTCAAAAGCTACGTAGTAATTCCCAACTAATTTATCCCCTTTTAATCCAGTAGATTTCGGGGTTTCTCCTGCACCAAATTTCTGCCATGCCAACATACTTTTGCAAATATGGATACCACGATCATTTATAATCTGAGTTTTATACACTTTTTTACCGGCAGCTTTTAAAATTTCTGCCACTGAATACCCTAATAAGTTATTTCGAATATGTCCTAAATGCAAAGGCTTATTTGTATTTGGCGAAGAATATTCTACCATTACAGCATCATTTTCTTTTGTTTTTATATGTCCAAAAGACCTATCATGCTTCATTTCAAGAAATTCAGCAAGATAAAACCCATCACTTATCACTAAATTCAAAAATCCCTTAATTACATTAAAAGCAATGATCTCTTCAACTTCAGCCACCAAATAATTGCCAATTTGTTCTCCTATCTGCACTGGATTTCCTTTGACCACGCGAAGCATGGGAAAAACAACAACAGTAATATCACCTTCAAAATCTTTTCGAGTAGGTTGAAACTCCACGGTTGGTAGGCTAGCTTGAAATACGTTTAAAACAGCTTCTTTAACTTTAACTTCTAAAAGGTCTTGAATATTCATAGTAAATGGACTTATAAGGCTGCAAAACTAATCATTTTTTGTGCTTTTAATATTACATTAAGAACTAATACCGCTGTATTTGTTTAACTTTATAAGAAAAACTTGCAAATGCTAAATTATCAGGAAGAAAATCAATTGAATTCTTTTAAGAAGGCTATCCAAATTATATGGGTTGCCTTTAAAAATCTTATAAACCCTAATGACAACGATGATGATTCACCGAACAAAGCACAACTGCTGGCGCAACGGGTGGATGGTAAAAAAGTACCTGTAAATAGAAAATTTTAATTTATGCTTCTTAATGTATCTCATCACGACAAGGATGTTTCTAGAAAAATTGATGAAGAATTAGGTAAACCCTTTACTTTAAAAGAACGTTGGAAAATGAATGGCATTGGTTCGCCAAAGCTTTTTATTACCCAAACCAGTGTGGAAATTCACAATTTGTTGATTTTAGACAATAACACTAGTGTTTGCAATATTGAACTACGACCAAAAGGAATTATTGTGGGGTTTAGGTCCCGTTTAGAATCATATGCTTTGATCATTCCGTTTTATAAATTAACCATTTACAAAGGAGACGCTGCTGTATATTCTATTTACAGAGATCATTACTTTATTAAAGTTAAATCGGACACGAAAGCCATTCAAAAGTTTTTTAAAAAGATTCTAGATTACAAAGCTGACAATGCGCCAACTTCCATAGCTGATTTATAAAAATCTCCTGTCGGCATTCGAATAAACAATGCTGTATCCTTTGATATGATTTAAATCAACGGATCAAAAAAATAGATAAAGATCAATTACCTTGGAGCAATAGTCGACAACACGTACATTTAAAATGTCGAATACACATCAGCCTTAATTTGAGTGATATTTTGGCATTTAAAAACAAATAAATTTCAACAGATGAAAATATTGCTTACAGGTGCAAATGGGTATATCGGGATGCGGTTATTACCCCAACTACTTGAACTTGGACACGAAGTTATTTGCCTAGTTCGCGATCAAACCAGACTCTCAGTTGATAAAGAAACACGAGCGCAAATAAGCATCGTTGAGATCGACTTTCTTGAGCCTGTAGCCGAAAATAAAATACCTAAAGATATAGATGTAGCGTATTTTTTAGTCCACTCCATGAGCTCTTCAACGCAAAATTTTGATAAAAAGGAAGCTCAAACAGCACATACTTTTAATGCGTACATGGCACAAACTAATGTTACCCAAGTCATCTATTTAAGTGGAATTGTCAATGATGAAAAACTGTCAAAACACTTAAGTTCAAGAAAAAATGTAGAAGATATTTTATACCAGGGTAGCTTTAAATTAACGGTATTAAGAGCTGGAATTATAGTCGGATCTGGTAGTTCTTCTTTTGAAATTATAAGGGACTTATGCGAAAAATTGCCGTTTATGATTACGCCAAAATGGGTGCTCACTAAAACACAACCTATTGCCATTAGAGATGTCATGAGCTTTTTAACCGGTGTTTTAGGAAACGAGAAAACCTATAATGACTCCTTTGATATTGCCGGTCCGAATGTATTGACGTATAAAGAAATGTTACACCAATATGCGGCCGCTAGAGGGTTTAAAAATTGGATTGTAACTGTCCCAGTGATGACGCCTAAACTTTCTTCGTACTGGTTATACTTCGTTACCTCAACCTCCTACAAGTTAGCCGCTAACTTAGTAGACAGCATGAAAATGGAGGTGGTGGCTAAAGATAAAAGACTTCAAGAAATTTTAGGCATAGAACCCTACTCGTATCGCGAAGCTATTGACATGGCCTTTAAAAAAATAGAACAAAACCTAGTGGTAAGTAGCTGGAAAGACAGTATGGTCAGCGGTCGATTTCAAAAAAACTTAGCTAAGTTTATTCAGGTACCTAAATTTGGCGTGTTGACCGATACCAAAACCTTGAAAATTTCAGATCCTGAGCGGGTACTACAAAATATTTGGAAAATTGGCGGAGAAACTGGTTGGTATTATGGAAATTGGCTCTGGAAAATACGAGGCTTACTCGATAAAATATCAGGGGGTGTTGGCTTGCGAAGAGGGAGAACCCATTCTAACAAAATATATGCTGGCGATGCCTTAGATTTTTGGCGTGTGCTTTTGGCCGATAAAAAAGAGAAACGCTTACTGCTTTTTGCCGAAATGAGGCTGCCAGGAGAAGCTTGGTTAGAATTTAGAATTGACGAACATAATGTACTCCACCAAACTGCTACGTTTAGACCTAGAGGCTTACGCGGTAGACTTTACTGGTACAGTATAGTTCCCTTTCATTATTTTATTTTTGGAGGTATGATTCGCGGAATTGCTAATAGCTGAAACAATTGAAAATGGCAGGTTAAAAATGAAAAAAGCTTAACATTAATGAGCTTTCAAGATGCTGTCGATTTGAACTATTCATTCTCCAAGATTAGCTTTATGTATTCCACATGTTTAATTCGTCATTTTCAAGGTTTAATTATTTTTTAGGCAAGAATACTTCTGCCATCATACAGCGCGCGCTGCCTCCACCACAAGTTTCAATAGTTTCTAAAGAGCTATGTAGTATTTCGCAATGCTTTGTGATACTTTTCACTTGTTCTGGATGAAGACTGTTGTAGGCCGAAGAACTCATGACTAAATAAGGCTTGTTGTTTTTACCCAAAACCTGCAACATATTCCCTGCAAATTGATGCATTTGAGATTCAGAAATTCTGATGATTTCTTTACCATCATGACTTAAGTGATCTAACACGATTTTACGTTCTTTTTTATTGTCGATCGTATCTGGACAAATTACGGCAAAGTTTTCACCGATACACATCATTACATTGGTATGGTATATCGGCATTCTTTTACCATCAACGGATTGGTTCGCCGTAAAAATAACAGGGAAATAATCAAAATCTTCACAAAACTCAATAAATAATTCTTCGTCTGCGCGTTCAGATAAAGCGCAGTAGGCTTTTTTATTGGTGCGATCTAAAGCAATACTACCGGTACCCTCTAAGAAAAAACCTTCTTCTTCTGCCGAAGTATAGTCCACCACATTCGATATTTCAAAGCCATGTGTTTCTATAATATCTAAGATGTCTTCACGACGTTCATCTCTTCTGTTTTCGGCAAACATAGGAAACAAACCTACGGTACCATCTTCATGAAAAGAAATCCAATTATTTGGAAAAACTGAATCTGGGGTGTCTGGATTTTTAGTATCATCAACCACCATAACGTCAATACCTTTTGCTTTCAAAACTGCAACAAATGTATCAAATTCGCTTTGTGCCTTGCTATTGATTTCAGTTTGTATAATATTTAAATCTTCCTGAAAATAATTATTGACAGCCGTTTGCTCATTCATTCGAAAACTAACGGGCCTGATCATTAAAATAGAATTGGTTGTTTGCATATATCCCCAAAGGTTAAAAAAAGTACGTGTTTATTATTGTCTAATTAAAGGCATGGTGCTGCAACGCAACAAGCCTTCTTGTTTTGCTATTTCAGCATAGGGTATTTCTTCTACGGTAAATTTATTAGCTCTTAACCAATTATTTAATCGCGTGAAATTTTGTTCTGAGACGATAACTTCTGGCGAAATAGAAAAAACATTGCTGAACATCTGGTACATCTCATCACTGTCAATTTCAAAAATATTGTCCTTCCCAAAAAAATTAACCAGCCAGTCATATTCCTCCTCAATTAAAAATCCGTTTTTATGAAGTATGGCTTTTCCTTTTCCGATAGGCTGAAAACAACAGTCTAGATGTAGTGCATTTTCTTTGGCATTGGTTGACTTGCGCAACTCAAAAGATTTTATAATTTTAGTAGGGAACAGGGATCTAATGTGTTCAACAGCAATACTGTTGGTTCTTGCCGTAATATGATGTGAATAATTTTCTGCTGTGTAGGTACCAATGAAAATATAGTCATTCCAAGGCATGACATCACCACCTTCAATATGTGCTGCTTCCGGCAAGTGAATAATTTTGTGCGGTTGTATTTCTTCGAGAATATGCTGTATGGCCAAAAACTCTTCTTCCCGATCTGGTAATATGTTCGCTTTAAACAAAAAGTCATCAATGACAAATGCAATGTCTCGTGAAAATATTTGGTTACAATCTTTAAGTACTTTGGGTCGAAAAACCTGAACATTATACTTTTTCAAAACCTTTTCAAAAGCATCCATTTCTTTTACCATATCTTTTTCTAAAGGATATGTACCAGCAAGGATATGCTCTAATGATTTAGGATCATACGCATCTTCAGCTTTTGGAGTTGGTCCACAGCTTTCAGCGGTTCCTAAGATAACAGCTTTTAAGGTGTCTGTTTCGTTTTTAATATTTAGCTGAAGCATACAAGATTTTACTGCAAAGATGCAGCTATTTTTAATATTACGAAGTTTTTTAAACCAACAAGCTGCCTTTTTATAAAAAGGCAGCTTGTAGTAACAAAATCACATGCTATCTTTTATCTAAAGAAACAAAAGGTCTTACCGTTTCGCCAATATATACTTGTCTTGGGCGACCAATAGGTTCATTATTAAGGCGCATTTCTCTCCATTGCGCGATCCAACCTGGTAATCTACCTAAAGCGAACATTACCGTAAACATATCGGTAGGTATTCCTAAAGCACGGTATATGATTCCAGAATAAAAATCTACGTTAGGATATAATTTTCTATCTACAAAATAGGGATCAACCAAGGCTTCTTTTTCTAAAACCTGTGCAATATCTAAAATTGGATCTTTGATGCCCAAATCTCCTAATACTTCGTCAGCTGCTTTTTTTATGATTTTTGCTCTTGGATCAAAATTTTTGTACACTCGGTGTCCAAAACCCATTAATCTAAACGGATCATCTTTGTCTTTGGCTTTAGCCATATACTTTTTTGAATCACCACCATCTGAATGAATACCTTCAAGCATTTCTAGAACTGCTTGGTTTGCACCTCCATGTAAAGGACCCCAAAGGGCAGAAATTCCTGTAGAAAGGGAAGCAAATAAACCAACATGAGAGGATCCTGCGATACGTACCGTTGATGTGGAACAGTTTTGTTCGTGGTCAGCATGAAGTATCAATAGCTTATCTAAAGCATTTAACACGATGGGATTGGATTTGTAATCCTCATTAGGCTGCTTAAACATCATTTTAAGTATGTTCTCAACGTAGCCTAAGTTTTTATCCCCATAATCTAGGGGTAAGCCGTTCTTTTTACGGAATGTCCATGCTACAAGAACTGGGAATTTACCTAAAATTTTACAGATCGCTTTATACATTTCCTCCTCAGAACTCACGTTTACTGAAGAAGGGTTAAAAGCGGTTAATGCGCTGGTAAGTGATGCAATAACTCCCATCGGATGTGCCGATTTGGGAAAAGCATCTACGATTTTACGCATGTCTTCATCAACGATAGACTGTGCTTTAATATCTGAATGAAACTTAGTCAATTGCTCACTAGTTGGTAATTCCCCAAAAATGAGTAAGAACGCTACTTCTAAAAAATCAGCTTTTTCAGCTAATTCTTCAATAGCGTATCCTCTGTAACGAAGAATTCCTTTTTCACCATCCAAAAAAGTAATGGCACTCTCGCAAGAGCCCGTATTTTTATATCCTGGATCTATGGTTATCATTCCAGTAGCTGATCGCAACTCTTTAATATCAATCGCTATTTCTTCTTCTGTACCTTTTATCACTGGAAACTCATATTTGTTTCCGTTGTATTCTAATGTAGCTTTTTCTGACATGTGTTATAATTACGTTTTATACCTCGTAAATTTAAGGAAAAGCAATACGATTAACAATTCCAAAAAATCATTTATCTTAATATTAACAAAAGTTAATTTTTAGCAGTAGTTGAACCAAAACCTGAGCTATACCGTTATTGCATATAGTAGTTTATAATAGTCATCTAAAGACTTTTGCCAAGTAAAACGCTCCTTCTTTGCATTTGCCTTAATTTTATTCCATTTGACTTTGTCCTTGTGAAATATGTCCAAGACTAAATCGAAAGAGTCTACCATATTCTTGATTTTTTCATCGGTTGTTTTTCCGTCGAAAGAAAATCCAGTTTCTAAATGTTTTACGGTATCTTTTAAACCTCCAGTGTGATGCACTAAACATGGAACACCATTACGCATGGCCAACATTTGACTTATACCACAAGGCTCAAAAAGGCTTGGCATAAAATACAAATCTGATTCTAGATAAATACTGTCGATAAGGTCTTCTGATTGACCATTCGTAAATATAAAATTCTTTTGTTCATAGCTGATTTTCCGAAACACTTCTTCATATTCAGGAGCTCCTGTACCTAGCAACATAAAAATTCCATTTACCTTTTCAAGCTTATTTAAAATGGCAATAAAAGCTTCTGGATTATGCATGATAAAATAAAACTTTTGTTCTGTGAGCCTAGCAACACTTGACACAATAAATTCAGGCCTTTTATCTACATATTCCATTATTTTTTCACCCGTATGCGCTAAAAAATCTGATTTATACTTTTTATCCTCTTCTTGAAGCCATCCAAAAAGTGCTTTAACCGTATTTCGATATAGTTTGCCAGTTTCTGCTGCCCTTATATTATTATAATTAGAGCCATTTAAAATACCAAAAAGTCTACCCTCTTGATCTGCTATTTTTAAATCTTCCTCTAAGTTTTCGCCTCCAATGAATTCCGGAGGGCGACTAGGAAGCATAATATCCTCTTTATAAGAGGGCGAAACCGTATGCACGGCATCAGCAAAGCGAACACCTACCGCCATGAGATTAATACAATCTTGATACCTATAATCTCTTAAATTTTCATAATCAATAGGGATTCCTGGAAACCAGTTCTGAATGGATGAATAATTATCATGAAAAGGCCTAATCCCTTGAATAGCGAGGTTGTGAATTGTGTACACAAACCTAATTTGTTTTAAAATTGAAAACTCAGGATGATATTTTCTTAAATACAATAACAAACTCGAATGCCAATCATGTAAATGTGCAATATCTACGGTACCAAATGCATTTTGTTTCACTGCCTGAGCCACCGCGGTACAAAAAATAAAATATTTAATAGCATCCGTAAAAAAAGGCTCTTTAGGATCATTGTGGTAAATATGTGCAATATCGCCAGCTTCAATCTCCGGATGGTGAATTACATAATGTGTTAAGTTATCAAACTCCTTTTTAGGTTTTACTTTATAAAGTTCTGCCGTATATGTTAAGCCTCTTAAATTAAATTCTAGGTTCATTATGAATTCACCATTCGTATGAAGTCTTGAATAGGAAGGAACCACAATATGTGCGCTATCGCCTCGTTCTGAAATTTGTCGAGGGACATCTCTTACCACGTCGCCCATACCTCCTGCTTTACATTTAGGAATAGCGTCATTCTCAGCAGCAACAAAAAGAAAATTATTCATAAAGTTTATGTTGTTTGAATTGTATGTATTTAAAAGTATAATATAGCCAATAAATTTATTCCATAACAGAAAAAATAAAAAATCATCAAAAAAAAAGCCTTTCTATTTAAAGAAAGGCTTAATAATTTAACATAAAAACTATTTTAATTTAAAAGCAGCTCCTTGTGGGTAGTAAGCCACACTACCTAATTCCTCTTCTATTCTCAATAATTGATTGTACTTCGCCATACGATCTGATCTTGATGCTGAACCTGTTTTAATTTGCCCCGTATTTAAGGCTACCGCTAAATCAGCAATAGTCGTATCTTCTGTTTCACCTGAACGATGCGACATGACAGAAGTATACCCTGCATTTTTAGCCATATTTACAGCTGCGATAGTTTCGGTCAAGGTACCTATTTGGTTTACTTTTATCAGGATCGAATTTGCAATTCCTCGCTCTATTCCCTTTGACAAACGCTCTACGTTGGTTACGAACAAGTCATCACCAACCAATTGTACTTTATCACCGATTTTATCTGTTAAAGATTTCCAGCCATCCCAATCGTTTTCATCCATACCGTCTTCGATAGAGATAATAGGATATTTCGCACTTAAATCAGCTAAATATTGTGCTTGCTCTTCTGACGTTCTAATAACGCCTTTATCTCCTTCAAATTTGGTATAATCGTATTTCCCGTTCTCGTAAAATTCTGCTGCCGCACAATCTAAAGCAATCATGACGTCATCACCTAAAGTATAACCCGCCTTTGCTACAGCCTTCGCTATCGTATCTAAAGCATCTTCTGTACCACCTGCTAAATTAGGTGCAAAACCACCTTCATCACCTACAGCTGTGCTTAAACCTCTGTCGTGTAATACTTTTTTTAGGTGGTGAAAAATTTCAGTACCCATCTGCATGGCATGTGAAAATGATGTTGCTTTAACAGGCATTACCATAAATTCTTGAAAAGCAATTGGGGCATCAGAATGCGATCCACCATTAATAATATTCATCATTGGAACAGGCAAGGTATTAGCGCTAACACCACCGATATAACGATACAAAGGCATCCCTAATTCTTCTGCTGCCGCCTTAGCAACCGCTAAAGAAACACCTAATATTGCATTAGCTCCTAATTTAGATTTGTTGGGCGTACCATCTAAGTCGATCATGGTCTGATCAATTAAATTTTGCTCAAATACAGACATCCCGATAATTTCCTCAGCGATATCAATATTTACATTAGTTACCGCCTTTGTAACACCTTTACCCATAAATGCCTTACCGCCATCTCTAAGCTCCACTGCTTCATGTTCACCAGTAGATGCTCCAGAAGGAACAGCTGCTCTTCCCATTATCCCATTTTCAGTAAAAACATCTACTTCTACCGTTGGGTTACCTCTTGAATCTAAAATTTGTCTTGCATGTACGCTAATAATGATACTCATATATTGTAATTTGATTTATATTAAATAGTTATAGTAAATATACAAAAGTAACTGCTTAGAAAACAGCTTCAAAGGCCTAAAAAATAGGACAATTCACCTTTATTTCAACTACAACGTTTTAGTACACCTTCTTCTGAATCATTTCAAAAAAGTGATCAAAAAGATATTCCGCATCATGTGGTCCTGGACTAGCTTCTGGATGATATTGCACAGAAAAGACATTTTTATGCTTCATTTTAATACCAGCCACGGTTTTGTCATTTAAGTGCACATGGGTTATTTCTAAATTTTCATTGGCTTCAGTTTCTTCTCTATTTATAGCAAAGCCATGATTTTGAGAAGTAATTTCGCCTTTACCCGTTACTAAATTCATCACCGGATGGTTAATTCCTCTATGGCCGTTATGCATTTTATAGGTTGATACACCATTAGCCAATGCAATTACCTGATGCCCTAAACAAATTCCAAATAAGGTTTCGTCGTTGGCAATAATATCACTTGCTGTTTGTATCGCTTGTTGCAAGGGCTCTGGATCCCCAGGTCCGTTAGATATAAAATAACCATCAGGACTAAATGCTTTCATTTCGGCGTAAGAAGCGTCATAAGGAAATACTTTTATATAGGCATTTCTTTTGGCTAGGTTTCTTAAAATATTCTTTTTTATACCAATATCTAAGGCTGCAATTTTAAATTTTGCATCTACATTCCCAACAAAATATGGCTCTTTTGTAGAAACACTTGAAGCGAGTTCTAAACCTTCCATACTAGGCACGGCCTTTAATTTAAGCTTTAAGGCTTCAATATCGTTTACGTCTGTAGAAATAACGGCGTTCATGGCACCATGATCTCTAATATAACTAACCAATGCCCGTGTATCTACGTCGGATATAGCGAATAGATTATTTTTATCTAAAAATTCTTTTAAGCTTTGATCTGCTGCCGGCCTAGAATAGTCGTAACTAAAATTTTTGCATATCAAACCAGCTATTTTAACGCTGTCTGATTCTATTTCATCCTCTTGAGTACCATAATTACCAATGTGGGCATTTGTGGTGACCATTAATTGTCCAAAGTAGGAGGGGTCTGTAAAGATTTCTTGATACCCTGTCATTCCGGTATTAAAACATACTTCACCAAAGGCTGTTCCTTCTTTATCTCCAACTGCCTTACCATAAAAAATAGTACCATCAGCTAATAAAATTAATGCTTTTCTCTTAGTTTGATATTTCATTTTAATTTTTCTTATGTTTTACAAAATAACAAAAAAAAAGGATAAGCTTTTCAACTTATCCTTTTCTATTATTTAAACTTAATCATCATATGTTTAGTCTTCAGACTTTTCTTCAGATGTGTTCTCTACAGGCGTGTCTGCCTTTGGAGCATCGTCGGTTTTTTTAGCTCTACTTCTTCTCGTAGTCTTCTTAGCAGGAGTTTTAGAAGCGTTATAGATTTCATTAAAATCAACCAGCTCTATCATTGCCATGTCCGCGTTATCACCCAAACGCGTTCCTAATTTAATAATCCTGGTATATCCACCTGGACGATCTGCGACTTTTTCAGAAACTACACTAAACAATTCTGTAACAGCGTATTTGTCTCTAAGATTTTTAAAAACTACACGTCTGTTGTGCGTTCCCTTGTCAGCAGAAACATTATTTTCAGCTTTTGACTTAGTGATTAATGGCTCAATAAACTGCTTTAAAGCTTTTGCTTTAGCCACCGTTGTATTTATTCTTTTATGTTCAATTAGGGAACAAGCCATGTTTGCAAGCATTGCAGTTCTATGTGCTTTTTTTCTACCTAAATGATTAACTTTTTTACCGTGTCTCATTACTATTGCTATTTTCTTCCTTATCTGAGATTTTCTCTTCTAACAGAAGTAAAATTAATCTTTATCTAATTTATATTTTGATAAGTCCATTCCAAAACTTAATCCCTTATTGATCACTAACTCCTCTAATTCCGTTAACGACTTTTTACCGAAGTTTCTGAACTTCATTAAATCATTTTTGTTAAAAGAAACTAAGTCGCCTAATGTATCTACTTCTGCTGCTTTTAAACAATTTAGCGCACGAACAGAAAGGTCCATATCTACTAACTTTGTTTTTAACAACTGACGCATGTGCAATGACTCCTCATCGTACGTTTCAGTTTGTGCAATTTCATCAGCTTCTAATGTAATACGCTCATCAGAGAATAACATAAAGTGATGAATAAGTACTTTTGCACCTTCTGTCAACGCGTCTTTCGGAGTAATAGAACCGTCAGAAACAATCTCGAAAACTAACTTCTCGTAATCTGTTTTCTGTTCAACTCTAAAGTTCTCGATACTATACTTTACATTTTTAATGGGTGTAAAGATAGAATCTATAGCTATTGTTCCTAGTGGTGCTCCAGATTTCTTATTATCTTCAGCCGGTACGTAACCTCTACCCTTTTCAATCACCAACTCCATGTTGAAATTTACTTTAGCATCCATGTTACAGATCACTAAATCGGGATTTAAAACTTGAAATCCTGAAATAAACTTTTGGAAGTCACCAGCGGTAAGCTGATTTTTTCCACTTACAGAAATAGATACGGTTTCAGTGTCAACATCTTCTATTTGTCTTTTAAAGCGTACTTGCTTTAAGTTCAAAATAATTTCAGTAACATCTTCTACAATCCCTGAGATTACAGAAAATTCATGTTCCACTTTATCTATTCTAACCGAAGTGATAGCAAAACCTTCCAAAGATGAAAGCAGTACTCTTCTTAATGCGTTCCCAACAGTCAATCCGTAACCAGGTTCCAAAGGGCGGAATTCAAACTTCCCTTCGAAATCGGTCGAATCAATCATTATAACTTTATCGGGTTTCTGAAAATTAAATAATGCCATAATTGGATCAGTGTTGTTTATTTAGAGTATAACTCGACGATTAATTGTTCTTTGATATTCTCAGGAATCTGAAGTCTTTCAGGTACACTTACATAAGTACCTTCCATTTTTTCAGAATTCCAAGTAATCCATTCATATACGCTACTATTAGCAGCTAATGAATCTTGGATTGTTGAAATTGATTTAGATTTTTCTCTAACCCCTACAACGTCTCCAGCTTTTAATACGTAAGATGGAATGTTCACCAACTCACCATTTACTGTAATGTGTCTGTGGGAAACTAATTGTCTAGCGCCACTTCTTGAGTTTGATATTCCCATTCTGTAAGCGACGTTATCTAAACGTGACTCGCATAATTGAAGTAAAATTTCACCCGTTACACCTTCTTTTCTTTTCGCTGTAGCAAAAATATTTCTAAATTGCTTTTCTAATATACCGTAAGTATATTTAGCTTTCTGCTTTTCCATTAACTGGATTGCATACTCCGATTTCTTACCACGACGTCTTGTATTACCGTGTTGTCCTGGTGGAAAATTTCTTTTTTCAAAAGACTTATCATCTCCGAAGATTGCTTCGCCAAACTTACGAGCAATTTTTGTTTTTGGTCCTGTATATCTTGCCATTTTCTTAAAATTTGAAAGTATGATTATGAATTAAGGCTTATCCTTCGATAATCGTATTCAATACTTTCTGTGAAACATCCGTTTTCGGATAATTGTATATATAATTAAACTCTTCTTCTTTTAGGTGGTCTACAGCCATTATGTGGCATTGGAGTAATATCGATAATCTCAGTTACTTCAATTCCTGCATTATGTATAGAACGAATCGCAGACTCTCTACCGTTCCCTGGACCTTTTACATAAACTTTTACCTTACGTAAACCAGCCTCGTGAGCTACTTTTGAACAATCTTCAGCAGCAATTTGGGCCGCATAAGGAGTGTTCTTTTTAGAACCTCTAAAACCCATTTTTCCTGCAGATGACCATGAAATCACGTCACCTTTTTTATTTGTTAAAGAAATGATGATATTATTGAAAGATGCAGTAACGTGAGCTTCACCTACCGATTCTACAATAACTTTACGTTTCTTTACCGTTTTTGTATTTGACTTTGCCATACTTTTTTAGTTTCTAGTTGTTAGTTCTTAGTTATTGGAATCCTAAACTTTTACATTTCAGGCAGATTCTTCTAACGTCCAAATACTAATTGACTAATGTCTGTTAATTATTTAGTTGCTTTTTTCTTGTTCGCAACTGTTTTTCTCTTCCCTTTTCTTGTTCTAGAATTATTCTTGGTTCTCTGACCCCTTAACGGAAGACCAGATCTATGACGAATACCTCTGTAACAACCAATATCCATTAAACGTTTAATGTTTAATTGGGTCTCAGAACGAAGTTCTCCTTCTATAGTAAAAGTAGATACCGCCTCACGAATACGACTAATTTCATCATCGTTCCATTCTGACACTTTGGTATCCTCACTAACTTGGGCCTTTGCTAATATTTCTTTAGCTCTACTATTACCTACTCCGAAGATATAAGTAAGAGCAATAACCCCTCTTTTCTGTTTTGGTATATCTACACCTGCAATTCTTGCCATAATTACCCTTGTCTTTGTTTAAATCTAGGATTCTTTTTGTTTATTACGTACAATCTGCCTTTTCTGCGAACAATCTTGCAGTCGGCACTTCTCTTTTTTAATGATGCTCTAACTTTCATCCTATTTTGCTTAATATCTATATGTAATTCTTGCTTTACTTAAATCATAAGGGCTCATTTCTAATTTTACCTTATCACCTGGAAGTAATTTTATATAATGCATACGCATTTTACCAGAAATATGTGCCGTCACAACGTGACCGTTTTCTAGTTCCACACGAAACATAGCATTTGATAATGCTTCAATAATGCTACCATCTTGCTCTATCGCTGCCTGTTTAGCCATAACTTATGCTACTTTTCTATTTTTACCTGTTTTCATTAAACCATCATAATGACGGTTTAATAAATACGAATTTACCTGTTGTACTGTATCAATTGCTACACCAACCATAATCAATAATGATGTTCCTCCATAAAACATGGCCCATCCTGCTTGCACATCCATTAACTTCACCACTACTGCCGGTAAAACAGCTAGAAGCGCTAAGAATACAGAACCTGGTAGTGTAATTAAAGACATAATTTTGTCTAAATAATCACCAGTTTCGGCACCTGGACGAATTCCCGGAATAAAACCTCCACTTCGTTTTAAATCATCAGCCATTTTATTCGTTGGTACTGTAATAGCCGTGTAAAAATACGTAAACACTATGATTAAAAACGCAAATAATAAGTTATATGCCAATCCAAACATATCTTGAAAGTTGGTTTCCATCCACAATCCCCAAGTGGTATTGTTGAACGTTTTACCTATTAAACCTGGCGCAAACATAATTGCCTGTGCAAATATTATAGGCATAACTCCAGAAGCATTTAATTTCAAAGGAATGTATTGTCTAGATCCCATGATATCTTTCTCGTAACCGCCAGAAGCAGATCTACGTGCATATTGTACCGGTATTTGTCGCGTTGCCATGACCAATAAAACACTTAAAAGAATTACAACAAACCAAATGATTACCTCAATTAATACCAACATCGGTCCGCCAACACCCGTCCATCTTGATATTGCTTCTTGAGCAAAAGATTGTGGTAAGGTAGCGATAATACCAATCATAATTAATAATGATATTCCATTACCAATACCCTTATCCGTGATTTTCTCACCAAGCCACATAGCGAATACGGTTCCAGTCACTAAAATGATGACAGCAGGTACCATAAAATCTAATCCTTTACCTAGTAAAAAAGCACTATCAGGAACACCAAATTGACTTAATCCTAATAGATAGGTAGGCGCCTGAAGGATACATATCCCTATGGTTAACCATCTTGTAATTTGATTAATTGTTTTTCTACCGCTTTCTCCTTCTTTTTGCAATTTCTGAAGGTAAGGAATAGCAATACCCATTAACTGAACCACAATAGAAGCCGAAATGTAAGGCATAATACCCAAGGCAAAAACTGATGCCTGAGCGAAAGCTCCACCAGTAAATGCATTTAAGATTCCAAAGATTCCACTTTCCGTTCCAGAAGCTAAAGCCCCTAACTGTGCAGTATCTATACCAGGAAGTGCAATTTGTGCTCCAAATCTATATACCAACAACAAACCAAGAGTTACAAGGATTCTACCTTTTAATTCTTCTATCTTCCAAATATTAGATAATGTCTCGAAAAATTTCTTCATAATATAGTTCTTATAAACTTATTGCCTCGCCACCAGCAGCTTCAATCGCAGCTTTAGCAGTAGCACTAAATTTATGGGCCGATATTTTAAGTGAAGCCTTTAATTCTCCACCACCTAATATTTTTACCAAATCATTTTTACCTACGAATCTGTTTTCGATCAACACATCAAGATTAACAGTATCTTTTACTGTACCGTTATCAACAAGGAGCTGTAATTTATCCAAATTGATACCCGCATAATCTTTTCTGTTAATGTTTGTAAAACCAAACTTAGGAACACGTCTTTGCAATGGCATTTGACCACCTTCAAAACCTATTTTTTTCGAATATCCAGATCTAGATTTAGCACCTTTATGACCTCTTGTAGCAGTACCACCTTTACCAGTACCCTGACCACGACCAACTATTTTTCCCGCTCGTGTAGTAGAACCTTCAGCTGGTTTTAAACTATTTAAATTCATCTTCTTATATTTTTAAGCTTCCTCAGTTGAAACTAAGTGATTAACTTTAGCAATCATACCCATAATGCTTGGCGTATTTTCATGCTCTACAACTTGTCCTAATTTTCTTAAACCAAGTGCCTCTAGAGTTTTTTTCTGATTTAGAGGCTTCTTTATAGCACTCTTAATTTGTTTTACTTTAACTTTTGCCATAATTCCTTTAATTTATCCCTTAAAAACTTTTTCAAGAGAAATTCCTCTTTGAGTAGCAACTGTTTTAGCGTCTCTAATTTGCAATAATGCATCAAAGGTAGCTTTTACAACATTATGTGGGTTTGAAGATCCTTGAGATTTAGATAATACATCATGAACTCCAACAGCTTCTAATACCGCTCTAACGGCTCCACCAGCAATTACTCCAGTACCATGTGAAGCAGGCTGAATGTACACTCTAGCCCCTCCAAATTTACCTTTTTGTTCGTGAGGTATAGTTCCTTTATTTAAAGGTATTCTAATCAAATTTTTCTTAGCATCTTCAATTGCTTTAGCAATAGCTGTAGCAACTTCTTTAGACTTTCCTAAACCTTGACCAACAACACCATTTTCATCTCCAACAACAACGATTGCAGAAAAACCAAATGCTCTACCACCTTTTGTTACTTTAGTTACTCTTTGTACGCCAACCAAACGATCTTTTAAATCAAGACCTGCTGGTTTAACGACTTCTACGTTTCTGTATTTCTGGTACATATATATTTAGAATTTAAGTCCTGCTTCTCTAGCTCCTTCAGCTAATGATTTTACTCTACCGTGGTATAAACAACCGCCTCTATCAAAAGCAACAGCTTCAACACCTGCTTTTTTTGTTTTTTCAGCGATAGCTTTACCTACCAAGTTTGCGATTTCTGATTTTGTTCCTTTTTGACCCGCAATATCTTTATCTCTTGATGATGCCGCAGCTAAAGTAACGCCGTTGTTGTCATCTATAACTTGAACGTAAATATCTTTGTTACTTCTAAAAACCGATAATCTTGGTCTCTGAGCAGTTCCGAATGATACTTTACGTATTCTTCTTTTGATTCGCTGTCTTCTTTCAGTCTTTGATAATCCCATAATTCTACTTATTATGCTGACTTACCAGCTTTTCTTCTTAATTGTTCACCAACAAATTTAACTCCTTTTCCTTTGTAAGGTTCTGGCTTACGGAAAGATCTAATCTTTGCAGCTACTTGTCCTACTAATTGTTTGTCGAAAGATGTTAATTTAATAATTGGGTTTTTACCTTTTTCTGATATTGTTTCGATTTGCACTTCTGGCGCTAAATCGATAACGATATTATGAGAAAAACCTAAAGCCAAATCTAATTTCTGACCTTGATTGCTAGCTCTATAACCAACACCTACAAGCTCTAATTGTTTTGTCCAACCCTTAGAAACACCTTCTATCATGTTTTTTATTAAAGATCTATAAAGTCCGTGTTTTGCTTTATGCTCTTTAGCGTCAGATGGTCTTGTTACAAAAACTTGAGCATCTTCGATCTTAATTTCAACAGCACTATATTCTTGAGTTAATTCACCCAATTTACCTTTTACAGTAATAGTACCTTCTTTTATATCAACGGTAACCCCTTCAGGGATTGTTACTGGATTATTACCTATTCTAGACATTTTTCTTGATCTTTATAGTATTAATAAACGTAGCATAATACTTCACCACCTACTTTTTCTAGCTTAGCTTGCTTACTTGTCATTACACCATGAGAAGTAGATACAATTGCAATTCCCAATCCGTTAAGCACTCTTGGTAAATCAGCGTTACCAGCATACTTACGTAGACCTGGCTTACTAATACGCATAATTTTTTTGATGACCGGCTCTTTGGTTAGCTTATCATATTTCAAAGCTATTTTTACCGTCCCTTGAACCTTATTTGGTTCAAATTTATAACTTAAAATATATCCTTGTTCAAATAATATTTTAGTTATCTCTTTTTTTAAATTAGAAGCAGGTATCTCTACCACTCTATGACCAGCACTACTGGCATTTCTAATTCTAGTTAAATAATCCGAAATTGGATCTGTTATCATATGTATTGAATTGCGGTAACGGTTTTTAGTAGTTCAATACTAAACCTGAAACCAATTAAAACTTACTTCTATTTACCAGCTAGCTTTTTTAACTCCTGGTATAAGACCTTGATTTGCCATTTCTCTAAACGTTACTCTTGACAAACCAAATGTTCTCATGTAACCTCTAGGCCTTCCAGTTAATTTACATCTGTTGTGCAAACGAATTGGATTAGCATTTCTTGGTAATTTTTGCAAAGCTTCGTAGTCACCTGCCTCTTTCAAAGCTTTTCTCTTCTCAGCATATTTCGCTACAGTTTTTTCTCTTTTAACCTCGCGGGCTTTCATCGATTCTTTAGCCATACTAGTTCTTTTTAAAAGGTAATCCCAATTGGGTTAATAATGATTTTGCCTCTTTGTCTGTTTGAGCAGAAGTTACAAAGGTAATATCCATTCCGTTTATTCTATTGATTTTATCAATATTTATCTCAGGAAAAATAATTTGCTCTGTAATCCCCAAGTTATAATTACCACGACCATCAAAACCCGTAGCCTTAATCCCTTGAAAATCTCTAACTCGTGGCAAAGCACTCGTTACTAAACGATCTAAAAACTCGTACATTCTTTCACCTCTTAGTGTAACTTTACAACCAATTGGCATTCCTTTTCTCAGTTTGAAAGAAGCAACATCCTTTTTAGATATTGTAGCTACCGCCTTTTGGCCAGTAATCATAGTCACCTCGTCTACTGCGTGATCAATTAACTTTTTATCAGCAACAGCAGCACCAACGCCTCTACTCACTACAATTTTCTCTAGCTTGGGAACTTGCATGATATTCTTATACCCAAACTCTTCTTTAAGCGCATCAATAACGCGCTCCTTATATTCTGTCTTTAACCTTGTAACGTAAGCCATAACTATATTACTTCATTAGATTTTTTAGAGATTCTCACTTTTTTACCATCTCTAACCTCGTAACCTACTCGCGTAGTATTACCAGATTTTGCATCTATCAAAGATAAATTTGAAACATGGATAAGTGCCTCCTTCTTAACGATACCACCTTGAGGATTTTTTGCGCTAGGCTTTTCATGTTTAGAAACCAAATTAGCCCCTTCAACGATTGCCTTGTTTTTATCAAAATCAACCTTCATAATCTTACCTTCTACACCTTTATGGTCTCCAGATACGATTCTTACGATATCTCCTACTTTTATTTTTAGCTTTTTCATCTTTAGTATAAAATGTTATAGCACCTCTGGAGCTAATGATACAATTTTCATGAATTGCTTATCACGAAGTTCTCTAGCCACAGGTCCAAAAACACGTGTACCTCTCATTTCTCCTGTCGGATTCAATAGAACACATGCGTTATCATCAAAACGAATGTAAGAACCATCTTGTCTTCTTACTTCTTTTTTGGTTCTAACCACCACTGCAGTAGACACAGCACCTTTCTTAATGGTACCATTAGGAGTAGCTTCTTTTACAGCTACTACTATTTTGTCACCTACTGAGGCGTATCTTCTCTTTGTACCACCTAATACTCTAATGGTCAAAACTTCTTTTGCCCCGGTATTATCAGCTACTTTTAATCTTGATTCTTGCTGTAACATAATTATTTAGCTCTTTCAATGATTTCAACTAATCTCCAACATTTAGTTTTACTTAAAGGACGTGTTTCCATGATCTTTACAGTATCACCAATATTGCAATCGTTTTTCTCATCGTGTGCAACATATTTTTTCGTTCTTAATACGAACTTTCCGTACATAGGGTGTTTAACTCGCTTCACTTCTGAAATCACAATTGATTTCTCCATTTTGTTGCTAGTTACAACGCCTACTCTCTCTTTTCTTAAGTTTCTTTTTTCCATAAAGCAGAACCAGTTATTGGTTTTCCCTTTTAGTTAATTCTGTCGCTAATCTAGCTACTATTCTTCTCGCTCTTCTAATTTGAAGTGGGTTCTCTAAAGGCGTAACACTATGTGCCATTTTTAAGTCTGCATGCTGCTTTTTTGCCTCTACTAACTTTAAACCTAGATCGTCAACAGATAATTCTTTTACTTCTGATTGTTTCATGATTCTTTACAATTAAAAATTAAGCTGAATAATCTCTAGCAACAATAAATTTTGTTTTCACAGGTAATTTCTGTGCTGCAAGACGTAAAGCCTCTTTTGCAATCTCTTGAGATACCCCAGCGATTTCGAACATAATTCTACCTGGTAAAACCACGGCAACAAAATATTCAGGAGCACCTTTACCTTTACCCATACGAACCTCTAAAGGCTTTTTAGTAATAGGTTTATCTGGAAAAATCTTAATCCACATTTGACCCTCTCTTTTCATAAATCTAGTTGCAGCGATACGCGCAGCCTCTATTTGTCGAGATGTAATAAAACTTGTCTCCAAAGATTTTATACCGAACATACCATTTGAAAGCTGATGACCCCTTCCTGAGATCCCTTTCATCCTACCCTTCTGTGTCTTGCGAAACTTGGTTCTTTTTGGTTGTAACATTCTTTTACTTCTTTAAAAAATTACTTTCTACGACGTGGCTTCTTGTTACCATCTTGTTTTCCTGGACCCTTTGTTCCTTGACTCTTTTCCATCCCCACTAAAGGCGAAAGATCTCTCTTTCCATAAACTTCACCTTTCATGATCCACACTTTTATACCTAATCTTCCATAAGTAGTATGTGCTTCTTCTAAAGCGTAGTCTATATCTGCTCTAAAGGTTGATAATGGAATTCTACCATCTTTATAAGATTCAGAACGAGCCATTTCAGCTCCATTTAAACGACCAGAAATTTGAACTTTAATACCTTCTGCATTCATACGCATTGCAGCGGCAATAGCCATTTTAATAGCACGTCTAAAAGAAATTCTATTTTCAATCTGTCTCGCTATACTGGCCGCTACTAAATTAGCATCCAATTCTGGCCTCTTGATTTCAAATATATTGATCTGAACTTCTTTATCTGTAATCTTTTTTAATTCTTCTTTTAACTTATCAACTTCCTGGCCACCTTTACCTATGATGATACCTGGTCTTGCTGTAGTTATTGTAATAGTTATAAGTTTTAAAGTACGTTCAATGATTACTCTTGACACACTAGCCTTCGCTAAACGTGCATGAACGTATTTTCTTATTTTACTATCTTCGGCTAATTTATCACCGTAATCATTTCCACCATACCAGTTAGATTCCCATCCTCTAATGATACCTAAACGAATTCCGATTGGATTTGTCTTCTGTCCCATACTCTAGCTTTGTACATTATTGTTAGAATCCAATACTAGTGTAACATGATTGGAACGTTTTCTAATTCTGTGTGCTCTACCTTGAGGTGCCGGTCTAAGTCTTTTCAACATAGCGCCACCATCAACTCTAATTTCCTTGATAAAAAGATCAGCGTCTTCAATACTTGCATCCTCGTTTTTTGCTTGCCAGTTAGCAATTGCCGATAAAAGCAATTTCTCTAACTTACGAGAAGCCTCCTTAGAATTGAACTTCAAAATTGCTAAAGCTTTTTCAACTTGTACCCCTCTTACCAAATCAGCTACTAAACGCATCTTTCTTGGTGAGGTTGGACAATTATTTAATTTTGCGAAAGCAACTTGTTTTTTCTCTGCCTTAATTCTTTCGGCCATTTGTTTTTTACGAACTCCCATAGCTTACTTTTTACCTTTATTTTTCGAACCTCCGTGACCTCTAAAAGATCTTGTCGGTGAAAATTCTCCTAACTTATGACCTACCATGTTTTCAGTAACATAAACAGGTACAAATTGTCTTCCATTGTGTACAGCGATAGTTTGACCAACAAAATCTGGTGTTATCATTGAAGCTCTAGACCATGTTTTTATAACAGGCTTTTTACCAGAATCAATATTCTGTTGAACTTTTTTGTCTAAACTAAAGTGAACGTAAGGTCCTTTTTTTAGTGAACGTGCCATTTTTTTCTACTTTTTATTTCTTTCTACGTTCTATTATATATCTATTTGTAGCCTTGGTCTTCGAACGAGTTCTATATCCTTTAGCAGGAATACCGTTTCTAGATCTTGGATGACCACCTGACGCTCTACCTTCACCACCACCCATTGGGTGATCGACAGGGTTCATTGCTACCGGTCTTGTTCTTGGTCTTCTTCCTAACCATCTGCTTCTACCTGCTTTTCCAGAAACTAATAACTGGTGATCAGAATTTGAAACAGCTCCAATAGTTGCCATACATGTTGATAGCACCAATCTAATTTCCCCTGAAGGAAGCTTTATGGTCACAAATTTACCATCCCTTGCTACTAACTGTGCAAACGTTCCGGCACTTCTCGCCATAACAGCACCTTGTCCAGGACGTAATTCTATACAAGAAATAATTGTTCCTAAAGGTATTACACTTAATGGAAGCGCATTTCCGATTTCTGGTGAGGCCGTTTCGCTTGCCGAAACCTCTTGCCCTACCTGTAATCCGTTCTGTGCTACAACATACCTTTTCTCTCCATCAGCATACGCTACTAGCGCAATAAAAGCTGATCTATTTGGATCGTATTGAATAGATTCTACAACAGCAGCACCTTGCTTGTCTCTTTTAAAATCGATTACACGATACCTTCTCTTATGACCTCCACCCTTTTGACGGATAGTCATTTTTCCCTGACTGTTTCTACCTCCGGACTTTTTTAACGGAGCGAGTAAGCTCTTCTCCGGCTTATCAGTAGTAATCGCGTCGAATCCGTTTACTACTCTAAAACGCTGTCCTGGAGTGATTGGTTTTAATTTTCTAACTGACATTTTTTGTCTTTAGTCTTTATTATAGATTACTGTAATAATCAATCATATCTCCTTCTTTCACATCAACAATTGCCTTTTTAAACGCATTTGTCTTCCCGTGCTGAACACCCGTCTTCGTGTAACGAGTTTTTCTTGAAGGACCATAATTCATAGTTCTCACTTTATTCACTGAAACTCCATAAGTTGCCTCAACTGCTTCCTTGATCTGTAGCTTATTTGCTTTCGGGTTTACAATAAAACCGTAACGATTATGCAACTCGCTATCTGCAGTCATTTTCTCAGTAATAATAGGCTTAATTAACACACTCATGACTCTACTGTTTTGTTAAGTTAGCTTCAATTCCTTCTAGAGAACTCTCTAGAAGCACAATATTGTTAGCATTTAAAATTTTATAAGTGCTTAAATCTGAACTAGTTAGAACTTCAGACCCCTTTAAATTGCGTGACGACAAATATACATTATTATTTGAATCACCCAACACAAATAAAGATTTTTTATTTTCTAATCCTAATGACTTTAAAATTGCAATAAAATCTTTGGTTTTTGGAGCCTCAAAATTAAAATCTTCTACTACCAAAATTGCCTTTTCATTAGACTTAATACTAAAGGCAGATTTTCTAGCTAAACGCTTAACGTTTTTATTTAATTTTTGCTTATAATCTTTAGGTCTTGGTCCAAATATACGTCCACCACCTCTAAAAACTGGAGACTTAATACTACCCGCACGAGCGGTACCTGTACCTTTTTGCTTTTTAATTTTTCTGGTACTACCTGCTATTTCAGCTCTTTCTTTGGTCTTGTGTGTACCTTGTCTTTGATGTGCTAAATATTGTTTCACATCTAAATAAACTGCATGTTTATTTGGTTCTATACCGAATACAGCGTCAGAAAGTTCTATATTTCTACCTGTTTCTTTTCCTTTGATATCTAAAACTGCTACCTTCATTACTTCTCAATAGTTACGTAAGCGTTCTTATGACCAGGTACACAACCTTTTAACACTACAAGGTTCTTTTCTGGAACAACTTTTAAAACTTTAAGGTTTTGAACAGTTACCTTATCTCCACCCATTCTACCGGCCATTTTAATGCCTTTAAAAACACGAGCTGGATAAGAAGCTGCTCCTACAGAACCTGGTGCTCTTAGTCTATTATGCTGACCGTGCGTTGCTTGACCAACCCCAGCAAAGCTATGGCGTTTCACAACACCTTGAAAACCTTTACCTTTTGAAGTGCCAATAGCATCTACAAATTCACCTTCTACAAAAAGATCTGCACCAATGGTGTCTCCTAATTTATAGCTTCCTTCAAAATCTCGAAATTCAATGACTTTTTTCTTTGGAGAAACACCTGCTTTTTTAAAATGACCTGTTTCGGCCTTGTTAGCACGTTTTTCTGCCTTGTCATCGAAACCAAGCTGAAGGGCACTGTACCCGTCTACCTCTAAGGTTCTGACTTGGGTAACTACACATGGACCTACTTCGATTACTGTACAAGGAATATTTTTCCCGTTTTCATCGAAAATACTAGTCATGCCTACTTTTTTTCCTATTAACCCAGACATATTTAATTAAATTAACATTACTTGTTTATACTCTTTTTTTATTTGGCAAAAAATAAGGGTCAAAAATAAATCGACCCTGATTTTATTTTTTCCGTTTTTCCCTTGCACGCAGCTCAGGACATTTTAACTAATTCAGATTTCTGAATTAAGAATTCTGAATTATACCTTTATTTCAACCTCTACACCACTTGGCAGCTCTAATTTCATGAGCGCATCGATAGTTTTAGAGGAAGAACTGTAGATATCTAAAAGTCTCTTGTAAGAGTTTAACTCAAACTGCTCTCTTGACTTTTTATTTACGTGCGGTGAACGCAATACCGTAAATATCTTTTTATGTGTTGGTAATGGAATTGGACCAGTTACCACAGCGCCCGTAGTTTTTACGGTCTTTACAATTTTTTCAGCAGATTTATCCACTAAATTATAATCGTATGATTTTAGTTTTATTCTAATTTTTTGACTCATTTTCCTAAAATTAAGCGGTTATTCCTTTTGCTGCTTTGATAACTTCTTCAGATATATTTGAAGGTGTCTCCGCATAATGTGAAAATTCCATAGTTGATGTTGCTCTACCAGATGACATGGTTCTTAATGCTGTAACATAACCAAACATTTCTGATAATGGCACTTCACCTTTAAGAACTTTCGCTCCTGCTCTATCACCCATGCTATTGATCAAACCTCTTCTTCGGTTTAAATCTCCAACAATATCACCCATATTTTCTTCAGGTGTCAATACCTCAATCTTCATTATAGGCTCCATGATCACAGCACCAGCAGCTTTACCTGCGGCTTTGTATCCCATTTTAGCTGCTAACTCAAAAGAAAGTGCATCAGAATCGACAGGGTGGAATGAACCATCTGTTAAAACTACCTTCATGGTATCCATTTCATAACCAGCTAAAGGACCAGCCTTCATTGCGGCTGCAAAACCTTTCTGTACCGATGGAATGAATTCTTTTGGAATACGACCCCCTTTAATTTGATCCACAAATTGTAAGCCTTCTCCAACAAAATCAGCATCAGCAGGTCCCATCTCAAATACGATGTCACCAAACTTACCACGACCACCAGATTGCTTTTTATAGGTTTCTCTATGGCCAGCATTTTTAGTTAAAGCTTCTTTGTATTCAACCTGAGGCTGCCCTTGATTTACTTCAACTTTAAATTCACGTCTTAAACGATCTACAATAATATCCAAGTGAAGTTCTCCCATTCCAGAAATAATGGTCTGCCCAGAGGCTTCATCAGTTCTTGCTGTGAATGTCGGATCTTCTTCCGCTAACTTAGACAAAGCCATACCTAACTTATCTACGTCAGCCTTTGTTTTTGGCTCTACTGCAATACCAATTACTGGATCAGGAAAATTCATACTTTCCAATACAATAGGATGCTTTTCTGCAGATAAAGTATCGCCTGTTTTAATATCTTTAAAACCAACAGCTGCACCAATATCTCCTGCTTCAATAAAATCAATTGCATTTTGCTTATTCGCATGCATTTGATAAATTCTTGAAATACGTTCTTTATTACCAGAACGATTATTTAATACGTAAGAACCAGCGTCTAAACGCCCAGAATACGCTCTAAAAAATGCCAAACGACCTACAAAAGGATCCGTAGCAATTTTAAAAGCCAAAGCCGCAAATGGCTCCTTAACATCTGGCTTACGACGTTCTTCTTTATCAGTATCTGGATTCACCCCGATAACACTCTCTCTATCTAACGGAGAAGGTAAATAACGACAAACCGCATCCAATAAAAACTGAACCCCTTTATTTTTAAACGAAGATCCACAAATCATTGGTATGATACTCATATCCATAACTGCCGCTCTTAAAGCTGCGTGAACCTCTTCTTCTGTAATAGAATTTTCATCCTCGAAGAATTTTTCCATCAAGCTTTCGTCATACTCGGCTACTGCCTCAATAAGGTTAGCTCTGTATTCTTTAACTTCAGCCTTCATTTCTTCAGGAATATCCACAACATCAAAAGTTGCTCCGAAGTTATCTTCATGCCAAACTATAGCTCTGTTTTTTACCAAATCAACAATTCCTCTGAAATCAGCTTCATCACCTATTGGCAATACAATTGGAACTGCGTTTGATTTTAACATTTCTCTGATCTGCTTACAAACTTCAAGAAAGTTAGACCCTTGTCTATCCATCTTGTTCACAAAGCCTAATCTTGGAACTTTATAATTATCAGCAAGTCTCCAGTTAGTTTCAGATTGTGGCTCAACGCCATCCACTGCACTAAACAAGAACACTAAACCATCCAAGATACGAAGCGAACGGTTTACTTCAACCGTAAAATCTACGTGGCCCGGAGTATCAATAATATTAAAATGGTAGTCTTTTGCTTCTGCTGTTGGTAGTGCATTTTCTTTAGGAAAAACCCATGTACACGTGGTAGCAGCCGAAGTAATAGTAATACCACGCTCTTGCTCCTGCTCCATCCAGTCCATAGTTGCAGCACCATCATGAACCTCTCCGATTTTATGACTTACCCCTGTGTAAAATAAAATACGTTCAGTAGTCGTCGTTTTTCCGGCATCAATATGAGCAGCAATACCTATATTTCTAGTAAATTTTAAATCTCTTGACATGTCTGATAATTAAAATCTAAAGTGAGAGAAAGCCTTATTGGCTTCTGCCATTTTGTGAGTATCTGTTCTTTTCTTAACCGCAGCACCTTCTTCTTTGGCTGCTGCTAATATCTCCCCAGCTAACTTTTGTGACATAGCTTTCTCGTTTCTTTTACGAGAGTAACTAATTAACCACTTCATTGCTGTTGAAATTTTTCTGTCCGGTCTAATCTGCATCGGAATTTGAAAGGTAGCCCCACCAACTCTTCTACTTCTAACCTCTACATGCGGCATAACATTAGAAAGAGCATCTTTCCATATTTCTAAAGCCGTTTTTTCTTCGTCCGTTTTCTTTTCTGCTACGATATCAATCGCATCATAAAATACTTTGTATGCTATTGACTTTTTACCATCCCACATCATCATATTAACGAAACGAGTTACTAACTGGTCGTTAAATCTTGGATCTGGCAAAAGAGGTCTCTTTTTAGCCTGTTTTTTTCTCATTGCTTCTGTTTAAAGTTTGATTACTTCTTAGGTCTTTTAGCACCATACTTAGATCTACGTTGGGTTCTTCCAGCAACACCTGCTGTATCTAAAGCACCTCTAACGATATGATACCTAACACCTGGTAAATCCTTAACTCTTCCGCCCCTTACTAATACTATCGAGTGCTCTTGTAAATTGTGACCCTCACCTGGGATGTATGCGTTTACTTCCTTACCATTTGTTAACCTAACCCTTGCAACTTTACGCATTGCAGAATTTGGTTTCTTTGGTGTAGTTGTGTAAACACGAGTACAAACCCCTCTTCTTTGAGGACACGAATCTAAAGCAGCCGATTTACTCTTCTTAGTAATCGTGGCCCTTCCTTTTCGTACTAATTGTGAAATTGTTGGCATACTATAATTGTATCTATATATAATTTACCCTTTTTTAAGGGTCGGCAAATGTAGTAATATTTCGTGATAATTCAAACTTAGAGTAATTTATTTTGAATTATTTTTTTGATCATGAATTTACAAGAAATAATTATTGCGTTCTTATTTCCCAAAAATGAGCTTTTTTGCCTTCCCGAAAACACAATTCGTCATCAGCGGTAAAAACAAGCAAAAATCTACCTAAGTCGAATTTTTAAGAAAAATAATTTCCCGTTTTTGTTTTTTTTAAATTTTCTTTAGAAATATAATTTGAAACCTACTAAAAATTTTGATTTAACATATATTTGCAGTGATGGAAAGCAACACTCAAATTTACGGTATAAGGGCTATTTTAGAAGCGATTAAAGCAGATAAGCCCATTGATAAGGTATTTATTCAAAAAGGCTTAAAAGGCGATTTATTTAAAGAGCTCGAAACTTCGATCCGTAAAAACGGAATTAATTCATCGTACGTGCCGATTGAAAAGTTAAACCGACTTACCAAAGGCAATCATCAAGGTGCGGTAGCTAATATATCGCCTATCACGTTTTACGAACTTGAAAATTTAGTCGAGAAAGTTAAAGCGACCAAAGAAGCTCCCCTATTTTTATTATTAGATCAGCTTTCTGACGTTCGTAATTTTGGTGCTATTATCCGAACCGCAGAATGCACTGGTGTCGACGGAATTATCATCCAGAAAAAAGGTGCTGCACCTGTTACTGCCGATACGATAAAGACCTCAGCAGGCGCTGCATTTAAAATTCCAATTGCCAAAGTAGATCACATAAAAGATGCTGTTTTTTATTTACAAGCTTCTGATATAAAAGTTATCGCTGCCACCGAAAAAACAGAAACTAGTCTTTATGATGTAAATTTTAAAGAATCATGTGCTATCATCATGGGGTCTGAAGATCTGGGGATTTCTCCTTCTATTTTAAAAATCGTAGATGACAAAGCTAAACTGCCCTTACTAGGCGAAATAGGGTCTCTTAACGTTTCTGTAGCCTGTGGCGTATTCTTATATGAAGTTGTGAGGCAAAGGCGGTAAGTCAGAATGTCGAAAGTTGCTATAAAAGAGGCTTGGCTTAAACGTTAAATGAATTCTCTATTTTGGTTCTTCTTTGTAATGATACCTAATGGTAATACTTTGTTCCTCAAAAGTTTCTTCTGACTTTTTTTCTATAAAATTACCGTGTTCGTCAAAGTGTTGTAAAAACTCATCCTCTTCTTCATTAAAATCATCTTTTTCCCATTCGTATTTTTTAAGGTCTGGAATAGGTACCTTGATAAGTACCGCAAATAGTAGACCTGCTAAAAAACCTCCCAAATGCCCTTCCCATGAAATGGTAGTATCGATAGGAAAAATAAACCACAACATACTGCCATAGATGAAAACAACGATTAATGAAAGAGCCACTAATCGGTAATATTTAGTAAAAACCCCCTTGAAAAATATAAAACTAGCCAAAACATAAATTAAGCCACTAGCCCCAATGTGATACGATTCTCTGCCTATACACCAGGTTATAATTCCCGATAGTAAAATCCCATAAAAAAGAATCTTAAAAGCCGCCTTTCTATAAAAATACAAGACCGAACTCGACAAGAGCACTAAGGGTATAGTGTTATTATACAAATGCTCTATAGAACCATGAATAAAAGGGCTAAATAAAATACCTTTTAAACCCGAGAGCTTTCTAGGCAACACCCCGTAGGTATTGAAGTTCATCCCTAAACGCACTTCAATTAAAAAAACAATCCAAATCAAGAGCATAAGCGCTAATGGCACTAAAATTACCCTATTTGAAAACTTAAAATGTGTGATCTCTGACATGTTATATTCTATAACGCGGATTCGGCTAAAAAAAGTTTATTACTTAGCAATTAAAAAAAATTCGTGAGAATTAATTGATTTAAGTTCATTTTCTCCACATCTTTTTACAATAG
The DNA here is from genome assembly GCF_000799565.1 of Cellulophaga sp. Hel_I_12. Lineage (NCBI taxonomy): Bacteria > Pseudomonadati > Bacteroidota > Flavobacteriia > Flavobacteriales > Flavobacteriaceae > Cellulophaga > Cellulophaga sp. Hel_I_12. Next base: position 1,558,469 of record NZ_JUHB01000001.1, read on the forward strand.
GTCTCAAAAACGTCACCATAAAATACAAACCTGTTAAATTGTCATACCCATAATTTGTATTTTTGTGGCATGAATGAACCACTTGCAGAAAGAGTACGCCCAAAAACCCTAGATGACTATATTAGTCAAAGTCATTTGGTTGGCGAAAATGGCTCGTTAACACATCAAATTAAGAAAGGAATTATTCCTTCGTTAATTCTTTGGGGACCTCCAGGGACAGGTAAAACAACTTTAGCCCATATTATTGCTAAAGAAAGTGGAAGACCTTTCTATGCTTTAAGTGCTATTAACAGTGGTGTTAAAGATATTCGAGACGTCATCGATAAAGCCAAGCAAAGTGGCGGCTTATTTACCTCTAAAAATCCAATTTTATTTATTGATGAAATTCATAGATTCAGTAAATCGCAGCAAGATTCACTTTTGGCGGCTGTTGAAAAAGGTTGGGTTACGCTCGTTGGTGCCACAACAGAAAATCCAAGTTTTGAAGTTATTCCTGCACTACTTTCTAGATGCCAAGTATATATATTGAATGAATTTGGGAAAGAAGATTTAGAAGCGCTACTCCATAGAGCTTTGAAAGAAGACGGTATTTTAAAATCAAAAAAAATAACACTAAAAGAAACGGAGGCTTTACTGCGTTTGTCTGGAGGCGATGGAAGAAAACTATTAAATATTTTTGAACTCGTTATTCATTCGGAAAATTCAGATACGATTGTGATCACGGATGAATTGGTGATGCAAAAAATTCAAAAAAACACAGTTCGCTATGATAAAACTGGTGAGCAACACTACGATATTATCTCAGCTTTTATAAAATCTATTCGTGGAAGTGACCCGAACGCTGCTGTCTATTGGCTAGCAAGAATCATTGAAGGTGGTGAGGATGTGAAATTTATTGCACGGAGAATGCTGATTGCGGCTTCTGAAGACATTGGCCTGGCAAACCCTACGGCTTTAGTTATGGCCAATACCACTTTTCAAGCTGTTACTACCATTGGATACCCTGAGGCGCGTATTATTTTGAGTCAATGTGCTATTTATTTGGCGACCTCCCCAAAAAGTAATGGAAGCTATATGGCAATAAATAATGCTTTGAACACCGTAAAACAAACCGGCGATTTATCAGTGCCTTTGCCCTTGAGAAATGCACCGACTAAATTAATGAAAGACATAGGCTATGGTGCAGACTATAAATATGCACACAACTATCAAAATAATTTCGTGGAAGCCGAATTTTTACCTAAAGAAATTTCAGGCACATCATTCTATGTTCCCAATAAAAATCCGAGAGAAGACGCTATTAAAGAGTTTTTAAAAAATAGGTGGAAGGGCAAGTACAATCTTTAAAATTTGATTCTTAAAGATTTCACTAGGAGTGTCGTATCTTCATAATACTCAAAAAACCATGCTCCCTTTTCACCCGCATAAATAATCCCTGAATAGCCATTGATTTCTTCGGCCAAAAAAATATTGGATTTTGATGTAGCCAACATTTTCATTACTATTTTTGGAGAACTATCTACCAGTTGATAGCCGTTTTCAATAGGTTGCGCATAGTAGTCCACTTCTGAAATGCCTGTGTTTTCGAGGGGTACTACTTTTACTATTTGTTCAGCAATACTCGCACTATTTTCGGCCTCCCGATTTTTAAGCGCTCCACTAGACGACTTTGCTTCTGAGCCAGCATTCTGAACTTTAGGGGCTATATTTTTTACATCGTTTTGAAAAGAAACGACTACTGGTTTTGATGCTTGTTCTGTGTACTGGTAATTCATAGTATTTAAGGAGCTTAAGGCATTTTTAATAGCCTCATTATAAGAGCCTTTATATTCTTTAATTTTACTTGTGCCCTCAGCGGTCGTATATACTATTTTCGTTTGACAATCTTTAAAAGCAATGGCTGTTTTAGTCGTAAACATGTTCGAATTATTGACTAAAACTACCAAAAGACCTAAGCATCTATTAGCGTTTAGTTCACTAGGCAAATCGTCATCATAGAAGACATTAAAGCCTTGATTCTCGAGAACGTATTTTACCAAAGTACTTGTTTGATATTGGTTTTCTTCCTTAAAAGTTTCGAACTGTTTAGGAACAATAATGTATTTATAGTTGTTCAATTGTTCTTGAGCAAAAGATGTTGCCGTAACAATTAGCAGTAACAAGATGCTATATTTTTTCATGTAGAAGTATGGTATTATTTCTTGCCCCAAGATATAATATTAAAACCAAATTGAAATGATGCGTAGCGAGAATCTGCAATATTCCTGTAGCTCAAAAGATTATCAGCCATAAGATACATGTTTACAGCACCCATCTGGATACTTCCGCCCAATCCAATATTGGTAGCAGAAAATTTATCGACGGTATAGGTGCTTTTTAATGACATTATAGTTCCAAACCTGTATTGATAAAAAGCGGTCAAGGCTGCTTGCGGTCCACGCGGTCTGTTGATGGCATAAAGATGAGCTCCAAAACTATTTTTATACAGCTGTCCTCGATTATTACCTCCCACTGTAGAGGTACAATAACAATTTTCTCTAGATTCAATTTGTTTGCCAAAATCACGACGGATCGATGCATTTAGTTTTGTTGGCCTAAACGTGAGGTAATTTTCACTGGACTCCGTGTAAGGCACCAAAGCTTCTAATTCATCCACTAAATTTCGCCATTGATCCTCAGGGTTATTTAAATCGGCGGGAATAAAAAAGGATATTCCTTCTGTACTTGCTGTACCCCTTAAGGAATAGGTTCGCGTATCTTTGGTATGATAAATAAAGCCTACATCTAATACACTTGCTGTAACCGTTGTTCTTTGGTCTAAGTTGTAGGTAAAACCGGCATCAAAACCTAGTCCTAAATTACCCCCTAACAAAGCTCTTTTGGTTAAAATACTTGAAATTCCCGAACCATTAGCTACTGCATCGTCATCTAAAACATCTTTCAGTTCAAAAATGCCTGAGGTTCTAATTTCTATATCTGCGTCTAAAGTAGTTCTGAGTAGGTTATTCTGACCTTCGGTAGTTAAAAAATATCCTTTGTTCTTTGTGGAAGAAAAATTTAGAAAACTAGCATATAGTTTAGCTCGAATACCCACTGATAACTGATTTGATACTCTTTTGTTGATCCCAAAATGATATACATTCAAGATTTCTCCTCTGGTTTTCAAATGACTTAAATCAAATTTTTTATTTAAATTATTTGTATTTCCTTCATAGGCTAACTGCGCATAATCCTTAAAATAATAGCCAATAGCATCTCCTTCATTATAGGCCCCGAAAGAGTAGAATACGTCGTCATTTTTTCGACTTCTAAAGCCTATATTTATTAGTTCTATTTGGTACGTACCACTGAGCTCATCTCTAAAACTCATGCCATTAATAACCTTTTCTCTAAATTTAGTATTAAAGTCTACACCGTCAACAGCAAACAAGTCATTTGAAGTGATTCCACTACTTCCTGCTTGAAAACTAATGCCCGAAATTAAAGGAATACCTGCATACCATTTAAAAGAAGTAGCCATACCAGGATTCAATAACAAGGATTGTGGTACCTCGTTAAAATCGTAAAGCAACTGCTTGTTTTGCCCTACACAAGTTACACTGAATAGCATAAAAAGGATGGTAAGCCTCAGTGTTTGCCTCATTCTACTAATCTTAACTTAAAGCTTGCGCTAGACTTAAAAATTAATTTAGGGTTTGAGAGTGATGAAACACTAGTATTATCGCTAGCATTCACATAGGTTAATTGAATGCTCGACGTATTTCTTATAATCGCTATGTTTCGGCCAGAAGGTGGCCCGTATGCCACTTCTAACTCACTTGTGGTTTCTGGCGGTGCTGCTAAAGCCGTGACTTGAAAAGAATCTAAAGGGACTCCCGAGGCATCAAGAAAATCAATTTGCACCTGCATATTTTTACTCGTTGTATTTTCTAATTGAAATTTGACAGACCCTGAAATTACCTTGTCGGAAAATATACTGGAGGTAAAGGCATCGAAATTAATGTTTTGAGTAATTGTACCCGGTGAAGTACTATTAATAATCGCCTCTGTAGTTTCTACATACACTATGGATCCCGACACGTCTGGAATAACTTCTAGGTCTTTAGCTTGATTAAAATCTTGTGGTTCAGAACAAGAAAATAAAAAAAGAAAACAAAGACTATAAAAAAATATAAGTGGGTTTATTTTTTTCATAAGAAATCATAAAGACGAAAATTAAGGTTCGCCATAGGTGACTGTGTTCTACTATGATAACTCTATAAGTACGATTTTATTTCATTTAAGTCTGTAATCATGATAGATAAATCGTGTTTTTCTTCTTGATGAGCATTAAAATGTAGTGTGTGAATGCCTATCGCCTGCGCCCCTAAAATATCTGCTTCCAAACTATCACCAATCATCATGGCTTTTTCTGGTAGTACATTTGCCTTTTCCAGTGCCAGTTTAAAAATAATAGGATTCGGTTTTTTTACCCCTGCCATTTCTGCATTTATGATAATGCTAAAATAATCGAAGATACCTGCATTGATCATTTTTTTATCTTGAATCTCTTGAAACCCATTGGTGATAATGTGCATCTTGTACTTGGGTTTTAAATAATTTAAAACTTCAATGGTATTAGGAAAAAGATGGTTGTAATTCGTTAAATTTTCAATATACTCTTCTGCCAAACGATTGATGGTGGCGTCAGACACCTTCATTTTTAAGGTATCAAAAGTTAATTTTAACCGTTGGTATCGCAAATCTGATTTACTGATTTTTTCATCTCTAAACAGTTTCCAAAAAATTAAATTATTAGGTACATACACCTTGAGGAAATCGGCCAACTCAACCTTCACCTCATTCGCAGCTAAAATTTTTTCAAAGGTTAAGGCTGAATTTTTCTCAAAATCCCACAACGTATGATCTAAATCAAAAAAAACATCAGTTACTTTAGTATTAAACATTGTAATTTTTTAAAATATGTTCGTAAATTTCTTTCCATGAAACGCTGTTGGCTTCTCCAAACAATTCGTTCGAAAAAACAGTGGTAAAATTACCATTAACTTGATGAACTTGCTCGTAAAGTGATGCTAATTTTTCTTGAATTTCCTGACTATCTTTCATTTTTAAAAATGAATAATCATGAGCGGCAAAAGGGTGGATTTTGATGGGCTGTTGCACTTCTAAATTAATATCATAGAAATAAAATGGATGCGCTGTACTGGCACGAAAACCTAATTCGTGCGTATATCCCATGGTATAATCATCTGTAAATTCTGCAGCTACCAAATCTCTATAGGTTAAGGGGATATCTACCCTATTGTATCTCATCCGAGAGGAATTTACAGGCCTATTGATGACATTAGAAAGTGCCTTTTTTTCTTTTTTGAGTAAGCTTACATTGCCAAAGGAACTGTACGAAGCGCTTAATGACACTTTGCTATAGTCCGATATAGATTTGATAAGATAAATAAATTTATGGTTATGTGTCGATACGTTTTTGTCGAAGGTTGAATAGGCGGCAAATTGAAAAAAATACAAGCAAGTGATATCATATTTTTTATGAGAAGCAATAAACCAATCATAGTTGTTATAAGGATCTTTTTGCGGGTAAAACCAAACGTTAATTCTTTCTGCAACGCGTTTAAATCTCAAACCAGTAAAATCTAAAAACAAACCCGCGAAACTACGAACTAAACCTCTATGAGCATAACAATGCGAAGCGGTCACATCCAAAATAGAAGTATAGGCATACTTCTTTGGATTGGATTGCAGGTCTGGGAAACGCTCTTTTAATTTTTTAAGTACTTTTAAAGCCCAAATATCAACAACAGGCAATGCTAAGAATTGATTTTTATAGGCTAGGCTTTCGGTAGGTGGAAACCTACCATGGCTATCTTTTACATGCGGTAAATATTCTTCATACCTACTTAATAAATAAAAACTCGCTGAAAAAATATCAAAAGGAATACTACTGCGTTCTCCAGCATTAAAAAAACAGGGAACTCCTTCCCAATCACCCACCTTAATCTGCAAATCATTGATTCCTTGTTCAAACAATAAATCGTTACTTCTGACAAAAAATTCGTTTTGTAGCGGAAGCTTCGTATAGGTAATTTTAGCACCAGAATGCTTTATAAAATCTTCTACTTTTGCTGTAAATAAAATTTCAATACCCAAAATACGCTGAAATATTTGTTTCATTACGAAACTAAATCTAGGCGTTATTTTATGCGTATAAATTAAAAGCATATTTTTTAAATTCTAAGTTGAACATCACGGAATTAGGTTGGCTAAAGTATATTGTCATCTGCAAAACTAAAATATTCAGTTTGTGTGATAATCAGGTGGTCTAAAACCTTAATATCTAATCCTGTCGCAGCATTTTTAATTTTTTCTGTAATTTGCTTGTCAGCCTCACTTGGCTTCAGTGTACCCGAAGGATGATTATGCGCCAGAATCATGGCTACAGCACCTAGTTCCAAGGCTTCTTTCATAATTAACCTTACATCTACCAAGGTTCCTGTGATAGAGCCTTTACTTTGCTGAACGCTTTGCAAGACTTTATTAGAATTATTCAAATAAACAATCCAGAACTCTTCATGAGGTAAATCACCCAAAAAAGGATGTAAAAGTTCAAAAACACTTTTGCTACTGGTGATTTTTGTAATTTTTTTGACATTTTCTCCTCTTCGCCGCCTTCCAATTTCTAAAGCTGCTGCAATAGCCACGGCTTTAGCTTCTCCAATCCCCTTAAACTGCATTAATTTTTGAACCGATAAAGTACCTAATTTGTTGATGTTATGATCAACAGATGCCAAAATTCTTTTGGATAGTTCTACAGCACTTTCATTTCTGTTACCCGAACCAATTAAAATGGCAATTAACTCTGCATCAGACAACACTGATCTACCTTTGAGCATTAGCTTTTCTCTTGGCTTATCATCGTCTGACCAATTTTTAATGGAAAACGAATTTTGGTTTTCTTGCATTGGTTAAAGATAATAAAGAATTTATTTAGAATTAATGTGTTAATTCGTATTCGGTAGACAGTTATAGTGAGCAGTTCTATACCAGTAACTCCTAAAAACTGCTTGCTGCATAGTACAACTACCTACTCCTTAAGCTTCTACACGCTCTTTTAATGCCTTTAAATCTAAACCTCCATAGGTGCCAGAACTCATTAACAAAAGTACGGTATGGTCTAAACTTTGGCCGTTTACAAACTTTTGCAATTCGTCTGAAGTGGTAAAAATATTCAAATCTTCACGCTGAAAAGCGGTTCTAATTTGTGCCTCTGAAACAGGCGCTAATTTTTTTATGGCCACTGATTCGGGCAAATAGAAAACAATAGGCATATCGGCTGCATTTAAAGCACCGTTGTATAGTTTTATAAATTCAGGATTAAAGCTGCTGTAGGTGTGTAATTCTAATAAGGCAATTAATTTACGCTCCGGATATTGTTCTTTTACTGCTTTTGTAGTAGCCGCCACTTTACTAGGCGAGTGTGCAAAATCTTTAAAGACTACACAAGTTGCACTTTCGGCAATTTTCTCTAAGCGTTTTGATGCTCCTTTAAAGGTGGCGATGGCTTCATAAAAATCATCCTCATCAACCCCCATGTTCTGGCAAATCCATTTTGCACCGGAAAGATTGCTTAAATTATGGGCTCCAAAAACTTCAATAGGCATTAAGCCTTCAGGAGTTTCTAATAAGGTTTCTCCGTTTTCAACGCTATACTGAGGAACTGTATAGGCTAATTTTCTAATCGCATTTTCGGAAGCCTGTACTACCTTACACACATTTTCATCGTCTTGGTTATAGGTAATACTGCCCCCTTTTACAATACTATCCACAAAAATTTGAAACTGTTCTACGTAATTTTCAAAGCTTGGAAATACATTGATATGATCCCAAGCTATGCCGCTTATTAAGGCAATATTAGGTTTGTACAAATGAAATTTTGGTCTTCTGTCTATAGGAGAAGACAAATATTCGTCGCCTTCTAAAACTATAAAATCGTTCTCTTCGGTTAAGTGCACCATACGTTCAAAGCCATCTAATTGTGCTCCAACCATATAGTCTACCTCACGACCATGATATTTTAAAACATGCAAAATCATGGAGGTAATCGTAGTTTTCCCATGGCTCCCGCCAATCACTACTCTTGTTTTATTTTTCGATTGCTCGTATAGAAATTCTGGATAGGAATAGATGGGCAATCCTAATTCTTGTGCTTTTAGTAATTCTGGATTATCTGCTTTAGCGTGCATTCCTAAGATAACAACGTCTATAGCATTTGTGATTTTTTCAGGAAACCACCCAAACACCTCTGGCAATAAGTTTTTTTCTGCTAATCGAGTTTTGGAGGGCTCAAAAATAACGTCATCGCTTCCTGTGATGGTATCCCCTTTATGGTTTAATGCTAAGGCTAGATTGTGCATAGCACTTCCACCAATGGCAATAAAATGTATGTTCATGTAACGTAAATTATACGGCAAAGATAAGAATAGAAAAGTCGTATTCAAATTGAAACCTATTTCATTCTTTATTTTTACCTTAGGTGAAAATTTACAAAATGAATTTAAAGTTATCTGAAATAGTTGCCCAAGAAATTATGCCTGGTTACCACGGCAAACTCGTCCACACGAAAAACATGAGCTTAGCTTTTTGGGAGGTAGAAAAAGATGCCGTAGTGCCGGAACATTCGCATGTTAATGAGCAGGTGATGCAGGTTTTAGAAGGGAAGTTCGAATTTACTTTAAACGGAGTAACCAAAATTTATGAACCGGGTGATTTAGTAGTGATTGGTTCTTTTGTGCCCCATAGCGGAAAGGCACTCACCCCTTGTAAATTAATGGATGTTTTTAGTCCGACAAGAGAGGAATATAAATAAACGCCCCCTAACCCCCAAAGGGGGAATTAAAAACTCCCCTCTCCGTAGGGAGCCGGGAGTTTAAAAAAAATATAAATAATTTTTAAAAAATGAACATCTCTTTAAAAGGTAAAAAAGCCTTAGTCGGCGGAAGTAGCGATGGTATCGGAAAAGCAATTGCTATTCAACTTGCCGAATGTGGCGCTAGTGTAACTTTGGTCTCTAGGTCTGAAGATAAATTGAAAAAACTATTAAAAACACTTGCTAGCACTGACGGACAAAAGCACCAATACATCCTTGTGGACTACACTAATTTTGACGATTACAAAACTAAAATTTCGAGTTTTTTTAAAACGAATTCTATAGATATTTTAGTGAATAATACCCAAGGACCTGCCGCTGGAAATACCTTAGAGAAAAATACTGAGGATTATCAAGCGGCATTCGATTTACTGTTTAAAAATACCGTTTTTACCACTGAATTGGCCCTTGAAACTATGATCAAAAACAAATGGGGACGTATCATTAATGTGGCTTCTGTTTCTGTAAAAGAACCCTTATCGTATTTAGCCCTATCCAATACCATAAGAGCCGCTGTGGTTACTTGGGGAAAATCTTTGGCTGGTGATGTTGGCCCCCATCAGATTACCGTAAATAGTGTATTAACGGGTTTTTTTGACACCAACAGAATTGCACAATTAAACGCGAGCAAAGCCAAGCAACTACAGATTTCAGAAGCAAAAGTGCGACATGAAATGGAAGAAAAAGTAGCCTTGAAACGTATTGGAAAACCAGAAGAATATGGGTATTTAGTGGCTTTTTTAGCTTCGGATCATGCCGCCTATATTACAGGAACTTCTATCCCGATTGATGGTGGACTTTTAAAAACTTTATAAAAATTGTGTGCAGGATTCAGTGTTCAGTATAATCAAAAAAAAAAAAACTGTGCACTGTTACGGTACACTGCTCGCTTTTTAATAATCTGATGTAACTTCACTCACCGAAATCAGGGTTTTACGCATTTTAACTTGTAGGTACATTGGTTATCATTCATATTTGCTTTAAAATTTAAATGAATTCTTTATGAAAACAGCATCGCTTCTTATTGCCCTTCTTATATGTACTCAGCTGGTGACTGGTCAAGAAAATTCAGATTCCTACGAGGTACTATGGAAACAAGTGGCACAATTTGATACTGAAAATCTACCGAAATCAGCACAAAAAGTAGTCGGTGTGATTACAGAAAAGGCTAGAAAAGAAAAAAATACGCCGCAGCTCGTTAAGTCACTTATCTATGCATCAAAATATACCTTAACACTCGAAGAGGAAGCACAACTAAGCATCATAAACGATTTTAAATCTGAAATTGAAAAAGCAGAATTGCCCACAAAAAATATTTTGGAAAGCTATTTAGCCAATTTATATTGGCAGTACTTTCAACAAAATAGATATTTATTTTATAATCGTACAGAAACTGCTGAAAAAGTAGATAGTACTGATTTTAGAACTTGGGATTTAACGACACTTTTTAATGAAATAAGCATACATTTTGAGGCTTCTTTACAAAATAGCGCTGCCTTACAAAAAATAAAAGTTTCAGATTTTGACGTGATTTTGAATCAACAAAAAAATTCTGAAAAATACCGCCCTACACTTTATGATTTATTAGCGCATACCGCTTTAAACTTCTATAAAACAAGTGAAAATAGTATTACAAGACCTGCAGCTAAATTTGAAATAGATCGCATTGATCTCTTGTGTGAAGGGTATCAATTTATCCAAAAAGAAATTAAAACTACGGACGAAACTTCCTTACAAGCGAAAGCATTATTGATGTATCAAGAATTATTAAAATTTCATACCCAAGATACTTCTCTAGAGGCCTACACGGCTATAGATATTGAACGTTTACAATTTATTAAAGAAAATGCCACTTTTGCTGACAAAGAACTACAGTATATATCCGTATTAAAAAATTCGGCAGAGCAGGTCAAAACAAATGCCATTTGGGGCCTTTACCAACATGAAATAGCGGCACAGTATCAACAGTGGGGCATGCAATATGAGCCAAAGCATCAAGAAGAATACCGCTGGAAACTTAAAGAAGCTTTGGAAGTATCCGAAGCTATTATTTTAAAATACCCTGAAAGTGTTGCTGCAGAAAAAAGCAAAAGCTTAATTGCCTCTATTTTGAGCAAAGAGCTAAGACTTACCAATGAAACCTATATTCCTATAAACGAAATTTCAAAGCTACTCATTCAACATAAAAACATAGACCTTGTAAGCCTTACTGCGTACAAAAGTAGTCCTGAACAACTAGAAAAATTAAATAACTTTTATGATAAGGATGAAAAAATAGCATTTATAAAATCGTTAAAACCCCATAAAAATTGGAGTTCCATTTTAAAAAATGAGGGGGATCACCAAAGCCACCGTAGCGAAGTTGCAATCCCTGAATTAAAAAACGGCTATTATATTTTGGTCGCGACCAGCAATCCTGATGCTATAGATTCTTTTGCCTATAGCGGTTTACAAGTCACAAATATGGCCCTTGTTGAATCACAAAACGATAGGACGCACACCTTTCAAGTAATTGACAGAACTAATGGAAAACCTATAGCTGGCGCATCTTTACAGTTAAATTACAGGATTAATTACGATAAAAAATTCTTATCTAAAACCTTCACAGCTGATGCTAAGGGTCAAATACACATCTCAAAATCTTTAGAAAATTGGACAGAGATTAAAGCCAAAGTTAGCTACGCCAAAGAAACTGCTCTTTTTAGTCCCTATTATATTAATAGCGACTATACTAACAACCCCTCTAAAGAGATCAGCTATTCTTGTTTTTTATTTACGGATCGCAGTATGTACAGACCTGGTCAAGCGCTTTATTTTAAGGGTATTGCAGTGTCTAGAACTGCGGACAAACAAGCTGTTTCACCAAATACTACAGTTATAGTATCACTCTATGATACGAATGGTCAAGAAGTTGCACAGCAAACGTTAAAAACCAACGCCTATGGGTCTTTTGCTAGTGAATTTATGCTTCCAAATAACGGTCTTACGGGTAATTATAGCTTGCGCGTAAACTCAACTCAAGTGAACATCAATGGATATACTAGTTTTACTGTTGAAGAATACAAAAGACCAAAATTCGAGGCTACTTTTCTACCAGTAACGGAAACCTACAAAGTAAATGATGTCATTACTGTAAAAGGTAAAGCTCTGGCCTATGCCGGAAGTACTATTACCGATGCTAAGGTAAGCTACCGCGTAAAACGCGTAGTGAATTTTCCTAGGTGGTATTATTGGTATCGCCCTTATTTTAATTCCACGCCACAAGAAATTACTTTTGGAGACACAACAACAGATGGTTCTGGTGAATTTAAAATTGATTTTAAAGCACTACCTGACACCAGCACTTCAGCAACTAATTTACCCACGTTCAGCTATGAGGTTACTGCTGATATTACAGATCTTAATGGGGAAACACACAGCGCTAGCACTACAGTACATGTGGGGTATCATGCGCTAACGGCCAGCATCGAAATGGCAAGCAGCATAGATAAAGATAATCCTGAACAACGAAAGCTGCGTATCGGCACCTATAACTTAAACGGACAATTTGTGGGGGCTAAAGGCACGCTTAAAGTCTATAAATTAAAAGCTCCAAATGATGTTCTTAGACCCAGAGTTTGGGCTGCGCCCGATTATGACACTTTTGGTGAAGAAAAGTTTAAGACCTTATTTCCACATGATGCGCATAACAATGAACACGATAGTAACCAATGGGAAAAGGAAAAATTAGTTTGGGAAACGACTTTTGATACCGAAACGTCACAAGAAGTAAAGCTACCCAATCTTAAAAAATGGAGGTCTGGCAAATACATGATCGAACTAGAAACAAAAGATACATTTGGTCAAATCGTCGAAGAAAAGGCACAAACAAGATTGTTTAGTGACAGTGATAAATTTCCTGCGGATAATGAATTATTTACCATGACGTCCGATAAAACAAGTTATGGCATTGGTGATACCGTAATATTAAAATTAAGCAGCGCTGCGAAAGACCTTTTGGTCACCGTTTCTATTGAAAAAGACAGGGAAATCATCGAGACTAAAATTGTGAAACTATCCCGTAATTCTGAAACACTGACCATTCCTGTACACAAGGAAGATATAGGCGGGTTTGCGGTGAACTATAGTTTCTCGGCTTTTAATTATTTTCAATCTAATTCTTTAGTGATTCCAGTACCTTATCCATCTACAGATTTAGAGGTTGAAACCCTTACTTTTCGTGATCAATTACAACCAGGTACAGATGAAACATGGTCGTTTAAAATAAAAGGCGCAAAAGGCGATCAGGTTACGGCTGAACTTTTAGCCAGTATGTATGATGCTTCTTTAGATGCTTTTAAACCACATAACTGGAATTTTCATCCCTTAGACCAACCCTATTATTATTCAAATCGACGCAGTAATGCCACTCAAAGTTATGGGATAAATGGTTTTAGGACCTATTGGAATTTTGGTGAGGGTTATTATTACAAACCACAGTATTATGATGCTTTTGATTGGTTTGGATTGCAGTTTGGGAATTCGTACTTTGCCTATGGTCGCGCACGTAGTACGGCAAAAAATAGTTCTGGCGCACCTATTGAAATGGAACTGGCAGCATCTGCCATGGATATGGAAAATGATATGTCGGCTTTGGATGAAACAGTGGTTGTTGGTTATGAAGTAAAAAATGATACTACTGAAAAACCAACTAAAACTGATTTTGATGCTATTAAAATCCGAAAAAACCTGCAAGAAACCGCTTTTTTCTTTCCGCAATTACAAACTGATGCAGCAGGAAATGTCTCATTTAGTTTTACCACACCCGAGGCCCTAAGCCGATGGAAGTTGCAGTTGGTAGCACACACCAAAGACCTGCAAAGTGCTACCCGAACCTTACAAACGGTGACCCAGAAAGAGTTGATGCTAACACCTAATGCACCTCGTTTTTTAAGAGAAGGTGATACCATCATCATTAGCTCAAAAATTGCTAACCTCACAGACAAAATTTTAACTGGAGCTGCCAAATTGGTACTAACGGATGCCCTTACCAATAAAGAAATTAATTCCTTAATTTCAGGCGGTGAGCAAAAAGAATTTAGGGTCGATGCTAGCGGCAATACGCAAGTTTCTTGGACGCTTAACATCCCTAAAGGCTTACAAGCGGTACAGTATACAATAGTAGCTAAAGCAGGCGATTTTAGTGATGGTGAACAAAATGTATTGCCTGTTTTAACCAACCGAATGTTGGTAACAGAGTCATTACCTATGTGGGTACGTAGCAATCAAACTAAAACTTTTAGCTTAGATAAGTTGCAAAAAACGACTTCGACTTCGCTCAGCCACCATACGTTGACCTTAGAAGTAACCTCTAATCCGGCTTGGTATGCGGTACAGGCACTACCCTATTTAATGGAATATCCGTACGAGTGCAATGAGCAAACCTTTGCGCGGTATTATGCCAATAGTTTAGCTAGCTATGTTGCGAATAGCAACCCTAGAATTCAAGAGGTCTTTAACCAATGGGCTTCTTCAGGCGCTATGCTCAGCAATCTTGAAAAGAACGAAGAATTAAAATCGCTTTTAATTCAAGAAACACCTTGGTTGCGCGATGCCCAATCAGAGACCGAACAGAAAAAACGTATAGCATTGCTTTTTAACTTGAATAAAATGAACGCTGAACAAGCAACAGCCATGAAGAAATTAGAGCAAAATCAGCTCTCCTCAGGTGCTTGGGCTTGGTTTGCCGGCGGTAAAGAAAATCGGTACATCACACAACACATGGTTACAGGTTTGGGGCATTTAGATAAATTGACTTCTACTCAGCTCAATCAAAGCTCGGTGGCTGAACAAGCTCGAAGCCAAATGATTATAAACGCAATTTCGTATTTAGACGCTGAATTTATTGCTGAGTACGAGTATATGAAAAAGCGCACTTCAAACATCAATAACGACCATTTGAGTACTACGCAAGTGCATTACTTATATATGCGAAGCTTTTTTAAAGACCTTAAACCGTCTAAAAAAGTTGCTGAAATTATTACTTATTATCAAGGACAAGCACAGAAATACTGGAAAAAGAAAGATTTATATACCCAAGGGATGCTTTCCTTAGTACTGTATCGGATGAATGATACCATGACGGCGAAGGCTATTATAAAATCCTTAGATGAAAATAGTATTACTAGTGAAGCCTTAGGCATGTACTGGAAAGAAAACACCAGCTCTTGGTACTGGTATCAAGCACCGATAGAAACGCAGAGTTTATTGATTGAAGCCTTTTCTGAAATTCAAAATGACCTTGCTACTATTGACAATTTAAAAATATGGTTGTTAAAAAATAAGCAAACGAACCAATGGAAAACTACTAAAGCAACTACCGAAGCTGTTTATGCGCTTTTATTACAAGGCAGCGATTGGTTGTCGGTTACTGATGCCGTTGAAGTTTTAGTTGGTGGAGAAAAAATAAATTCTACAAAACTAGAAAATGTAAAGGTAGAAGCTGGCACGGGCTATTACAAAACCTCTTGGAATAAAGATGAAATAAAGCCTAAAATGGGCGAAATTCAAATGAGCAAAAAAGGAAATGGTATTGCCTGGGGCGCTTTATACTGGCAATATTTTGAGGACTTAGATAAGATCACCTCAGCGGAAACACCTTTAAAATTAAAGAAGAAATTATTCCTTAAAAAAAACACAGCCACAGGAGAACAGATAAGCGAAATAACTGCACAAACAAAACTAAAGCTTGGCGATGTCGTTCGAGTTCGGATTGAGTTACGGGCTGATCGTGATATGGAATTTATTCATATGAAAGATATGCGCGCTGCTGGTTTTGAGCCGATTAACGTACTATCTCGCTACAAATGGCAAGATGGTTTAGGCTACTATGAAAGCACAAAAGATGCCAGTACCAACTTCTTTTTTGATGATCTACCAAAAGGCGTTTATGTTTTTGAATACGATGTACGGGTAAATAACGCAGGAGATTTTAGTAACGGAATTACCACCATTCAAAGCATGTATGCCCCTGAGTTTAGCAGTCATAGTGAAGGGATTCGGGTTCATATAACCACTGAATAGATTGTTGAATGGTACTACCTGATGGGTAATTTGATAGTTTAGGGTATAGCCATATTTCTATAGGCAACACCTTTCTAGGTCATATCGCCACCTATGTGGTTAAAGTAAAGCCCTTTTAGTGTTTACTGAACACGGCTACTGCCTACTTTTTTAAGTAAAACTATAAACTCATTTTATCTTTGAATATATAGGACTGTCTTCGAGACACCTCTACTTCTTCACCATTATTCATCATTAGTTTTAGTTTGCCATTGAACCAAGGAACTACATTTTTAATATGATTCATGTTGATGATTTGCTGTCTGTTTACCCTAAAAAAGTTTTCCTCAGGTAGCTTTTCCTCGACTTGATTTAAAGACTTATACAACATAGGTTTTTGATCTTGAAAATAAACTCTAGAATAATTTCCAACGATCTCAATGAGTAAAATATCTCCAATTTTTACCAACCAACACTTTTCGCCATCCTTGATAAAAATCTGACTCGTATTTGTTAATTTTTCAATGGTTGACGTGGGTTTCGATTCCTTATCCTTAGCTGCACTTTCTAGTTTTGCTTTTACCTTCTCGATGGCCACACCAAAACGCTTATCGTTTATAGGTTTTAATAAGTAATCGAGCGCATTATATTCAAAAGACTTAATCGCGTATTCATCAAATGCTGTGGTAAAAACAGTAATGGGTACTTCATCTAGCATTTCTAACAGCTCGAAGCCATCTTTCTCGGGCATATTAATATCTAATAACAGCAAATCTGGTTTTGTAGCCGTGATCAATTCAAAACCTTCATCTACATTTTCAGCCTCACCCACCAAGATCAATTCGGGATATTGTTTTAATAACTCTTTAATTTCGTTTCGTGCTAAACGAGAATCTTCAACAATAACTGTTTTTATAGTTTTCATAGGATAGGTATTTTTATCATGGCCAGCACATGACCTTCAATTTCATCTAAGGTGAACTCAGCTTTTACGCCGTAAAGCAACCGCAATCGTTGTTGTATGTTCTTTAAACCCAATTTAGTTGAATTTTCACTAATCGCCAAGTGACCTGTGTTGCGAACTTCGATATGCAACTCTTGTTGGGTAACACGAGTGCTTAGGCTAATGATGCCTCCATTCTTTAAATTGGCAATACCATGCTTAGCCGCATTTTCCACTAATAACTGAATAATCATTGGCGGAATTAAAACAGATAAGCTGTTTTCGTCGATATGTTTCTGATATTCTAAACGATCTTCCATCTGAATTTTAGCTAGGGCAATATAGTTATCGACCATTTCTAATTCCTCACTAAGCGCTATGGCATTAACCGTATTTTTGGATAAGGCATACTGCAACATTTCAGACAGTTTGCTGATCATCTCTCTTGATTTTTCTACATCTTCTAGCATTAAACCTCTAATATTATTAAGGCTATTAAACATAAAATGAGGATTCACCTGCCCTTTCAAGGTATTTAACTGCGCTTCTTTCAGCGTCGATTGCAGTTCTAAATTCTCTAATCTATTTTTATTTATACCAATGATGAATTTGATACCCGAATAAATAATAGTCCATGCCAGTATGATGAAGGTGGTACTTAAAAGGCTATACAAAAAAGACGATTTATCCTCAAACCATTGTGTTTCTAGGGGCGTTTTTTGCCATAGTAGTTCATAAAAATAATCGGTAAAAATAAATAGGAAATAGTAGGTTGCCACACATATTATAAAGCTAAAAAATAGTTTAATTAGATTTTTTTTCTTGAAACTATTAAAATCTATATGCTGTTTCAAGTAGTAGCGATACCCACTTGTTGCAAGAATAGCTACCGCAGTTCCGGTGAAAAAAGAGTAGATCTTATAGGTATTTGTAAGTTCTGGAATAATGAACATCACAGAACTCAACATACTCCAACCCACGAGTTGTAGCACCCAAAAAAGTAATTCAGAATACTTATTTTTTAAGTCCATCTAAGCCTCTGGTTTTGTGTTGGCCTTTACAGGCAAAACCACCCATAAGGTATGGGTGTCTAATTCGTGATTCGACATAAAAGTAGCTTCATTACCATACAATAATTTTAGCCGCTGTTTTAATGTGTTTTCTAATACTTGACGAGGCTTACTTAAGGTCATAGGCCCTGTATGTAAAATACTTATTTTTAAACTCTGGTTTTTTAGTTCACTTTTCAAACTAATCGTATCCTCATTTTTAGTAGAAAGCACACCATATCTTGTGGCTAATTCTATCAAGTTTGGCAATAGTAAAGGAGGTACCTGTAAGGATAGCGTCTCGGGAGCTATATGGTACTTCGTGTGCAATACTTTCTTATTATCAATCATTAATAAGTCCATATAGCTTTTGGTAATGACTATTTCTTCGTCTAAAATAACAGTATTGATATCGGTTTTAGTTAATGAATACCGAAGCAATTCAGATAGGGTGGTCAGCATGGCTCGCGCTTGTTTTACGTCTTCTAACATTAAGCCTTTTATATTTGTTAATGCGGTAAAAATAAATTGCGGATTAATATGGCCCTTTAAGGTATTTAGTTGTGCTTGTTTTACCTGATCTTTTAAACGTAAACGCCGTAGTCTTTCGTTGTTAGAATTTCGAATGAGTTTTATGATGAAAAAGAAAATTGTCCATCCACCCAAAATAATCGTATAAATAATGTACTTCCCAAAGGTATTGGGTTCGGAAGGTGGTTTATTGAAAATTTCTTTACTATCTACGAAGACAAACTTGCCAATTTTTCCGACACCATAACCCACATAGTAGGTGACCGTAGGCGTTAACATGGCTACTATAAAGACGGCAACAACTATCTTAACCAACATGATGGGTTTAAAATTTTCTAGCGGTGCAACCTTATTTAAAATCCAACGCAAGAAAGAAGTTATCCCAATAAATACCACCATATTCCCTATGGTAATCACCAAAATGCCCTTCCAATTTTCACTTAAATTAGCAACGAATGCTAAAAACAAGGAAAAAGCGCCCCAACCCAAAAACTGAAGGATCCAAAATAAATTTTTAGAAAAAAATCGTTGCATTAATGGTTTTTAATTACTGAAGACATTGGGGCTTATTGTTGGCTTACTGTCTTTAAAGCAAGATAAGACTTAAAATAAGTTCTAAGATAATTTTAGCTAAAGTAATCATGGTTTTAAATTTTAAAGTTAATATTTTACCAGGGCTTAAAACTAGTAGGTATTCGATTCATGTTGGTCACAATTATGGCGAACGGTAAATACGACCTAGTGAACGGTAGGGTAAAGATGTTTTTCATCCTATTTTAATCGTATGCAATCTTCAATACTCGCTTTCGTAAAATTTTGGGAGTCCTCGAATTCTAAAATAATAAGCGCATCTTCACATAGTTTTGAATCATTTAAGGCTTTTATAATGGTATCGATTTGAGCT
The DNA here is from genome assembly GCF_000799565.1 of Cellulophaga sp. Hel_I_12. Lineage (NCBI taxonomy): Bacteria > Pseudomonadati > Bacteroidota > Flavobacteriia > Flavobacteriales > Flavobacteriaceae > Cellulophaga > Cellulophaga sp. Hel_I_12. The sequence goes on from NZ_JUHB01000001.1 coordinate 1,577,875, forward strand.
TCAAAATTTACAGTAGTGCAATCTGTCATTTGAAATTCATAGCGCTGACCCAGGCTTGAGGCATCCTCTTTTGAAAAGGTAATTCCGTATGTGGCTATCATGGGTTCAACCGTTGCGCAGTCACAATTATTTTTTATCAGCTCGGCAATCTTATCATTAGAATCCGTGGCACTCGTACAAGCAAAAACGAGTAATGTGCTGACTAAAGTGGTAAAAAGTTTAAAGGTATTTTTCATGGTGATTATTTTTATAGGAACAACTTTTAATTAAAATCCTATTTGAGCGATATATGTACCTACTGCATGTCCTAGATGATAGAGGACATATCCCGCAATTACTATACTGAATAGGCTTGCTTGAATTATTTCTTTTTGTTTAATACTAGTACTGTTTGTTGTTGCTTTCATCTTGTTGATTTTTAAGTTATTTTTTTAGATACTATAAATTTAGGCTGATTATCAACACTTTAAAACCCAATTATGATGAACGGTAAAATTTAATCCGTAAACGGAAAGTCAATTTGTAAGACTATACAGATGCGCTACATATGAGGGGCAAAATTGCTCTTAAAGTCTTGTATAGCGGGCAGCACTACAACTTACGATGACAAGAAGTGCTACCTTTAGAAAACACCATCCTAAAACTTAAACATCTTGAAAAAAAAAGCCATCTCAATCGTTGAGACGGCCTGTTTCTTCATGACATATGAATTGGTGTTGATTATTTTAAAAGAGAAGCTACATCTTTAGCTCCAGATAATTCGGCATAATCTAAAGCGGTATAGCCTAGTTTTGAAGTAGCGTTTATATCCGCGCCATTTAGCACTAATACGTTGACCATTTCTACATTATTATAACGTGCCGCATACATCAAAGGCGTCATACCGTTTACTTCTGTTTTTATTTCGATATCCGCTCCGAACTCTAAAAACTTTTTTACCGTTTCTAGATCACTCTTGGCTACGGCAATGCTAAGCGGTGCCACATCTTTAATACTTGTTGTCGCAATTTTTACATTTTTTGTAGTTGGATTTACATTAGCATGGCTCATGTTAGAGAGTGCCATACTTAAAACGATGCCTAAGGTAATTACTGAATTTTTCATAGTGTTAATTTTAAAAGATTACTATTTGTTTTTTATTTCTGATGTAAAACTACAGGGAAAGTGACGCTTTTAAAACGAGTATATGACCAACGGTAAAATTTAATCACTGAACGGAAATAAAGAAGGGAAAAGCAAAAAGATTGCCCTAGCAGGCGTTATTTGCCCTTTGTGCCCATGGCATCATCGTTTTTCACGAGAGGTAATCAAAACTAATTTTAATAACACAAGAAATGCTCATGAGGTATACTCATGATGAAGAACAGCAGCTCTTATACTAAAAGGCTATGACTATTTAATTTCTGGAGGATACTTTACAAATACTTTATTCGTAATTACTCTTAAATTTTCTTCCCGCAGTTGAGGAGATACGTTTTCTTTAAAAGGACTGGCACTCACTGCCTGCCAAAACAACACATCTTTTTGGCTATCCACAAAATCGAACTTTATTTCACGCTCTAGTTTTGGTTGCCCTACAGGAATTCCGATAGAAATACCGCCACCGACATTTCGACCACCACCACCAAGGCCAACGCCTACATTGTTATTCTGTGAGGCGCTATAGGAAGCACTTTGAATATTGATGTAAAAATCAGGTTCTTCTGAATATAAAATTCCTTTGGCTAGCATGGTAGAGTCTACCAGCACCAATAATCGCTGCGTATCTAAATCACTTAACCCTGTTTGCATCTCTGGTAAATAGCTATAGGTCGTATAGGCTGAAAAGTCTGCCTTTTTATCATAATCATAGTTCACACGAACCGTTGTACAGGATACGAAAGAAAAAACCAATAAAAAATAAACGAGAAATTTCATAGTGTAAAAATTATTATAGCGTAAGAAGATTAAAGATAAGTCATACGACTTTCAAATACAATAACGGCCGAAGAAACAGTTAGCGGATAGGTATACTTCGTAAAACAAATCGTTTTAAGTGCGCCTTTCTCACGCTTCGAAAATATAATAAACGAGCTTTAATCGTTTAACATTTTCCAAAGCATATCTTTAAGTTCGGTTAAGCCCATTTGTGCTACAGAGGAAATAAACATAAAAGAAACCCCGGTAAGTTGAGCATCTAATTCTGTTTTCATTTCAGCTTTCAACTCTTCATCGAGCATATCGCTCTTAGAAATGACCACTAAACGTTCTTTATCTAGCATTTCCGGATTATACCTGCGTAATTCATCCAAAAGAATTTCATACTCTTTTTTAATGTCTTTACTATCTGCTGGAATTAAAAATAATAGCGTAGAGTTACGCTCAATATGTCTTAAAAAGTAATAGCCTAAGCCTTTCCCTTCGGCAGCACCTTCAATAATTCCTGGAATATCGGCCATCACGAAACTCTGAAATTCGCGGTATTTTACAATCCCTAAATTTGGCTTCAGGGTCGTAAATTCATAATCGGCAATCTTAGGTTTTGCCGTTGTTAAAACAGAAAGTAAGGTCGACTTTCCCGCATTCGGAAAACCTACTAAACCTACATCCGCTAACAATTTCAATTCCATTATGATGGCTAGTTCCTGCCCAGGAATTCCCGGTTGAGCGTATCTTGGTGTCTGGTTGGTAGAGGTTCTAAAATGCCAATTACCACGACCCCCTAAGCCTCCAGGAAGAATTATTTTCTCTTCACCTTCATCGGTAATCTCCATGATAACCTCTTCTGTTTCGGCATCTTTAATAACGGTACCCAAGGGTACGTCTAAATACACATCTTCTCCATCGGCTCCTGTACTTCTGCTCTTCGCCCCATGTTCTCCATGACCAGCTCTAAAACTTCGGCTAAATTTAAAACTTAACAAAGTCCATAAATCTTTATTCCCACGAATAATCACATGACCACCGCGACCTCCATCGCCACCATCAGGACCTCCTTTGGTAATAAATTTTTCGCGATGTAAATGAACAGAGCCTTTACCACCGTTTCCCGATGTTAAATTAACTTTTACATAATCTACAAAATTGCCTTCTGTCATGGTGTTTTAAATGTGTTGTAATGATTAGTCTTACATGTATTCTTGACCGCTATAATGCCACAAACAAAATTGCGGTGCTTATAGCGTCAAAAACTTAGACTTTTTCTTTTCCCTACCTCGAGAATTCGGGGTAGCTGGTTAAATATAATTTGGTGTGCACTGTTCCGAGATTTTACTCCAAGGAAATGCTTGGCACCTGTACTGCTTAAAGTTTATCAATAACCGTTTTAATTCTTTCTGTAATCTCTGCGATGTCGCCGATACCGTTTACGCTATACAACTTGTTTTTACCTTGGTAGTAGTCTATTAATGGTGCCGTTTTTTCGTTGTATTCTTCAAAACGATTTCTAATTTTCGTTTCATCTTGATCATCTGCTCTACCACTTACTTTTCCACGGCCTACAATACGCTGAATTAAAACCTCATCATTGGCCTCAAGCGCAATCGTAGCATTTATTTTCATGTCTTTTGAATCTAAAAAAGCATCCAGAGCCTCAGCTTGTGCCGTAGTTCTCGGGAAACCATCAAAAATAAAACCATTGGCATCGGCATTTTTATCAACCTCATCTTCAAGCATTTTAATGGTCACTTCATCGGGCACTAAATCACCTTTATCCATGTATGATTTCGCCAACTTACCTAATGCTGTATCGTTTTTGATATTGTATCGAAAAACATCCCCAGTAGAAATATGCTTTAAATTATATTCCGATTTTAAAAATTCTGCCTGTGTGCCCTTGCCAGCACCTGGTTTTCCGAATAACACAAGATTAATCATAGTATTTTGGTTTAGTTGGTAAACTTCATTTAAATTTCTACCTAGCTCTTTATAATCTAGGCCGTATCCCACAATAAATTTGTCAGGAATTTCCATGCCTACATAATCTATATTGTATTCTCCATTATATACCGTTGGCTTATGGAATAAGGTGGCAATTTTAAACTCCCGGACATTTGAATTTGAAAATAAATGCACCAGCTCTTTTAAGGTACGTCCGGTATCTATAATATCTTCAAGAATAATAACGCTTTTACCTTTTACATTTTCTGGAACATCTAACAGTGTTTCTACAATACCGGTAGAGGTCAATCCGCTGTATGAGCTTAATTTTACAAAAGACACTTCACAAGGATGCTGATATTCCTTTAAAAAATCAGCTACAAACATAAAAGAACCATTCAAAACACCCACAAAAATGGGGGTTTCCTCTTTATAATCGGCCGCAACTGCCAAGGCCACTTTTTTAACAGCCGCCTGGATTTGTTCCTGACTTAAAAATGGTTTAAAATGTTTGTCGTGCAGTTGTATCACCTTTATTTTTTTAAGAACGACAAATATACTATTTTGATTTCTCTTTTTTGCGCTAAGTAAGGTCGTTTTAAGAAATCGGTGTATTTTTGTAAAGAACACAGAATTCATTTCATCATATGCCAAATCAAAATTCAACAAGCTATTTTTCGTCGGACTTTAAACTCGGAATATTAGGAGGTGGGCAACTAGGAAAAATGTTACTCTACGAGACCAGAAAATTTGATATTCATACCAAAGTATTAGAGGCCTCTAAAGATGCACCGTGTAATATTGCCTGTGATGAGTTTATTATTGGTGATTTAATGAATTTTGATGATGTGTATCAATTTGGTAAAAAGGTAGATCTTTTAACCATTGAAATAGAAAACGTAAACCTTGATGCCCTAGAAAAACTAGAAGATGAAGGTTTAAAAGTATACCCCCCAACAGAAACCTTACGAACCATACAAAATAAAGCCAGACAAAAGTTATTTTATGTAGACCATGGTATTCCTACGGCCGATTTTTCACGTTTTGCCTATCTAAGTGAAATTAAGGACAGTATTAACAATGGTGGCATTGAATTTCCCTTTGTATGGAAAGCCACTCAGTTTGGGTATGACGGTCAAGGCGTTAAAATAGTACGTAATTTTCAGGATTTAGAAAACTTACCCAAAGGCGAATGTATTGCTGAGGCGATGATTCCGTTTAAAAACGAACTCGCCGTGATTGTAGTTCGTAATTTAAAAGGCGAGGTGGTGACCTATCCTGTGGTGGAAATGGAATTTCACCCTGAAGCCAACCAAGTTGAATATGTGATTTGTCCTGCTCGTATTGAAGCTAGCGTAGCTAAAAAAGCCACGGAGATTGCTTTAAAAGTATCGGAGCACATGAAGCATATTGGTATTTTAGCGGTAGAAATGTTCCAAACTAAGGACGATCAAATTTTAGTCAACGAAGTAGCTCCAAGGCCGCACAATAGTGGTCATTACAGTATTGAAGCCAGCTATACCAATCAGTTTGAACAGCATATACGGGCTATTTTAAATTTACCTTTAGGAAGTACAGAAAGTAAGCTCGCCGGGATTATGGTGAATTTAGTAGGCGCCGAAGGCTATACCGGTGATGTTATTTACGAAAACATGGAAGAAATTTTAAAACTCGAGGGCGTAACCCCACATATTTACGGTAAAAAACAAACCCGCCCATTTCGTAAAATGGGTCATGTGACCATTGTTCATAAAAATCTTGGATTGGCAAGAGTAATTGCTCAAAAAGTAAAGGAAACGATAAAAGTGATCAGTAAATAGGATTTTTGTAAATTTGATATAAATCGGACTGTTATGACGGCAATAGAGAAGAAACAAAGACTGATAAAAATAATTGATAACCTTCCGGAAGGGCATTTAGATGAATTATTTTTTATCGTTGAAGATTTGTCAAAAAAAAATGAAAACAGAACTGAATTTGTCAAAAACCTTTTACTAAAAGAAGAAGCACTTTTTAAAAGACTTGCTGAATGATTTCAAAAGAGCTTGTTTTAAATCTAAATAAAATTATAGCCGAATTTTCTGGCGGTTCTGCTGGAATTAGAGATGAAAAATTACTTTTATCAGCCATCAATAGGCCTTTTCAAACTTTTGACGGAAAAGAACTGTACCCTTCGGCCATTGATAAATCTGCAGCTATTTTTCAAAGTATTATTATAAATCATCCTTTTATAGACGGTAATAAACGTATGGCCTATGCTTTTTTACGATTGATGCTTTTTGAAGATGGTCTCGATATTGATGCTTCGGATGATGAAAAATATCAATTTGTAATGGAAGCTTCAAAAGGTAACTTAGATTTTGACCAAATAAAACATTGGATTATTAGTAATTTAAAAAAATAATATGAGTAAAGTAGCCGTAGTGATGGGAAGTACAAGTGACCTTCCAGTAATGCAAGAAGCCATTGATATTTTAAAAGGCTTTGATATAGAGGTTGATGTAGATATTGTTTCTGCGCACCGTACGCCCGAAAAACTATACGATTTTAGCAAAAACGCCCACTTAAAAGGCTATACAGTTATCATTGCTGGCGCTGGTGGTGCTGCACATTTACCGGGTATGGTAGCCTCCATGTCGCCCCTACCTGTCATTGGGGTTCCTGTAAAAAGCAGCAACTCTATCGATGGTTGGGATTCGGTTTTGTCTATCTTACAAATGCCAGGTGGTGTTCCTGTAGCCACCGTAGCTTTAAACGGCGCAAAAAATGCGGGTATTTTAGCAGCTCAAATTATTGGCGCTTCCGACAAATGCGTGCTGGACAAAATTATTTTATACAAAGAAGGCTTAAAACAGAAGGTCTTAGAAGGAGCGAAATCAGTGAACAGTAAACAGTGAGCAGTGATCAGTGAGCAGTAAACAGTAAAAAAATAGTTATTGTTTTACGACCATACCTGAAACTTTTCTACAGTAAACATTAGATACCTTTATAAAAAACCAGAAACCTGAAACCTGAAACTTTTCTACATTAGACATTAGACATTAGACATTAGACAAAATATGAATCCACTTTTAAGCGCTTTTGATACCGCTCCATTTTCTCAATTAAAAAACGAACATTTTATGCCTGCCTTTGTGCAAGCCATTGCCGATGCCAGAGCTGAAATTGATGCGATTACCGATAACAAAGCAGTCCCAAGCTTTAAAAATACCATTGCTGCCCTCGATTATTCGGGCAAACAACTCGATAGAGTCTCCAGTGTATTTTTCAATCTTAATTCGGCAGAGACTAACGATGAAATTCAGAAAATAGCCCAAGAAGTTTCGCCACTTTTGTCTGAGTTTGGAAACGATATCACTTTAAATGTTGCTTTATTCAAAAGAGTAAAAGCCGTTTACGACCAAAGAGAGTCTTTAGATTTAACCGTAGAAGAACAAACGCTATTAGACAAAAAATACAAAGGTTTTAGCCGAAATGGCGCTAATTTATCCGAAGACAAAAAGAAACGACTGCGGGAGATTGATGCGGAATTGGCCAAACTAAAACTCACTTTTGGTGAAAATGTATTGGCAGAAACCAACGCTTACCAAATGCACCTGACTGATGAAGCCGATTTGGACGGTTTACCAGAGGGTGAGAAGGAAGCTGCCGCGCAATTGGCGCAATCAAAAGATAAGGAAGGCTGGCTCATAACACTGGATTATCCCAGTTATATTCCGTTTATGAAATATGCCACCAATAGAAAATTACGCAAAGAATTATCTATTGCCTTCGGGAGCAAGGGTTTTCATAAGGATGCTTTAGACAACCAAGAAAACGTATTAAAAATTGCCCGCTTACGCCATGAAAGAGCAGCTCTTTTAGGCTATGCCACCCATGCCCATTTTGTATTGGAAGAGCGTATGGCAGAAACGCCTGAAAAGGTACAAGAGTTTTTAAACGAATTATTAGCCAAAGCAAAACCGGCAGCGGTTAAAGAGTTTCAACAACTAAAAGACTTCGCTAAAGAATTAGATGGTATTGAGCAGCTCCAAAAATGGGACGCCTCGTACTATTCTGAAAAGCTAAAGCAAAAACTATTTGACCTAGATGACGAAAAACTAAAGCCCTATTTTAAATTAGAAAATGTAATTGCGGGCGTATTTAAAGTTGCTGAAAAATTATTCGGGTTACAATTCCAAGAAGTTTTTGATATCGACACCTACCATAGTGATGTAAAAACATACCGCATTTATGATGAACATAAAAAATTAGTTTCCTTGTTTTATGCTGATTTTCACCCTAGAGCCGGAAAACGTGGTGGCGCTTGGATGACTTCATTTAAATCGCAATATGTAGAAAATGGCCTTAACGAACGCCCACAGGTCTCGAACGTATGCAATTTTACCAAACCCACAGCAAGCAAACCCTCCTTATTAACCTTTAATGAGGTAACCACTTTATTCCATGAATTTGGGCATGGCTTACACGGCATGCTGGCCAATACCGTATACCCTAGTTTATCGGGAACCTCAGTATACTGGGATTTTGTGGAATTACCGAGCCAAATTTTAGAAAACTGGTGCTACGAAAAAGAAGCGCTAGCCCTTTTTGCCACCCATTACGAAACCGGCGCTGTTATTCCTATGGAATTGGTACAAAAAATAAAAGATTCTGCCACCTTCCAAGAAGGCATGCAGACCCTACGCCAATTGAGTTTTGGATTGCTTGATATGGCTTGGCATGGCGCAGACCCGAAGGCCATTACCGATGTAAAAGCACATGAAGACCAGGCTTTTGAAGGAACAGACCTATACCCTGCTACGCCCGAAACCTGTATGAGCACCTCTTTTTCTCATATTTTTCAAGGGGGCTATGCTTCAGGCTATTATAGCTACAAGTGGGCAGAGGTTTTAGATGCTGATGCTTTTGCCTATTTTAAGGAAGAAGGCATTTTTAACAAAGAAGTCGCCACCAAGTTTAAAGAGCATATTTTATCAAAAGGAGGAACGGAAAACCCGATGGAATTATACAAAAAATTCCGTGGTGCCGAACCTAAAATTGAACCGCTCTTAGAGCGTGCTGGCTTGCTGTAACGAGTAGCTAAGTCTTTTAAAAGTCCGAATATAGTTTTGCTATTTCGGACTTTTTTAGGTTTAAAAAATCTTTACAATTAAATTGCTTTGTCAGTTTTAGTGTTTTTAGCGCAATGAAATAAAGCTAAAAGTGTATCGAGAACTACCCAATCTTATGTCAGTTCGCGTGTTTTTAGCGAAATGAAATGAAGCTAAAAATGTATCGAGAACCCTCGCCACCGAAAAGACTTCTCAACCTGACGCTATACGCGTATCCACAAGGCAAAAAATAACCGTTCACCGATGATTTTAAGCACTACAACCAATAGTTGATAAATCCTACATATCTTGTGGAAAAGCGCAGGGTTGTTTAGAAAATAGCTCTTATTTTTAGTTGCTGAATTAGAAATAACAGTAATCATACCTATAGCCGTATGTTGTGCTTAATGTAAAAAGACCGAATGACAGTAACCTATGACAAATACTATCAGACAAAAAACTTATTTGGAGAACCTTACCCCGAATTGATTAAGTTTTTTGCTGAATTTCCAAGGAAAGGAAAAGTACTTGACCTAGGTTGCGGACAAGGAAGAGATGCAATTGCTTTGGCGCGACTTGGCTACTCTGTGACAGGAATTGACAACTCAAAAGTCGGTATCAACCAAATGAACGAAATCGGACAAAATGAAAAATTGGATTTGGACGGACAAGTCGGAGACATTTACGCTTTTGACCGTTTTAGTGAGTTTGACTTTGTTCTTTTAGACAGTATGTTTCATTTCGCCAAGAAGGACAAGGAACAAGAAATAGGACTGATTATGAAAATCGTTTCGGATATAAGAAACGGAAGTCGTGTGGTCATTTGCATTCAGGACACAGGAGATAAAGTCCAAACGCTCAACAAAGCAATTGACATTGAAAGAAAACATAAACGATTATTCGACAAAGAGTTTAAGTACATATTTGAAGACAGTGACAGTGGACATAAATCTGAAACTGATTATCGAATGATAGTAATTGAAAAATAAAGAAAAACACTAAGCACAACATCGGCTATAGCAAATGCGGGCTGACTGCTTAAAAATGAAAATATCACAACTAAATAACATTCGGTCTGGCAGACAAAGATTCGGCATCAAAACCCCGCACTTACCATAGCCAAGGCCGTTGGCAAACATTTCATGAAAGAGAGAATCCCATATTTATTAGAAATTTATCAAGCTTTTAAATCAGATGATATCAAATCTCGGTTGAAGCACTTTGATATACTTACAAATTCTCTTTTTACACTCACTCAAAGTCTCTTTGATAATAAAGTTCAAATCGAACATCATCATGCAGAAATTGAAAATAAATATTTTCGATATGGAATGGCAAATCATAGCATAAAAAAACTGCTAGGAGGAAATCGTTTTTTTATTATTAATAAAGAAATAGACATTACGGATTTGTTTTCAGCTTTTGCTTTAACTAGAATGCAAATAGAGTCTTTTGCTATCATGCACTATCTATTCTTTGACAAAGTTGACACAATCGAAAAGAATTTTAGATATGAAATTTACAAATTACATGGTCTTCAAAAGCAAAATAAATTTCCCGTAGAATTTGAAAAAAATAAGGAGAAAAAGAAAAAAATTGAAAGTGATATTCAAATTCTAGTTGAAAAAATAAAAGGTTACGAAAGGTTTCAAAATTCCAATGATAAACAACAAAAAGTATATTTAAATCCTAAGCATGCTAAACTAGAAACAACTAAAGACATATTAGTTAAAAGTGGAATTGATTCCAACCGTATTAATGATATGTGGAACTTGTATTCGAATCATGCTCATGGGGAACATATAAGTGACAGACAATACAATTACATTTATAAAAACAAAAAGTCCACATTAGAGGAGTCTATGACAGTTATATCTCTAAATACAATTTTGACTTCGACCCTTTGTAAATTAATTTCTGAAGAGTTTGAAGGAGTAAAAAAGAAATACAAGGAACTGCATTTAGGAGATAAAGTACAAATAGAAGTTTGGAGTAATTTAAAGAAAAAATAAAAATGGCAAAAATGACTATTAATGTAATGGGCCTTGAACAAGGGAAAAGAATCATGGATGTCATAATGCAATCCGTAAGAAGAGAGGGAAAATATGAATTGCCTGTTAGGAATAGCGTACAACCAGAAGACTTAATGGCAAACAAACTGGTTGGCTATAAAGTTTTGACAAGAAAATTTGTTAGAAATCATCCTAGAGCAGCTGATGTATATGAATATAATGCTGGTGAATATTTTGCAAATGCTGATATTAAAGGCGCTCACAAATTTATAGAAGAAGAAAAGAAAAGGCTTGACCCTTCATATATTCAGCGAAATTGGAATAAAATAAGTAATAACGCATTAATTTCTGGCATTATTGGAGCTATAATTGGTGCTATAATAACTTTGATTTTTGCATGAAAAAATAAAAACGATTTGCCAACAATGCCTAAACGTAATGCGGACTTTAGGGCTAAAACGAAAGGTCTGTGTATATTTATAATGTCGCTAAATCTTATGGATTTAGCTTTGGAACAAAAAAAGAAAAAGCAAAACAATAAGCTTTAGCTTCGTGCGTAGACGGTAACGAAAAGTTTCCTTGCCTGCCCCACTTGCCATAGCCTAAACGCTAGGTACAATTAGATTAAACATTAGGAAAAGCAAAATAATCGAATGATAACAATACTTTATTTAACTGATTTATATTATAATGCGAAAGGACGAAAATATTATGAAGAAGATTTATTTATTACGTCAAAACTAAAAGAGCATTTTAACATTCTTATTGGGAATCCACAGCAAGCAATTTCACATCTGAATTATGTAGACATTGTGATTTTCAGAAATACCGGAGTAGTCATGTATTTTAGTGACTATTTTCAAAAATTTCTACATGAAGTTTCTAACAACAACATTTTGACCTTTAATTCTTTTGATGGTAAAGCTGATATTAGAGGGAAAGAGTATTTATTAAACTTAACAAATATAGGGTTCCCAGTTATTCCAACAATTGATAAATTGTCTGACCTAAGTCAATTAGGCAACCCAGAAAAGTATCTGATAAAGATTAAAAATGGAGCGGATTCTATTGGAATGGAAATTCTCAGTAAAGAAGAACTATTAGATACTGAATTAAAAAATAAACTTATACAGCCTTACCTTGATTTTGAATATGAAATCTCTTTTTATTATTTGAATAATGAATTTCAATATGCTCTGTATGCTCCCGATAAAAATAAAAGGTGGGAACTTAAAGAAATTGAAGCATCGCTAGAAGATATAAAGTTCGCAGATAAATTTATTACATGGAACAATATTCAACATGGAATTACTCGAGTTGATGCCTGTAGGCTCAGAGACAATTCACTATTGCTTGTAGAGTTAGAAGATTTGAATCCATTTTTATCCATTGAATTATTAAGCGAGCAAAAACAAGAAGAATTTATATCTAGATTAATAAAAACATTAAAGACGCTTAAAAAAACTGTACCTAACACTATATAAAAATGCATTGAAACGTATTTTACATTAAACGTTAGGATGCATTTAATAACAGACGAAATAAATGAATGAAATTGATGTTGAAAAATCTATAGAAAATAATAGATTGATTTGCAGAAGCTTAATTTTAAAAGTAACTGAAGTAATTTATATTATTTTGCTTTTTGGTTCTCTACTTTTTATGTTTACAATTGATTCATTCTTAAAAATTGAAATTGATAATATAGGAACTTTAATGATCCCACTTATAACAATTATTATTTCTACCTTATTTATTTATTGGTATTTAAAAAATGACAAGTTACATCGCGAAAAGAATATTTTAACTGATAAAAATAAACTGATTATTGAAAAATATTTATTTCAACTAACTGAACAAAGAGAATGGAGTTTTACTGAAAATTCTGAATATTTAAAAATTATGAATATTCCTATGTGGCAGATACAAATTGGAAACTATAGTAAATTATATTTAATTTACGATCATGATGATTTACTTTTAAACTTCTCAAGCTATGGTTTGTTCGGACTTAAATTCCCTGTAAATTATATTTGTAATCGCAATGTAGAACAAAAGCTTATTCAGAAAATAAAGACTAAAATAAAAAACGCACCCTAACACCATATAAAAATAATTGAGGTTTAGTGCTTAATCAAAGGTAGTTGTGTGTAACTAAATAACCATATGAAATATGAATACTAAAAAACTTAAGAAATCTAATGACAAAATGATCGCTGGAATTTGTTCTGGAATTGCTGAATATCTTGGTTGGCAAACTTCGCACGTAAGAATACTATTCGTTGTCGCTACAATGTTAGGCGCTGCTGGATTAATCATATATACTATTTTAAGCTTCGTGATGCCTAATGCTAATAATGACTCTTTAGTATAGCGGTTTAAAAACAAACAAACGAAGCTAAACACAAAGCCGTGTATAATTAATAGCTAGTACTTGACTACTTACAAAAATCCAAGGCAGATTTTATATTCGGTTTGTATGTGCTAAATTGGGTACTTAAAACACCTTGCCATACATTAGGGAACGCAACAATTAAGTAGTTAAATTAAGAATTTTGAAACCATATTTTTCATGAAAAAAGCAGGCTTAATTAGCATTGCATTAGTTTGGATTTTAGCTTTACTAATTTTAATAATAGCGCTGACTGACTTGTACCCGAATACTATTTTTAGAGACTATCGCTTCATAATGGTAATTGCATTTATTGCTCTAACTAGATTTTTAAAACCAATTTATAATGCTGTTATCCATATAAAATAAGCACAAGCAACGTATGATGATGAACTTTAAAGAAGAATATATTCTTGAAAACAGCATAGTGAGGTTAACCCCTGTAAAAGCAACTGACTTTGATCATTTAGTGCACTTTGCAACGAATGAACCTGAATTATGGACCTATTCTTTAATTCAAGCAAGTTCAGCTGAAAAAATGAAAATCTATATTGACAAGGCACTTGAAGCAAGAAAAAATAAAAATTCATATGCCTTTCTTGTATTTGACAAACGGAAAAATCAATATGCAGGAAGTACAAGATTTTATGATATTCAAGTAGATAACGCTTCCTTACAACTTGGCTATACTTGGTACGGAAAAGAATTTCAAGGAACTGGAATAAACAAAAATTGTAAATTATTGCTTTTAGAATTTGCTTTTGATGTTCTGAAAATGCAAAGGGTAGAATTTAGAGCGGATCATAAAAACCAAAGAAGTATAAATGCTATGAAAAGTATGGGTTGTGTTGTTGAAGGAGTGCTAAGAAGTAACACCTATACACCAAATGGAGAACGAAGGGATAGCATTGTTTTGAGTATACTAAAAGACGAATGGAACAACAGCGTAAAACAAAAACTTCAAGTATATGCCAACCACTAACAATGAATATAAAAAATAGGCAAAACAGTAATGAATTCAAAGCTTTTGGCTCGCATCAAACTTTGTGCTTAACCGAAAGTTTCGTGCTTCGAAATCGCCTACTTTTTATATACTAAACGTTAGCTCCAAGTTTGAACGAAATATCGTGAGTAAAAAAAAGAAGAAATATTATGTCGTTTGGAAAGGTTCTAAAACTGGAATTTTGGAATCTTGGGAAGAATGTAAAAACGCAATTCACGGTTTCAAAGGTGCTGAATATAAATCATTCACAACTCTTGAACTTGCTAAAAAAGCATATTCTGAAAACTATGAGGAATACAAAGGCAAAACCTTTTTTGAAAGTACTCTATCAAAAGAACAACTTGAATTAATTGGAGAACCAAACTTGGAGTCTGTTTCAGTAGATGCTGCTTGTAGCGGAAACCCTGGAATTGTGGAATATCAATGTGTTGACACCAAAACAAAAGAAATAATATTTTATTTTGGACCTTTGTATGATTCTACAAATAACGTTGGAGAATTTTTAGGTTTAGTTCATACGCTTGCACATATGAAAAAAGCAAATGACAAAAGACCTATCTATACAGACAGTAAAACAGCGATAAGTTGGGTAAAGGGTAAGATATATAGAACAAGCCTTGAAAAAAGCCACCAAAATAGCAAATCATTTGAATTAATGGATAGAGCTGTTAAATGGTTGAACGAAAATAAAATAGAAAATAAAATTTTAAAATGGGAAACTCAAGCTTGGGGAGAAATTCCAGCTGATTTTGGAAGAAAATAAACTATGCAGACAACCAAAACTGATTTAAGCGGATTAAATGAAAAACAAAGTCAAGCGGTAGTTTCCGAATGCAAAAGACTTCTTGTTCTTGCAGGTGCAGGTTCAGGAAAAACTAAAACACTTCTTCAAAAACTAATCTATCTCATTGAAGAAAAAGCTGTAAATCCAAACAATATTTTGGCAATCACATTTACTAAAAATGCTGCTAATGAAATGCTTGATAGATTAATCATTTCAGCAGACGACACGGAAGAATATGCTGAAATTCTTGCAGACAAAAATCGAACAACCAAAGAGAAAGATACTGAACGCTACTTTTTCACCAAAAAGCACAAATGGATTGACAACTTAACTTTAAGAACGTTTCATAGCCTCTGTTACAGCATTATCAGAAACTTTGGTGTAAATGAGTTTGACAACAAATTCAAAATTATTGGAGACACTAAAGCAAAAGATGATGAATTTGCCAAATACTCGGCAACAGAAACTGCTTTTGAGGTCAATCATAAAATCTTAATCGAGAACTGTGAATCTAATGAATATCTACTCGATTTGAAAAGGTATATTTTAGATTATATGATTGATAAAATTCATATTGAAAAAGACAAACGTATTTCTTTACCAAAAGATGGTAAATTCTATACAACATTAAATGGAACAAAAGTTAGGTCTAAATCTGAACAATATATAGCTGATTGGCTTTATCGCCACAGCGTTAAATTTGAATATGAGCCTAACGTAAACTTTAGAGATTTTGATTTTCGACCAGATTTCTATATTCCAGAAGCTAATTTATATTTGGAGCACGTAAGTCAAAAAAGCTACCCAACAAAAGGGAAAGAGCAACAATTCAATAAAGCAAATAAATTACTTGTTAAAACATTTGAGCATCAAACAAAAGATACTGCTCTATTTAATTTAGCATTAGAACGCATTGTAAAAAATAAGCTTCCTTCAAACTATCATTTTTCAACTTCTTTATCATTTGAAGAAGAATTCAAATATTACCACAAAGAAGTTAAGGACTTTTTGCGTCAAACAATGCGAGTGATTGATATGATTAAAGTGGAAAACTTTCCAACGAAAAACGTTTTAGAACAATCACAAGAAGACCAACACGAAAGAGTAAGAGACTTTTATAAACTTGCAATTCCAATCATCGAGCAATATCAATCATTTTGCACTAACAAATCATATCTCGACTTTAACGATATGATTACAAGAACTATTTCGTTATTCAAGAATCACAAGGAAATTGCAGACAAGTTTAGAGGAAAATATGAGTACATTCTTGTAGATGAATTCCAAGACGTGAATAACTTACAAGTTGAATTAATAAAACTTCTACTAACAGACAATAATCAACTTTTCTGTGTTGGAGACGATTGGCAAAGTATTTATGGTTTCAGAGGCTCAAATGTAGATTATATAGTTAACTTCAAAGACCACTTTAAAGAATCAGAAACTTTAAAGTTGAGTATGAATTACAGAAGTACTGAATACATTGTTGGTGCTAGTAATGAAGTAATCAAACACAACAAATTTAAGGTTGACAAAGATGTTCGCTCAAACAAAAAGTCAAATAGTAAAATTCGCGTTTATGCAGGTAAAAACCAAGCTGAAAACATTGAATATGTACTTGATCAAATCAATACGCTAAAAGATAAAGGGTATACAAAAGAAGACATTCTATTTCTATATCGAAGAAGTAAAATGTATAGCCCATATTTTGAAAGATTTAAACAAGAACGAGTATTTGTTTCAGGCAAAACAATTCACGCTTCTAAAGGACTTGAAGCAAAAGCAGTATTCATAATCGGCTTAACAGAAGGTAATGGAGGCTTTCCTGACATTTGGATGGAAGACAGAATTTACCAAGTAATCAAAAAATCAAATCACGATTTGTTGGTTGAAGAAGAAAGGCGACTGTTTTACGTTGCAATTACAAGAGCAAAAGATGAATTATTCCTTATTACGGAGAAAGGAAATGAATCAAGTTTCTTAAAAGAAATTCCAGATGATTTTACATTCAAGACAAGTATTCCTTTTAAATCTGTAATTGAGGATATAACACTATGTTCGAATTGTAGCAACCGATTAGACGAAGGATTCGCATTTTGTCCATATTGCGGCGAAGAACAGAAATTTGATGAATAAAAAACAAAAACCATAAAAAAAGGGCATGTTTTAAGAAAATAAAATAAGCACAAGCAACGTATGATGATGGACTTTAAAGAAGATTATATTCTTGAAAACAGCATCGTGAGGTTAACCCCTTTAAAAGCAACTGACTTTGATCATTTAGTGCACTTTGCAACGAATGAACCTGAATTATGGACCTACGCTTTAATTCAAGCAAGTTCAGCTGAAAAAATGAAAATCTATATTGACAAGGCACTTGAAGCAAGAAAAAATAAAAATTCATATGCCTTTCTTGTATATGACAAGCGGAAAAATCAATATGCAGGAAGTACAAGATTTTATGATATTCAAGTAGATAACGCTTCATCACAACTTGGCTATACTTGGTACGGAAAAGAATTTCAAGGAACTGGCATAAACAAAAATTGTAAATTATTGCTTTTAGAATTTGCTTTTGATGTTCTGAACATGGAAAGGGTAGAATTTAGAGCGGATTATAAAAACCAAAGAAGTATAAATGCCATGAAAAGTATGGGTTGTGTTGTTGAGGGAGTGCTAAGAAGTAACACCTATACACCAAATGGAGAACGAAGGGATAGCATTGTTTTGAGCATACTAAAAGACGAATGGAACAACAGCGTAAAACAAAAACTTCAAACAAATGCCAGCCGCTAACCGTAAATCAAAGCAATACCGGTTCAGGTAAAAAATGGAACTTTTTTGTATTTTACAAAGTATATGACGTTCCAAAAGTACGCGTGTTTTAATGCACCACTACTTTTATACGAAGCATGGTATAGGATACCTAAAACATAGCACCACTGAAGATGAAAAAACTAATTGAACTAATTAAAACAGGAGATAAGGTACAATTAGCGGATACATTGAATCAAGACCCTTTACTTGCAGCGATTAAGACTGACCAAGGAATTTCATTATTGCAATTTGCTGCGTATTGCAGAAATGCTGAAGCGATAGCCATTCTAAGAGAACACATACCTCATCTCGATATTTTCGAAGCAGCAACGTTGGGAGATCTTGAACACCTGAAGCTATTATTAAATCAAAAACCAGAATTATTACATGGCTATTCGGCTGACGGTTTTACCTTATTGGGACTTGCTGCGTTTTTTAATCATTTAAACCTAGCTCAGGAACTTCTCAAAAAAGGGGCTGACCCCAATGTTGCCGCAAATAACTCATTCAAAGTTACGCCACTGCATTCCGCTTGCGCAAGCTCGAACCTAAAGATGGCTGCACTTCTAATTCAAAATGGTGCTGACGTGAATGCAAAACAAATGCAAAACATAACGCCTCTTCATGCTGCTGCCCACAACGGACAAACAGCGCTTGTACAGCTTCTTGCTGACCATGGAGCAGACCTTAAGGCAAAAACAGATAATGGCAAGACCCCTTTGTCAATGGCAGAAGAATCAGCATTCACCGAAACTGCAGAATTGATACGACAACTAGTTAGCCATACAAGCACGAACGCAAAAAAAAAGCAATAAGCAGCAAAAGAACCTCGAACCCATGAAGAACATTTTAGTCATTTTTATAGTCCTTATAATTTCTAGTTGCAGCGAAAAAAACAATACGCCTTCTGAGTTAATCACGGCGTACTTCAAAGGCTTTAAGAATGCGGACTATAGCCAAGTAAAAAAAACCATAGCGGATAGCCTTATCACTATCGAAGGCGATTATACCATGGCCTTTTCCCGTGAAAGTTACTATGAAAAATTTAAATGGGATTCTGTTTTTAAGCCTACTTACAAATTGCTGAGCATAGACACTCAGGCGGAGCAAACAATTGCCACCGTTTCTTTGACTTCTTTAAAACTTGAATTTTTGAAGAATAGCCCCATGACCTGTCGCTATCAGTTTTATTTTACATCAGGAAAAATAAGCAAAATTGAAAACATAGCCTGTAGTGATGCCGATTGGGAAGTATGGGAAAAAGAAGTAAACACTTTAGTGCAATGGGTGCAGCGCAACCACCCCGAACTAGACGGTTTTATTTATGACTTAAGCATGAAAGGTGCCATAGACTATGTGAATGCTATAGCCTTGTATAAAAAAAGTCAAGCTAAGGCCAAGGAGTGAAGATCAGTGGCCAATTGCGTAAAAAAATAACTACTCCTCCCCTTTTCACGAAGCCCGAAGCCTAAGGAATCTTGGTTTTTCTATTCAGTTTTAATTGGCTAACTTTCGTGCTGTACTGCACCATAAAGCCAACGTAGGCCTAAGGGCAACGAGCTTAAAAAGCTGGGGAAACAAGCATCAAAATCTAAGGATGAAAAAACAAGAACATCAACTAAAGCTCCTATGCTATGCCATATCTACTTTGGCGGCGCTAGTCATCCTAGTTGATTTTGTTGCGCCGGGAAGCCTTGTAAACGATGACATCATCGAGGTACAACAGGTGCGACAAAACTATTACAATGCCGCCAGAAACTACCATTATTCGTATAAAGTAATCACTAACGATCATTCATTTTTAGTGACCAAAGATTTTGCGGCCTTAGAACTGGAAAATAAAAAAATCGAATACGCTGTTTCTCCCCTATTTAAAGAAGTAAACTGGTATCGATTGCTTGACTCTGAAAAAAAATCTTATTCTTCTTTAAGAATTGTATCTGCACTTGTTCTTCCCTTACTAGCGCTCATTGCAATTTTTTTGGCCTATGGGTATCACAAGAAAATAGGGAGTCTAGTTTTTATACTTCAGCTACTATTGCTAGCAGATCTGGTTTTTTTAATAACCTAAAGCAATACCCTTACCTCCTAAAGCTGTGCATACTGATGGCTTAAGACCAGTTACCTGCCCTAAGCATCTTTACACTTCATTTAAGAAAATAGTCCCTAAAACATTTAAATTCTTTTTTAAATTTCGCCTTACTAATAATTTTGTCGAATTTAGAGCTGTCCTAAAATGGGAAAGCCCAAAATGCTGCTTCCTAAAAAGTATAACCATGGAAATTAAGGAACTAAAGAAAAGATCAAGTATCGCTGAAAATAAAAAGCTAATGAGCGCCGTTACGCAATTCAACGAACTTTTAAAGCAATTGAAAACCAGAGAACTTTCTGATCCACTGATACTAGCTATCAATACCCATATAGATCAAATTAACGCTATTTCAGGTTCAGAAAAAGAGTGGGGAAAACAAATCAGAAAGAGTCAGTCAAGTATACTGCAACTGCTAGAGAAAGAGCTTAAACTCGTGACAAAAAATCACTATCGAAATACGTGGTTGGCCCTTGGCATGGCCACATTTGGGATTCCTATTGGAGTGGCTTTTGGAGCCATTCTTAAAAATATGGGATTGCTTGGCATTGGGCTACCTATCGGAATGGCCATTGGGATCGCGGTAGGCAGCAAAATGGACCAAAAAGCATTAAAAGAAGGAAGACAAATTAACTTAGAAATAAAATTATGAAAAATAGCATTCTACTAGTTGTATTCAGCCTATGCTTTTCTATGGTAAAAGCACAGACCAATTATTTTCCAGACGAAAACTGGCAAGTAAAATCAGCGGCTGAACTAAAGTTGAACAAGACTTATTTGGATAGCGCCGTTACTTTTGCTCTAAACAATGAAAACAAGGTTGAGAGAGATTTGCGCATTGCCAATCTCAAAGCCTATGCAAGAGAACCGGAGTATAAGATGTTAGGCCCTATGAAAGAACGCGGGGGTCCAGCGGGTCTCATCTTAAAAAATGGCTATATCGTAGCCCAATGGGGAGATATTCATCGTGTAGACATGACCTTTAGTGTCACAAAAAGTTTTCTTTCTACCATGGCAGGGTTGGCCGTTGACGAAAAGCTTATAAAAAGCGTCAATGACAGTGTAAAAAATTATGTTTGGGATGGTACTTTTGAAGGGAACCATAATAAAAAAATTACCTGGGATCATTTACTCAACCAGTCTTCTGATTGGAGCGGAACGCTATTTGGACTGCATGATTGGGCAGACCGACCACCGAGGGAAGGAAATATAGATGATTGGAAAAACAGGAAGCTCAACGAGCCGGGCACTGTGTATGAATACAATGATGTGCGCGTTAACCTGCTTGCCTATTCGTTACTTCAAGTTTGGAGAAAACCATTGCCTGCCCTACTTAAAGAAAAAATTATGGATCCCATTGGGGCCTCTACGACCTGGCGTTGGTATGGCTATGAAAATTCGTTTAGCAATGTGGATGGCTTGATGATGCAGTCGGTTAGTGGTGGTGGCCACTCAGGTGGTGGTATCTTTATCAGTGCCATAGACCAAGCTAGGTTTGGCCTATTATTTTTAAGAAAAGGCAAATGGAAAAATCAACAATTACTATCCGAAAAATGGGTGCAGATGGCCCATCAACCTTCAGCTGCACAGCGCAATTATGGCTATATGTGGTGGCTCAATACCGATAGAGGGGGTAATTTGGGTAAAGAATGGAAAGACGTTTCTTCTGAGGTGTACTTTGCTGCTGGTTTTGGTGGAAATTTTATTGTTATTGATGAAGCCAATGACTTGGTGGTCGTGACACGATGGATGGACAACAGAAGCATGAGCGAATTCATGAATTTGGTGAACCAAGCCCTAAAAAAGTAAGCAATGTCTAGGGAAGTACGCACAGCCCACATGCATTTTTGAGTTTTGGTGAACTTATGATACGATTTATAAACTACCGTATTCAGAAAGTTACACTTTATTAAAATGCACCACTACAACCTGCACATTCTTTTTTTATCTTCGTAGCCATGAATAAGCTTGAAATAAGGACGGTTAATGTGGTACAATACATAAAGCCTTTACGCGAAGGTGGCTCTTTGCCTGCTATTGTAAAGGCTGATGACGACTTTTTGTATGTACTAAAGTTCAGAGGTGCGGGGCAAGGTAAAAAAGCCTTGATTGCCGAGCTCTTGGGGGGCGAACTTGCTCGGGCTGTCGGGTTAAAAATGCCTGAATTGGTGTTTATGCATTTAGAAGATACCTTCAGCCAAACCGAACCAGATGAAGAAATTCAAGACTTATTAAAGTTTAGCGTTGGGCTTAATCTGGGCTTACACTTTTTATCGAGTGCTATTACGTATGATCCTTTGGTCTCTACCATAGATGCTTTAACAGCATCAAAAGTACTGCTTTTAGACAGCCTTATCAGCAATATTGATCGTACAGCCAAAAACACCAACCTACTCGATTGGAATCGGGAATTATGGGTGATAGATAATGGTGCTAGTTTTTATTTTCATCATAATTGGAGTACCTATAAAAACCATTTAACGCGAAGCTTCCCCATGATTAAAGATCATGTGCTTCTAGAGCCTGCGACTGTATTGACAAAAGCATCGCTAGACATTCAACAAGCCTTGACGGATGAAAAAATAAAAGAGATTATTGCATTAATCCCTGAAGAATGGTTGCAGAATGAAACAGATGTGATGACACCTAACGAAATGCGGCAGGCGTATTTGGAGTACTTGAAAGCAAAACTTGCGATGATTGATGTACTGGTTAAAGAAGCGGAAGATGCACGATAGCGTAAAATACGAGTATGCCATTATCCGCATTGTACCTAAGGTAGAGCGCGAAGAATTTTTTAATGTCGGGGTCATTTTATTCTGCAAGTCAAAAAAATTCTTAGGCATAAGCTACCATATAGATCCTAAAAAATTAAGCAGTTTTTGTTGTGAAAAAGACGTTGAAGACCTCAAAGCCTATTTAAAAGGTTGGGAATTGGTATGCAAAGGCGAAGCTTCTGGTGGTCGTATCGGAAAACTAGATCAGGTAGATCGTTTTCGTTGGTTAACGGCGTCTCGCAGTACCATCATACAAAGTTCAATGACCCATACGGGCTTGTGCACAGATCCAGAAAAAGAATTATTGGCTATTTTTAAGGCCTGCGTTTTGTAAATTAGTAGTATGTGAGCTACTACCCAAAATAGCCTTTTAAAACAATGAAACGTATACGTATGGGTTTTGTAGTTGCGCCAATCCCTACAAAGCAGCTTGAGACCACTTTATAAGTACATTATAAAAAATACCACCTACCCTAGTCACAGTATTTTTATTGTAACCTAAGGTACGGGCAGCAACAGAACAGCGTTTATTGGCTAGTTATTCCCTTTAGACTCGATCTTCTTTAAGTAGTGCTCCGTTTTTTGATACGCCTGATACCCACCTTCTAAATCCAGTATCGTATACCCCAAAGCGATTAATTTCTCAGCGGCCAAACCACTACGTCGCCCCGACCTACAGTACAGATAAATAGTTTGGTCTTTTGGAAGTGCTTTATCTGCTTGGTCTAAAAAGTCTTCATCGAACCAATTGATGTTTAAAGCATTTGGTATATGACCTTCACTAAATTCTTCTGGAGTGCGTACATCGAGTAAAACCACTTTACTTAATTCCTCTGCTGTCACTTCAGCCATAGGTTTACTTGGTATTTGAGAGCATCCAAAATTGATAAAAAGAAAAAAAAAGAAAACTATCCGGTGTTGCATATATGGTTTAGGTTGAAATTAAAAACATGTCTAAAAATAATACTATTTCATCAGAAAAAAATTAGATACCTTTGAAGATACTAAAAATAACCATGGTTACGAACACTTTGCATCCTGAAACTTGGGTTGATCAATATGCAGATTACCTTTTTAATTATGCTGTTTCGCGCGTAAGCGATGCTGAAATTGCTAAAGATTTGGTACAAGACACCTTTATTGCAGGGCTAAAGTCTGCTAAAAATTTTAAGGGTGATGCCGCGGAACGCACTTGGCTTATCGCTATTTTAAAGCGCAAGGTGATTGATCACTATCGTAAAATAAATTCTAATAAAGGCAAAGCTGAAGTGCGTATGAACTACAGCACCCAAACCGATGCCCAAGGCGATTGGCTAGAAGAAAAGGTAGCAGACCCCTATAGTTTATTAGAAAACGACAGCATTGAAAATGAAGAATTAGGCATCGCTATTCAAGACTGTATTACCAAACTCCCTAAAAAACAAGCTTTGGTCTTTACCATGAAAACCATCCAAGGGATAAGTACCGAAGATATTTGTAATGAATTAAGTATCAATCCGTCTAATCTTTGGGTAATGATCCATAGGTCTAGAACAACACTTATGGAATGCCTTAATAAAAATTGGTTTAACCTATGAATTCTTGCGAAAAAGTTGCTATCATATGCAACAAAGCCCAGTATCACGAAGCTACTTTACTTGAAAAGTTACAGCTTAAATTTCATGTGCTTATGTGTAAAAGATGTTCTAAATACACTAAAAAAAACACCAAATTATCGAGCCTATGCGATAAAGCAAATCTTCAAGCCTTATCAAACGCTGATAAAATGAGTATGAAAGAAAACCTAAAAAAAACAAATTAAAAAAAATACTGTAGCCATAACAATATCCCAAGCCAAAAAATAGGGATCGCCTCAACCCAAAAAGAGGAGAAATAACGTGATTGTTTTGGTTTTGTACGATACATAGTGAACCCCAAAACTAAAAAAAGAATACCTTTTCCGAGTATATCAACCATCAAAAAACTATCCTTCAAAAAAGTTAAGACGTAGAATAGAAGCACTCCAAACGAGGCATAAATTTTTGTACGGGTCACCCCGAAACGCTGTGGCAACGTTTTTAATTCAGGTACATCGTAGGCTAAATCTCTAATTTCAAAAGGAACTAATAAAATAAGCACCACCAAAAAACGCTGTACGGTTTCTATCATCACATCCCAAGAAATGGCTATGCCCTCTTTTATAGCGGGAAAAATAACCGTGGTTCCTGCCCAAACTAAGGCTACAATAAAAATTTTTAATCCGCCTAGGTTTCTAAGGTTTTTGGTATGCGGCAAAACAGGAATGGCATATAAGCCCGTTAAGACCAGTATTCCAAGTAAAAAATACCAACTGCTTTTATCTAAAAAACTAAGATGATATAGGGCAATTAGCGCACAAAAAATACTGAATATTTGAATATATTTATGATAAGGTGTAGCGACTAAAACATACTTTTTAGCCTCTACTCCATATTTTATAAAATTATAGGCAGTGATCGTGCCAAAAAAAACAAAAAAATTTAAATGTATATCTATCGAAATGTTTAACAAAACATCGGTAGCGTACAACAAAGAAACTACCGCTAAAGCTACGTGGATACTAGCATCAATATAAAAATTGAAAAACTGTTTTAAAAGCTTCATTAAACAAAAATAACGAAACTGTTTATAACCGCTGCTTTTGGTTCAAAACTTTAGTTATACAATTCTTAAAAGGTCTTTTTTGAGCAAATTAATTCTTATTTTTGCAGCTTCAAATTCATCCAAAAAAAAATTTGTTTCATGAGGACAGACGTGTTTGCATCACGCCATATTGGCATCAGAGAAGAAGACCTTCAACACATGTTAGAAAAAGTGGGCGTTGAAAATCTAGAACAATTAATTTACGAAACTATTCCTACTGATATTCGTTTAAAGAATCCGCTGAAGCTGGAAGCAGCCATGAGCGAAAATGAATTCTTAGAACACATTCAACAGCTTTCAGAAAAAAATAAAGTTTTTTCTACCTACATTGGCTTAGGATATCACGAAAGTATTACCCCTTCGGTGATCAAGAGAAATATTTTTGAAAATCCAGGATGGTATACGGCCTACACGCCTTACCAAGCTGAAATTGCACAAGGTCGCTTAGAAGCTTTGTTGAATTTTCAAACCATGATCTGCGACTTAACAGGTATGGAGTTGGCAAATGCATCACTTTTAGATGAAAGTACAGCTGCTGCCGAAGCCATGACCATGCTTTTCGAAGTGAGAAGCAGAGATCAAAAGAAAAATAACGTAAAAAAATTCTTTGTTTCTGAGGAGTTATTACCGCAAACCAAATCGCTTTTAGAAACAAGAGCCGTTCCCTTAGAGATTGAATTGGTTATTGGCAATCACGAAACCTTTGATTTTAGCAGTGATTATTACGGCGCTATTTTACAGTATCCCGGAAAACAAGGTCAAATTCACGATTATCAAGGCTTTGTGACTAAAGCCAAAGAAAATGATATTAAAGTAGCGGTTGCTGCTGATATTTTAAGCTTGGTACTTTTACAAGCGCCAGGTGAATTAGGGGTTGATGTGGTCGTAGGTACAACGCAACGTTTCGGAATTCCATTAGGCTATGGTGGCCCTCATGCGGCATTTTTTGCCACAAAAGAAGAATACAAAAGAAGTATTCCTGGACGTATCATTGGTCGTACTATTGATACTGATGGTAACCCTGCACTACGTATGGCCTTACAAACCAGAGAGCAACATATTAAACGTGACAAAGCAACATCAAACATTTGCACGGCTCAGGTTTTATTAGCTGTTATGGCGAGTATGTATGCCGTTTACCACGGGCCTAAAGGATTAAAATATATCGCCAGTAAAGTGCATGCTTCAGCAGCAACACTGACTGATGCTTTAGAAAAGTTAGGGCTATACCAAGTAAACACCTCTTACTTTGACACGATTACTGTAAAAGCAGACGCTAGCTTGGTAAAACCAATTGCAGAGCAACACGAAATAAACTTTTTATACAGCGAGGATAATAGTATTTCTATTTCGCTAAACGAAGCTACATCGCTAAAAGATTTACAGGATATTATCAACGTCTTTGCAAAAGCCTTAGGAAAAGATAGTATTCATATAGACAGCTTAACAGCGACTACTGCGATTCCTTCGAAGTTAGCGCGCACCACAGCTTTCTTAGAAAACGCAGTTTTTAACTCGTATCATTCTGAAACACAAATGATGCGTTATATCAAAAGATTAGAGAATAAAGATCTAGCGTTAAACCACTCGATGATTTCTTTAGGTTCCTGTACCATGAAATTAAATGCAGCTACAGAAATGTTGCCTTTGGGTTCTGCGCAATGGAGCAACATACACCCATTTGTTCCTGTGGAACAAGCCGAGGGCTATCAAATTATGCTTGCTGAATTAGAGAAAGATTTAAACGAAATTACTGGTTTTGCAGGAACATCATTGCAACCCAATTCTGGAGCTCAAGGGGAATACGCCGGTTTAATGGTGATCCGAGCCTACCATGAATCTAGAAACGACTCACATAGAAATATCTGTATTATTCCTGCTTCTGCACACGGTACTAACCCTGCTTCAGCTGTTATGGCTGGGATGCAAGTTGTTGTCACCAAAACAGATGAAAAAGGAAATATTGATGTTGCTGACTTAGAAGAAAAAGTAGCCAAGCACTCCGATAATTTAGCGGCTTTAATGGTTACCTACCCTTCTACTCACGGTGTTTTTGAATCATCAATAAAACACATTACCCAATTAATTCACGATAACGGTGGACAAGTGTATATGGATGGTGCCAATATGAATGCCCAAGTAGGACTAACGAATCCTGCAACGATTGGCGCTGATGTATGTCACTTAAATTTACACAAAACCTTTGCTATTCCACATGGTGGTGGTGGCCCAGGAGTTGGCCCTATCTGTGTGGCAGAACAACTGGTGCCATTTTTACCTGGAAATCCAATTATAAAAACCGGTGGTGATCAAGCCATTACGGCTATTTCTGCTGCTCCCTGGGGTAGCTCATTAGTATGTTTAATTTCATATGCCTACATAAAAATGTTAGGTGAATTTGGACTGAGACACTCTACTGAAATTGCTATTTTAAACGCCAATTATATCAAACACAGATTGAGCGGCAATTTTGAAGTTTTATACACCGGAGAAAAAGGTAGAGCTGCACACGAAATGATTATCGATTGCCGACCATTTAAACAAAATGGCATCGAAGTTACTGACATTGCAAAACGCTTAATGGATTATGGTTTTCACGCACCAACAGTATCTTTCCCTGTGGCCGGAACGGTGATGATTGAGCCTACAGAAAGTGAAGGCTTGTCAGAATTAGATCGCTTTTGTGATGCCATGATTAGTATTCGTAAAGAAATTAACGAAGCTTCAGAAGCGGATGCTGATAATGTCTTAAAAAACGCACCACACACCTTAAAAATGGTGACCAGCGATGCTTGGGATTTTCCATACTCTAGAGAAAAAGCTGCTTTTCCATTAGCCTTTGTTTCTGAAAATAAATTTTGGCCAACGGTTCGTCGTGTGGATGATGCGTATGGGGATCGTAATTTAATTTGCACCTGCGCACCTATCGAAGCGTACATGGAAGCTTAAGAAGCTAATAAAATCAATAGACACAAGCCCCTTTACCATCATGAAGGGGCTTTTTCTTGCGCTAATTTCATCTTAAACGACCCTTGAACATCATGTTATTTGCTATGCATGCATAATAGTTATCTCAATTTTTAATATCTTGCCCTACCTTATCACAATACCAAAGCAATGAAAATCGGAATTACTGGAACAGGCTCATACATCCCCGCTGTTTTGACTAAAAATTCAGCGTTTAATCATCACGAATTTTTAAATGAGGATGGTACTCCCTTTGCCCATGAAAACGAGGTAATCATAGAAAAGTTTAAGGCCATTACAGGTATCGAAGAGCGCCGGTATGCACCTGATACTTTAAATACTTCCGATATGGCTTTTTTTGCGGCCGAAAAGGCGATTGCAGATGCCCGTATCGATAAAGAAACTTTAGACTATATTATTTTTGCTCATAATTTTGGCGATGTGAATCACGGTGAGTCGCAAGGAGATACCTTACCCAGTTTAGCAACACGTGTAAAACATCATTTAAAAATTAAAAATCCTAAATGCGTTGCCTATGATATTCTTTTTGGCTGCCCAGGGTGGATTGAAGGGGTGATACAGGCGTATGCCTTTATCAAAAGTGGTATGGCTAAGAAATGTTTAGTAATTGGCGCTGAAACCCTTTCTCGAGTAGTGGACCAATACGATCGCGATTCTATGATTTATTCTGACGGTGCTGGGGCTACCATTATTGAAGCTTCGGACGCCAATGGTGAAATTTTAGCCCATGCTTCTGCCACCTATGCTTTTGAAGAAGCCAATTTTCTATTCTTTGGAAAATCATACGCTCAAAAAGATACTAGCGGTACAAAGTTTATAAAAATGCACGGTCGTAAAATCTATGAATTTGCGGTCATTAATGTGCCCAAAGCCATGAAAGAGTGTTTAGACGACAGTGGACTTGCCATTAGCGATGTCAAAAAAATATTCATTCATCAAGCCAATGAAAAAATGGATGAAGCCATCGTAAAACGATTTTACAAAGCTTACGGTATGGCGATGCCTGAAGGTATTATGCCTATGAACATAAAAGAAAACGGGAATAGTTCCGTAGCCACGATCCCTACCCTTTTTGACATGGTTAAAAAAGGAAAATTAGCCCCTCATAGCGTCACTAAAGGAGATGTTGTTATCTTTGCAAGTGTTGGTGCAGGAATGAACATCAACGCGATTATTTACAGGTACTAATTTTTTTTATTTACATGTACGAAAATACGTTTCCGAATACGCGTTTTAAGCATACCTTAACCTTTCTTCAAAAGCACATAGCAACTAGCGAGTCTATTTTAGATTTAGGGGTGGAGAATCCCTTTACAAAAATAATGGTTGCTCACCACTACAAGGTGGCCAACACACATGGTGAAGATTTAGATTTTGATTTTTCAAGTGTTACTGCCTCAAACGCCAAGGTGGTCACTGCCTTCGAAATTTTTGAACATTTACTTGCACCACTTAACGTATTGCGAGAAATTAAAGCAGATAAATTAGTGGCTAGTATTCCATTACGCCTGTGGTTTTCCCCCGCCTACCAAAGTAAAACCGATGCTTGGGATCGGCATTATCACGAGTTTGAAGATTGGCAATTCGATTGGCTTTTAGAAAAAGCAGGATGGAAGATTATCGACCGCACAAAATTTACAAACCCTGTCAACAAAATAGGATTTCGCCCTTTACTTCGGAAATTTACGCCACGATACTACTTGGTGTATGCGGAGCGTATCGTATAATTTTGATGTATCTTCCTTTTTGTAACTTCTAAAATTTTTAGGTGCTATATACCATTATAAGCAGTCATGTAAACTAGCGATTAAATTGAAGTTTATGGACCATTCAAAGAATGAAAAACGTATGAATTACATTATCGAGAATGAAGAATTAACGCTTCAATATATTCCAGGAAATGGGGCTTGGACGTATCAATTGATAATTCCAAATACAAAAGATATTAAAGGGAAATGGGGCGATTTAAAAGTTTCGGGAACAATAGATGCTTATGAAATAAAAAATAAGAATTTAGGGCCAGTAAAAAATTCAGACAAAAAAATGTCTATAAATTCTGAAATTAGAAAAGCAATAAACAAAGATGGCGGTGATACTGTAATTGTAACTTTATATCTCGAAAATCAAACCGAAAAAAATGACAGTTCTGAAATTTTGGAGTGTTTTAAAGACGCACAGGTTTTGTGGATATTTAAACAGTTGAACAAAATAGAGCAGACTGAAATTCTTAACGAAATCTGGACTACGGCAACAGAGGACCAAAAAGCGGAAAAAATAATCAAGGCAATTGAAAATCTACAGAGTAACAAAAGATAAGCGTGCGAAAAACACTACTGCCAATACGATATATAATTTAGTCTTAGGTATAGCCTACTTACCAAAGTCCTCTCGGACTTTCTATTTTCCACAAATAATTGCGAACTTTCGCGCACTATGACACAACTTTTTCTTTACAAAACCGTTAGCAAAAATTAGAATCCACATATACCTATGAAACTTTATTCCAATCTTTCTAAAATTAGCTTTCTTAAAAAGTATTCCACTAAATTTTTGGCGATTGCTTTCTTAGGGATTCATATTCCATTGATAGGATTAATTATATTTCTCACCTATAATGAAGGCGTTTTATCCCCAACAATAATATTGATTTTTACCTTAATTTTTACTTTGGGAGCGACTGCTATTACTCTATTTATACTTAATAAACTTCTGGAACCCATTAAGCTTGCAAGAAATTCACTTAAGGTGTATTTAGAAAATCAAGAGCTTCCCGCTTTACCTATCTATTTCAAAGATGAGGTAGGGGAGCTTCTAAAAGACCTACAATTTTCTATAGAAGTCTTTGACAACCTTATTGATTCTAAACAACAAACCATCGCAATTTTATCTCATGATCTTAGAAATCCTTGTGCGGGAATAATCATGTTAATCGATTTATTAAAGGAAGAAGAAAGCGCTAGTGAGCGAGAAATTTTGATGGCTAATATTAAATCATTAGCCGAACAGCAATTGGCTTTAATGGAAAGCACATTATCTAATTTAAGAAATGAATCTAAAACTCAAGGAAAATTAGAAAAAGTAGCATTAGATTTAAAGAAAATTATAACCGAAGTACTTAGTACTCAAAAAGTGGCTTTGGATCAAAAGAAAATTAAATTAGAATTCAATTGTGATTCCGCATTAATCCTACGCGGAAATGAAACTGCATTCAGGCAAGTATTCCTTAATTTAATCAACAATGCGATTAAATTTTCTCATACCAATGGACAAATTTGGATCAATGCCGAAAAAACCAAATCGGAAATAAACATCGCTATTATTGACCAAGGTTTAGGGTTTAAAAAAGAAGTATCAGAAGCTCTTTTTAAACCGTTTACAGAACATTCTCGTTTAGGAACTCAAGGTGAGTCAAGCCAAGGAATGGGCTTGTTTATCACAAGAAGATTTATTAATAAACATTCAGGCACCTTAATGGCGAGAAGTGAAGGTCTGAACAAAGGATCCACATTTTCAATTCAATTACCGCTTGATTAAAGACACCTAAAATTATACCTTACTTGGCGCAAGCGAAGAACTGAGGTAAAAACAATTCTTTTCTTCGTAAATTCAGAAGGCCAATATTCTAAGCTCATAGATTCATTACCCTGATTCTTTGAGCTTTTATTTTTTATATTAAATTTTAGGACATGTACCTTCGAGTCTTGTACAATGAATTTCAAAGCGCTGTGTAAAGCGCGTTAGGGAAAATCTGCTAAATTTTCCTAAGCCTATTTCTTTTTGCTATCTTAGTACTCAACCTAACTACAATAAATACGCTAACACAGAGGGCGAATCAACAATTATAGGACTTCTTTTTTGAAGCATTGGGCATTTCAAAAACAAAAGTGACCTCTTTAGGAATTGGTTACAAAAACAACGAAAAATATAAATCCTTACTGCAGTTTTTTATAAAAGGTAATGAACAATCCTATCGCAATCTTATTTCATACCTTGAAACGGGTAAACCCTCAATTACTTATTAAATTATGGAAAAAGCACTACAAACAATGATTGACAATATGCCTGAAAAAACAGGCAAGTCTTTGAACGAATGGAAAAAAATACTAAAGACTAAGTCTTTTAAAAAGCATTCAGAAGCTGTAAACTTTCTTAAAAAAGAGCATCAAGTCACGCACGGGTTCGCAAATACCATCGTTACCTTGTCTAAAGAGGAGCAAACAACACCTAGCGACCTTGTTGAAAATCAATATGCTGGGAAGGAGAATTTAGTTCCGATATACGAGGGCCTATTAAAAGTGGTGAAATCCTTCGGTACTGACATTACCATTACCCCAAAAAAGACAAGCGTAAGTATTATCAGAAAGCGACAATTTGCCTTAATACAACCTGCCACCAAAACCCGAATTGATTTAGGGCTAAAATTAAATGACAAACCTACTACCGACCGACTTGAAAATTCAGGACCATTTGGCACCATGTGTACGCACAGGGTAAAATTATCTAAGCTTAGTGAGATCGATAACGAATTAAAAAAATGGCTAAAAGAATCATATGAGCAAGCAGAATAAAACCTTAGCTAGAAAATAGAAAAAAATGGGCGCTTTAAACCCTAAAGTCAATTCCTTACATTTGCTACCTCCCTATTGTTCATGGCTAAAGTCCCCTGCCCTAAAACGCTTTTAATCGTCACAGGCTTGGTATTTAATTCAAAGGTTTCCGTATATTTAGGACTATAAAAATTAAAAAAATTTGGCCCCCATACCAAGCACTTAAACCAATACCATTAAGCCTGACTCATCGCATTGCTGTCTGTGTCAAACTGCAAATTTGCTAGAAGTCTCGCCCCAATTAGATACTACAAAAATGATGAAAAATTACATGTACATTATTGCTTTTTTAACCCTAGTCGTAGGCTGTAAAAACAATTCTTCCAAAAAAAGTATCGCTATAGATAAGGAAATGTTACTTTACAACTTAAGGGTACTATCGCACGACTCGATGCAAGGCAGATTTTTTGGTACTGAAGGGAATTATAAATCACAAAGATTCATCGCAGAACAATTTGATGCTCTTGGAATAAAACCAGCCTTCGCTTCTGGAAGTATTCAAAAATACCCTTATACCTTTACAGGAGCTTTAAGGCAAAGGCTGTATCCTATTCCTAATGCATTAGAAGACTTTAGCAATGTGCCAGATACCACCGTAATAGGTGGCAATGTGGTTACCATGATTCAGGGAAAAAGTAAAAAATCAATTGTAATTACAGGACATTTAGACCATTTAGGCATAAGAGACGGCCAAATTTATAACGGTGCCGATGATAATGCTTCTGGAGCGGCAGCATTACTTAGCATAGCCGATTATTTTAAAAATAAAATTCCTCAGCATACTTTGATTTTTGCTGCAGTAGATGCTGAAGAAATTGGGTCTTTAGGAGCTGAATACTTACTCAATAATTTTCCATTTCCTATAGAAAGTATTGCTCTGAATATTAATATGGATATGATTGCACATAATGATTCTTTACAACTTTATGCTTCTGGCTTGTACCATTATCCACAATTAAAACAACCCTTAGATAATTTAAAAGCCACCAACATAAACCTGCTTTTTGGTCATGATAATCCAAATGAAAATGGGGTTTCTGATTGGACTTTTCAATCTGACCACCGCGTATTTCACAAAAGACAAATTCCGTATATTTATTTTGGCGTAGATGACCATAAAGATTATCACAAGCCAACAGACACCTATGAAAATAGTACTAAAGATTTTTACCTTGAAGCTGTGCGATTAATTATTGAAACTATTGAAGCTTATGATACCTTTCTGGTAACTGAAGCTGAAGACTAGTATAAAATTAATACATCAAAAATAGTAGCTGCGGCAAGCTAATTTTTACTGACTTTCTGCTCGTCTTTAGTGAGGTTTGGTTTTTTAGTACGGAATTAGTTCTGAATTTCAATCCAAATCCCTAGAACACGATTTTAAAACTCAACAAAAGTATCCATGAATCATTCTAATTTTAAGGCATTTTTAACCTCAACCATGGATATTGATGAAATTGAAATTTTATCATTGATTGAACATTGTGTACTCAAAACAGTAAAAAAAGAGGAGTTTTTATTACGAATAAACGAAGATTGCAAGCATTCATTTTTTGTAGAAAAAGGACTCTTAAGACAATATGCCATTGATGAAAAAGGTAAAGAACACATCTTGTCATTTGCTCCTGAACGTTGGATTGTCACCGACAGAGAAAGTGTCTACTTTAATCAACCATCGGCCTATTTCATCCAAGCCTTAGAAAATAGCCAAGTTATTTTGTTAGATGAAAATTTTTTCGATTTGCTTTCAAAAAGATTTCCAAAATTTACAGATTTTAACAACAGGTTGCTTCACAACCACATTCGCCATTTAAAAAAAAGAATTAATCTTTTGTTAAGTGCTGTCGCAGAAGATAGGTATTTAGAATTCCTAAAAATGTATCCCGCTATTGTCAATAGAGTTCCACAAACAATGATTGCATCTTATCTAGGAATTACACCGGAAAGCCTTAGTCGGGTTCGCAAAGAATTGGCGCTAAAAAAATTCAAAGAGTAATTACTTACCATACATCAATGCGTATATTTCTTTTTCTAAGTTATTTTGTTTTATAAATTATTAATCCCTAAAAAAAGTAAAATGAATTGGAAAATAGATAATGCTCATTCAGAAATTGCATTTAAAGTAAAACACATGATGATCTCAACCGTAACAGGTCATTTTGAAAATTTCGATGCGACTATTCACACAAATGATGAAAGTTTTAATAGTGCAAGCTTTGAATTTAGTGCAAAAATAGGGTCTATAAACACTAAGAATAAAGATCGAGATACGCACCTTAAATCTGATGACTTTTTCAATTCGGAAAAATTTCCAGAAATGAAATTTGTTTCTAAATCTTTTAATGGTGAAAAACTAACTGGCGATTTATCGATACGAGATATTACCAAAGTTGTTGAATTAGATGTTGATTTCAACGGTGTTGCTGTTGACCCTTACGGACAGACTAAGGCAGGTTTTGAAATACGCGGAGAAATTAATAGAAAGGACTTTAATTTAACATGGAATGCTGTTACCGAAGCGGGAAATATTGTGGTTTCTGATAAAGTAAAGTTAGTTATCGACGCACAGTTTATAAAACAATCTTAGCCTGATAGTAAAAAACTTTGTGATTTTTGTTTCGCACTAATAGCGCAAAACAAACCACAGAGGAGTATCAAAAAATACATAACTGATAAAGCGCAAACCCAAGGGTTTGCGCTTTTTTATGGGCTATGGTTTGTCTTAGCTTTGGGTGTTCTATAGCACACTACACTTTTAAAAAGAAACAGGTATATTTATACGTATAAAAGTAATTAGCTTGACTAAACAATAGAAATTATCCTGCGTTTAAGAAAAATGTTTTTTGCTCAATTCACTAGTTTGCGCGTATTTGTTTTTTATTTATCTTATCTTGTAAGTCAATACCTATAGGCTATAAATTTCGCCCAAAAAACCAACTCAAACCCCTAGTAAGCTTAAAATAAGTCATTGAATCCCTAAAATAAATAAAACATGAAACAGCTAATTACAGTATTTGTTTTTACAGGTCTTTTAATTTCCTGTAATTCATCAGACAAAAGTAAAACTACAACCCAAGAATCGGCTTCTACAGAAATTGTTTTAGACAGTACCACCGATGATCACAAAAAACAATTTAAGGTTATCGCTACTGAGGCTGAATTAATCGCAACATCATTAATGGCCGCCCCTAAAGAAAGTAGGTCGGGAGCTAAAGTTATTGGTTACAATAGCGCTGGTGAACTTGTAACGCTGAAAGAAGGCGATAATGAATTTATTGTTCTTGCCGATGACCCTAAAAAAGATGGATTTCATGCGGCGTGTTATCATAAAGATCTAGAACCCTTTATGGCAAGAGGAAGAGCCTTGAGAGCTGAAGGAAAAACAGCGCAAGAGGTTTTCGATATCCGTGAGGAAGAAATGAAAGCAGGGAAACTTAAAATCGAAACCGGTTTAACCCTGCACATCTATTATGGTCCAAAAATCATGTATGACCCTGAAACTTCAAAAGTAGAAGAGGCACAACTCCGATACGTCGTCTATATGCCTTGGGCAACAGCAGCATCAACGGGTTTGCCCGAAGCGCCAATGGCATCAAACCATCCCTGGATCATGAATCCTGGAACACATAGAGCACATATTATGATTTCGCCTTTACCAGAAACTAACGAATAAGCTAAAATCGTTCCCAAATTGATGTATCCCTGAGCATCTCAATTCACGAACTTAAGCCTGTCAATTTTAAATTTTGAAAAGAAAAACACAACCACCAAAGCTTGACGTCGTGTATGAAAATAACGATTATATAGTCGTCAATAAACTAGCCGGACTTATAAGTGAAAAAAGCCCTTTTGAGGATGACTCCGTAGAGGATCAAGTGTTTCAGCACATTTTAAAAAATAAACAAAAGCCCTATGTCGGCGTAATACATCGATTAGATAGGGTGACCAGCGGCGTACTTCTTTTTGCGAAGAAAAAAAGTATTCTTGTAGCATTTAACACCTTATTTAGCAGTCGAAAAGTGCAAAAAACATACTTAGCTATTGTGAAAAATAAACCCGCAAAGACTAAAGCTAACCTAGTGAATTTCTTGATAAAAAATAACTTAGAAAAAAGATCAGAGGTGGTCCAAACAAAATCAAAAGACAGTTTAGAATCCACGCTTTCCTATACCGTCATAGGTCAAAACAATTTTGGGTACCTCTTAGAAATAAAACCAAAAACAGGTCGATTTCATCAAATAAGAGTGCAGTTAGCACATTTAGGATTGCCTATCGTTGGCGATAAAAAATACGGCTCAGAAGAAGAATACCTTCCCTTAGCTATTTGCCTCCATGCATGGAAATTAAGCTATCAAGATTCAGCCATGAAAGAATTTAAAACATTCGAAGCTCCCCCACCAAAAAATGATTTTTGGACATTCCATTAAATTCATCAAAATGAAGATTGAAAAGTATAACTTAATCTTGTACTTTTAATACTACTTAAGGTATGCCTACAATAATTCAATAAACTAAAAGACAGGCCCACCCCTTCATTAATGAATACACTAAAGCTTGAAATAGGAGAAATTAAAGACATTCGCAAAATTCGAAGAATTGAGCAGATTTTGAGTACAAAAAAAGGAGTGCATCAGGTCTCGGTGTCCGCTTCGGGGATGGTTCACTTAGATTGGAGTGGTGATGAAGCCATTAAATCTGAGATTATCGCATCGGTTAAAAAAATAGGCCTGACTATTCGCGATATAAAAGATAGTACGGGAAATGGGCATCATGAACACCATCATGAAATAGCCTCCAAATTTCAGATTTTAGGAGAAAACACAGAGCTCTATTTCGCTATTCTTAGTGGCATATTCTGGTTAGGTGGCGTTATTTTATCCTTCGTTGATGGTATTACAGCCTATCCCTCGACCGTTCTCTTTATGATTGGAGCTGTTCTTGGAGGTGTTTTTACTTTTATTACCGCTGGGGAAGATGTACTTCGGGGGAAATTTGAGATCGATTTTTTGATGCTATTTGCAGCCATAGGTGCGGCTGCCTTAGGTAAATGGGGAGAAGCCGCTTTACTACTTTTTCTGTTTAGTTTAGGTCATGCCTTAGAGCATTATGCCATGAAACGAGCAAGAAAATCTATTGCTGCGCTTTCTGATTTAGCACCACCTATGGCCTTGGTAAAACGCAATGGGGAACTGAAAGAGATAAGCATAGAACAGCTTAACCTAGGCGATATCATTGTCGTAAAACCAAATTCTAAAATTGCCGCAGATGGCGTCGTTATTAAAGGAACAAGCCCCGTTAACCAAGCCTCTATAACTGGAGAAAGTATCCCGGTCGAGAAACGCCCGAGAGAAAATTGGCAAGATGAAAATGAGATTAATACACTATTACCGGAACATCGTGTTTTTGCGGGCACCATAAATGGCAGTGGCGTATTAGAAATAAAGGTGTTGAAAGAAGCAAAAGACAGTACGCTCTCTAGACTCATTATGCTAGTCAAAGAAGCCGAAACCCAAAAATCACCCACCCAACACTTTACCGATAAGTTCGAAAAATACTATGTCCCCATTGTTTTACTGGTGGTTACCGTATTAATGCTCGCTTTCCTTATCCTCAATGAAACCTTTGAACAGAGTTTTTATAGGGCTATGTCAGTTTTAATTGCAGCTTCTCCTTGTGCCTTAGCTATTTCAACCCCTAGTGCTGTATTGGCTGGGATTGCGCGTGCTGCGCGCCAAGGTGTTTTAATTAAAGGCGGACGACCACTTGAAGATTTAGGCGGCTTACGAGCCATTGCTTTTGATAAAACAGGAACCTTAACCGAAGGTAGACCAACCTTAACTCACGCCATCCCCTTTGGGAAAACAACTAAAGTAGAGCTCTTAAAAATCGCCGTTGCAGTAGAGGCTTTAAGCGATCACCCATTAGCAGCAGCCATAGTTGAAGGGGGTAAAAAAGAGCTGGGAAACATCCCTATTTCTAAGGCTGAAGATCTAAAAGCCTTAACGGCAAGAGGAATTAAAGCCACCTGGGAAGCTGGTTTGGTACATATTGGTAATCGAAGGCTTTTTGAAGAATTAACGGGACAGGAAGTTCCTAAAGAGATAGACTCAAAAATGGCCGACTTAGAATCACAAGGGCACACGGCTATGATTATTCATAAAGACAAAAACTATTTAGGTATTATTGCCGCCATGGATATTGCACGACCCGAAGCCAAAGCCACGCTGGCTGCTTTGAAAAAAATGGGAATTAAGCGAATGGTAATGTTGACAGGGGATCATCAAAAAGTAGCGGATGCTATCGCAAAAACAATTGGAATTACAGATCCCATGGGCAGTTTATTACCAGAAGACAAAGTAAAAGCTATTGAAAGTCTAAAACAAGAAGTAGGTAATGTAGCCATGGTAGGTGATGGGGTAAATGACGCACCCGCCATGGCCAAAAGTACCGTAGGTATCGCTATGGGTGCTGCAGGCTCGGATGTTGCCTTAGAAACAGCCGATATTGCACTTATGGCTGACAAACTAGATAATCTTCCCTTTGCTATTGGACTTAGTAGAAAAGCAAGGCAAATCATCAAACAAAATTTAGTGATTAGCTTAGGAATGGTGGCTATTTTAGTACCCATGACCATCATGGGTACCATTGCTATTGGACCCGCTGTAGTTGGTCATGAAGGCTCTACACTTTTAGTAGTGCTCAATGCTTTGAGATTATTGAGGTATGAAATCTAAAACTTCTGGAAAGCTCTATCCTATTATAGCTGCTGTAGTTTTAAACAACTCAGCACTTTAAAACTACACTTGGGTTTAGTAAAGACGGTAAGGCCTAAATAATTGTCGATTTTTGAAATATTAAAATCTAGCAGTTATGGAAGCAACCATCAAAACATTCATTTACATTCATGCATTTTTCGGCGGATTAGGTCTTATTACGGGTATAGGAAGTATCATCTGTACCAAGGGAAGTAAAGCGCACAAAAGAATGGGAAAATTATTTTCTTTAGGCATGATCACAAGCTCATTAATAGCAATACCTATTGCTTGCATGCCGAATCACGAAAATGTATTGCTACTGTTAATAGCACTCTTCACTATTTATTTAGTCGTTTCTGGCAATCAAATAATGACCTTTAGGTCTAACCATAAAAAAGAGGCCACAGCCATCGATAAAATAATTTCGGGAACAATGCTTTTATTATCAAGCCTAATGATTGTATATGGCTCCTATGGCTTAGCACTGGGTAATATGGGCTCCCTACTTTTTGTTTTTTTTGGTGGCTTCGGACTTTCTTTAAGCATCCGCGATTTTATCTTTTATAAAAAATTTCGCAACACAAAAAAGGGATGGCTTGCCAATCATATCGGAAAAATGGTCGGTGCCCTTATTGCCTCTTTTACCGCTTTTATAGTGGCAGGTTTGGGGCAAGATACGTTGGTGGCTTGGACACTACCTACTATTCTAGGAACAATTTATATCGTGTATTGGAGAAGAAAAATGAACGCGAAAATGCCGGTAAAACCATTATCCTAATGGCTTCATTTAATTCCAAAATTTTTCTCAATTGCAAACAAGCCTGTTACCAAAGCTGTTAATCTTTAGTATAGCAAGGCCTTTTTTTTTGAAATAAAGTACTTTTTGTAAAAGTTCAAAACTTTTAGTAGATCAATTAAAAAATAAAATTTAAGCAGCCAGCACATCGTTTTACTTCAGTATTTTTGTACAATGGTTATAATTATTGGCGCCGGACTGTCCGGACTTTTAACAGCGTACAACTTAAAAAAAGAGGGAATACCTTTTAAAATTTTAGAAGCAAGATCAAGAATTGGCGGACGAATAAACACCGTTTTACAAACAAATAATACACCCATTGAGATGGGCGCAACTTGGTTCAGTGCACAACACCAACATTTAATAACACTTTTAGCCGAATTAGAACTTGATTATTTTCAACAGTTCATGGAGGGTACTGTATTTTTTCAACCCTTTTCTACGTCTCCTGCCCAAGCAATTCAGATGCCAAATCAAGCTCCAAGTTATCGAATTTCAGGCGGTAGCTTTCAGCTTATAGAGGCCTTGTACCGAAAACTAAACCAAAAAGATATTCTACTGAACCAGACGGTGAAAGAAATTACATTTCATTATAATACCGTGCAAGTGACGGCCAATGAAACCTTTGAAGCGAACCAAGTAGTTTTGGCGATTCCACCTAAATTATGGGCTAAAAAAATAGTTTTCGAACCTGATTTACCCAACAATGTAATGCAGATTGCACAGCAAACACATACATGGATGGAAGACTCCATTAAAGTTGCACTAACCTATCAGGATCCTTTTTGGGAACAAGAAAAACTATCAGGTACCGTTTTTAGCAATACAGGGCCCATCACAGAACTCTATGACCATTGTAACCACGAGCGTTCTAGCTATGCGCTTTGTGGTTTTATAAATTCATCCTATAAAACCCTAAAAGCTGTAGATAGGCGTGCAGCTGTTATTAGCCAATTAAAAACCGTTTTTGGCGCAAAAGCAGCAGCCTTTATAGCCTATGATGAATGCGTTTGGAGCCAGGAAAAACATACGTTTGAACCTTCAGAAATATCACTATAACCACATCAAAATAATGGAAATCCAGTATTTTCAGCGTCTTATTTCAATAATAAACTACTGATCTCTAGTTCAGAAGCTGCAACAGAATTTGCTGGTTATATGAATGGTGCTGTTTTAGCCGCCCATAAAACTGCAACTAAAATTATCTCAACCATATAATTCAACAGCACTACAAATACTTGCAGTGCTGTTGAATTGGAGCATTAAAACTGCATTTCTAGAGCTCTTAGTTTTACCAGAGCTTCTGATTTTGAGTTTACATTGAGTTTTAGATAGATGTTCTGAATGTGAAAGTTTACAGCACTGGCGGTAATAAATAACTTTTTTGCAATGCTTTTATAGGTTTCACCTTGGCATAGATGGTCTACAATTTGGTTTTCCCGGTCTGAAAAATTAGTATATGATTTTCTATGAAACATAGCGATGACCATTTTTGCAATATCACTGCTCATGGTAGCACCCTCAAACTTTATGGCATCTAAAGCACTATGAAGCCGTTGTTTGGTTACCGGTTTTGTCAAATACCCATTAGCCCTACTTTTAAAAGCTTTTTTAACGAGCTCAAAATCGCTTTGGGTACTTAGCATTATTATTTTAACCTCTTCATCTAGTTTTCTAAAATGAGAGATGGCTTCAATTCCGCCAATATCTGGAATATCAATTTCAGAGACAATAATATCTGGTTTGACATCGTTATAAGCTAATAAAGCATCTTTTACACACGTGTAAATTCCGACTAGTTGATAGGATAAATAGGTCTCAAAATAATAGCGATACGCTTCATGATATTGTAAATCATCATCGAGTATCATGATTTTTAAAATATTTGATTTCATACTATGGGGGTTTTGTTCAGTAGGTTGTTTTTTGCCAAAGCAATAGCCTACTAAAGGATTGGCATTTTTAATTTAATGACCCTAAAGTGCTCAAAAAAAGACACAAAAAACCTGCTTGAAAGTGCTTACTTTCAAAATTTAAGCCATTCGCAAAACACAGAACACATGATGACAAAGTCGCTCATGATCCGTTTGTTAAGAAAGGATTAGCCTTTAAAAGGCTTAGCAGTTGTGCTATTTCAGCACCATAAGGTAGTTAGTTACCTAAGCTAAGGTTTTAAAAGGAGTAGAAAGTTTTTAAAAAATAATTGGAAGAAAATGTTGTGCTTAGCACTAATTTTCGATTGGGATGCGAGGTTAAGTTTAATCTTCATAATTTGGGGGTTTAATGAATTTTAATTTTCGTTCAATACACGATACTATTTTAGTAAAAAAATAAGTCCTCTAATGATAATTATGGGATACTTTTTAACATTAGAGTCTTTAGCTTTTATTAAATGTACTTATTAATTTGATAAAATTAGAATTAAAAGTAGTCTTTTTCCTACTTTTTTAAATTTTTTCGATAAAGTGTTCCCCGTTAAACTATAAGTATTTGTTCTACAGCATGTTAAATAAATAGGTCTTGGTAGACCGTTCATCGAAAATAAAACGGAAGTTCTTATACATAAAGAAACCTGCTAAAATGAAAATCATTTTAGCAGGCCTCAACCTCACCTTTATCCAATTAACTACCTTAATTTTTTAGCCCTTGCCAAGTACTCAAAGCAAATACAATCCTCATTTGAAATCATTGACGAACTATGAGTTTATTCTTTCTCTTCGTTTTTTCGCAATGCTTGTATTCAATTAATCCTCATACATATTCGCCACAGTGGCCGTTGCATTTACATTATCTACTTGCATAATCCATTTTTCATCATTGTATTTCCCGTTTAAGTTAGAAACATAAGCAGTTTCAGCATCTTGTTTGATATCAAAATCAGCTAAATACACATAATACAGACCGTTTTCTTTGTTGTAAAATTGTTTTGCATTTAATCCCTTTTCTTCAAGCTTTTTTATAAAAGCGTTTAAGTATTTCTCTGTCTTATATACATTGGCAATAACATAGTATCCTGATTTCACGCCTATAATATTAGACTGATTTAATACTTCAATGTTTAATTTTTTAAATCCGGTAGTAGCCGATGTATTCACTTTATTCGTTTGAGTAGCGGCGTAACCTGAAGCCTGATGGCCCTCATTCGCTTGCGTTGCTGTACCGTTGTTATTCTTTAAATCACTACGCAATATGCGAACAATTGCTTCGAAACGTTCTTCAAATTGTTGGTTACGAATACTCTCAATAGAGTCTTGTCGTAAGATAAGCTCGTCTAGAATAAGCCGGTTTTCATAGGCTAAAGTATTCTCATTTTCTCCATCAGTACTTGCCATACGGCCTAAACCTGCTCCAGATTCAATAGTTTTTCTACTTTTTGATGGCTTACGGCTAGGCTTTGATGGTGATATACTTTCTATAGCCTCCATACTCTTTTCTGAGTTTTCCTCATCATCGTTGGTGTTTTGCTCTTTTTGATTGGCTATTAATTTTAAAATTTGATCTTCATAATTTCTAATGATGGCATCAACCTTACTATCTTGAGAGTTATCTGCCAAATCTGCAGCGCTATTCTTATTGCTTTTAAACGTATAGGCAACAGATAATTCATGATTCCAACCTAAGTCTGCCACTTCATTAACGACATCTTTTTCCATCAAATACCCTAAAGACATTTTTTTATTGAGGTTAAAACCAAAACCCATAGACAATCCATATTCATCATCAAAAGTACTTTGTAACCAACCGTATTGCGGTAACTCTAAAACCACCGAGCCCACATAGGTTAACTTGTTATCTTGATTTCTACTTACTTGTACAAGCGGCGTTAATTTTCCATTTTCAAATAAGCCTCTTCTAGGGCCTAAAAGATGCGTATACTGTACCGAGGCAGTAATACTTTTATCGCTTAAATTAGTTAAAAAAGCATTAGTAGTTTGGTTGTAGTTTAATAAGTCTTTGGCATATACACTAAAATCGAACTTCCCCACAGATAAAGTAATTCCTGGTTGAATAGCAATTTTACTTTCTTTGGTGGCCGCTGCTAATTCTGGATCCTCTTCTGATGCCACTACCCTATTTCTATCTAAACCGTCACTAAAATAGGTAATGTTTGCACCGAAGGTTAAGCTGCTCGTACTTCCAAGTTGCACTGATCGTGCATAATTTGCATTAAAACCAAACTCCTGAACCACTCCTGACCATTGGCTGTAAATACCAATTCCTAGAGCCGTATTGTTATTTATTTTATTACTGAAACCTATAAAATAATTCTGATTGTTATCTTCAAAAGTACTGTATTGGTTTCGGTGTAAAAT
Organism: Cellulophaga sp. Hel_I_12; assembly: GCF_000799565.1. Taxonomy (NCBI): domain Bacteria; kingdom Pseudomonadati; phylum Bacteroidota; class Flavobacteriia; order Flavobacteriales; family Flavobacteriaceae; genus Cellulophaga; species Cellulophaga sp. Hel_I_12. The sequence continues at coordinate 1,622,820 of NZ_JUHB01000001.1, forward strand.
ATTAAGGTATGATTTTTCCTCGCGCACTAAAGAGAACGTAGGATTGATTAAAAATCGATTAAAAAATAATTGATTGTGATAGGTAGTTTTAGAGCTAAGATCAGTTACCGTTTCCTGAGCGGATACAGTCACCGTACCAAAAGCCATACCTATGACCAAAAAAATGGCTATTTTATATATTCTGAGGGTCGTTAAATAGTTCATAATTGAAAAGATTAAGATTGTTCTACTACTGCATGTTCAGATACTCATACGTGTATCAGCGGAGATCAAAAAAGCTATTCGTTATCTTCAAAAATAGAACTGGAGTAGTTGATCTTTGATTCGGTATTCAAAGCTTCCAAAATGTGATACTCTTTGCGTTTTTGTTTGGCTCTTAAGCTTGGATCATCATAAGCATAAGCAACACGCTGCGTGTTTCCATAGTTTTGTCCTCTTTGTAAAACAACATAACCTGTTTCTTTATCGGTGATGAGCTGAATAGAAAAATCATCTTCCCTACTGTTTATGGGACTTCCAAGGTTGACGGTAGCGCCAACCTTGTTACTTGCCACTTCGACCATATAAACATCTAATCCCCCATAGCCTTGATGTCCATTTGATGCGAAGAAAAGCGATGTCCCTCCCATAATATTCGGATACAAATCGTCCTCGTTTGTATTTACTTTTTGACCTAAGTTTTTAGCGACTCCCATGGCGCCATTTTTTTGAATTGTGGCAACATAAATATCGAACTTACCAAAGGTTCCTGGCATATCTGAAGCAAAAAATAAGCGACTTCCATCCTCAGAAATTGTTGGATGCATAACAGATGCATTTTTTGGACCTAAGGCTACTTCTCCTGTGGTTGTCCAAGTTCCATTGCTATAGTTTGCTTTGAAAATTTTATGCACTAGCTCCTTTTTAGAAAAAACACCATATAATGGTTTTACAGCTACCTGCTTTGTGTAATAGGCTGTATTGCCATCAACGGTCATTGCAATTGGAGACTGGTTTTGAAGGTTTTTTGTGCGATTATTTTCCGAAATCGATTCTTGATTAAATTCTTGTACAGTTTCTTTAGCTACAAAAGCCTCTAATGCTTTTACTTTTTGATTGTTTCCGAAATTAAAATCTTTGAATTTAGCCTGATGCTGCTTATTTGGAATTTTATAATCTTCTTTTACTTGAGCTACCCAATCTTTTTCCGAACTAGCTAAATTTAGGTTAGGATTGTTCGTCGCTTTTAGGGCGAATTGATACCGCTCGTAGTAGTTTTTACTAATGTTATTACCATCACTCAATTTAAAAAGTTTGGTGTACCAATACATGGCTGTTTCATAATTTTTGTTTAAAAAATTAGCATTGCCAAGGTCTTCGAAAATGGCTATTTCGTTATACCCAAGATCTTTAAGAACTTTATAATTTTCTTGTCGTTTTTGGGTCTCGTTTAGACTTGTTAAGTCTGAAACTTTTGTGACTGAATTTTGCGCCTGTAGGCTGTAGTTTACCACTACAATAATTAGTGCAAAAAGTACGTTGTAGGTGTTCGTAGTTTTCATAACAATTTGGATAAGGGGTTAATTTCTTCGACAAAATTCAATAATAATTCTGAAGCATTACCTAATAAAAATTCATAGGTTTTTAGTTTAAAAGTGTATTTCATCGAAATTATGTACTTTTAAACGACTAATTTTTAAGTTTCCGATACTTTGCTGATTTATTTTTGCCTAAATAAAAATAATTGGTTTTCTCCATTTTAAAATATTAATCCGATATTTACTATCCAATTTCAATTTTAAAAATGGAGTATTACATTGTCATCCCCGCTCATAATGAAGCACTTTTTTTAGAGGACACCTTACAGTCTATTACCAATCAAACTTTAGCACCTAAAAAAGTGATCATAGTGAACGATAATTCCACAGATGATACAGAGCTCATTATTGATAGGTATACCGCAAACGGCCGCTTTGTAAAATTAAATACCAGCTCCTCGGAGGAGCATTTACCCGGTAGTAAGGTTATTCATGCCTTTTCGAAAGGTTTAGCCCTGCTTGATGAGCAATACGATTTTATCGTAAAGCTCGATGCAGATGTTATCCTACCCAAAAATTACTTTGAAGAAATTTCAGCCCTTTTTAAGTCTGATCCAAAAATTGGTATTGCAGGGGGATTCATTTATGAAAAAGATACTCTTGGCGAATGGAAACTAAACCACCCTATGCATTTAAAACATGTTCGCGGGGCCATAAAAGCCTATTCTAAAGCCTGCTTTAAAGCTATCGGTGGATTAAAATGTGCTATGGGATGGGATACGGTAGATGAATTATTAGCTCAATATCATGGTTTTGCTATTAGCACCGAGAAGACCCTGCAGGTAAAACATCTTAGACCAACAGGTGATCGGTATAACAAAAAAGCAAAACTATTGCAAGGAAAAGCCATGTTTACGATGCGTTACGGAATTATGATTACGTGTATTGCATCCTTAAAGATGGCCTGGAAACAAAATAAGGCAGCTGCTTTTTTCGATAATATGAAGGGCTATTTTATGGCAAAAAAAACAAAAGAACCCTTTTTAGTATCACCCTTAGAAGGCCATTTTATACGTACGCTACGATGGAAAGGCATCAGAAAACAATTATTTTAAACCATGCGCAACTACCTAACACAGCCCTTAAGCTGGTCAGGTAGCCAAAGCAAAATTCATTGAGCATCCTTGAATTTGATGTATAAAATTTTCAGCCAAGCACCCGTATCCTCGGTGTTTTTTTGACAACTACTTACGCAACACTTCCACAATAGGCTGTCCCGTGGTTCCACTAGGAAAAGAAATACCTAACAAAGCAGCAATAGTTGGTGCAATATCCGGAATTGTTGTTTTTTCAAAAGTTTCACCCTTCTTAATTCCTTTCCCATAAAACAACAAGGGTACGTGTGTGTCATACGGAAACGGAGACCCGTGTGTGGATCCTTTTGACCTTGCACTAGCACTAATATAACCAGAGTTTAATACTGTTATAACATCCCCTGAGCGTTCCTGGCTATACCCATTTTGAAGAATATGAGGTATGCCATGGGTATAATTATTGGCCCACATTTGCTCACCGGTATACACATGGCTATACTCCCCGTACGACATGAGCTCTTTAGCAAAATGCTCTTGTACTTCTGCTAAATTTAAATCTAAATTTTTGATGATGTTGTGATCTAAAAAGAGCTGTCCGTTAGAGCTATTTTTTACAATATCTTCTGAGCCATAGCTGTATTTTAAAAATTCGCTAAACCGCTCTTTTGTGCTTTTTGAATCTGTATAACCACCAGGAATTTTCATGTCCTGTAAAAAAGCGGGTACATGCACTGCTGCGTGATCTGCTGTTAAAAAAACAGTATACTCACCTTTGCCAACTTTAGCATCTAAGGTTTTTAAAAGGCGTTCAATATCTTGATCAAGCCTTAAATAAGTATCTTGTACTTCTTTAGAATTCACTCCATATTTATGACCTACATAATCTGTACTCGAATAACTTACTGCTAAAAAATCGGTAATGGCGTCAGCACCTAGGCTTTCACCATCTAGTGAGGCTATTGCGAAATCTGTAGTTAAATTATTACCATAGGGCGTTGCTTTCAAAATATCAAATTGATCATTAGTATCCCATAGCGCAGGCAAATCGTGAGGAAATGCTGAATTTAGCTCTCCTTTAAACAAACCTTCATAGTTATTTATATCGGTACCACTCTCCACATAGGTTGAAATATCCTTTAAGCTTGTCCATGGTTTTTTATAAGATTCTGCCATATCCGAGCTATTGAAATCACTTACCCATTTTGGTAATTGGTTCATATAAAAAGTACTTGTTATCCAACTCCCTTCATTTTTTCCATGAAACCAATAAGCTCCATTCGCGGCATACCCCCCTGGCAAAACTGCACCTCTATCTTTTAGCGAAATAGCAATGACTTTGCCTCGCATTTGCGTATGCAAACGCAGTTCATCCGTGATCGTAGACACCTTGTTTCTAAATGGAGACATTTGACCCGCATCTGAGGTGGTACCCACTGAAGCATAACTATCGTCACTAACACAATACACTTCTGTATCGCTTACTTTATCGTACCAGTTATTGCCAATGATACCGTGTGTAGCAGGTGTTGCTCCTGTATACACCGATGCGTGCCCAGGCCCGGTATAGGTTGGAGCGTAGTTAAAATGATTGTTTTTACAATTAAAACCTTCCCCTACTAGGCGTTTAAAACCACCTTCACCGTAATGATTCCAGAATCTAGTTATATAATCAAAGCGCATCTGATCCACTATAATACCTACGACTAACTTTGGAGATGTGTAAGGGGTCGTAAAAACTACCTCTTGCTTTTGACTTTGATCTTTATCCTTATTTTTTGATTTTCGTTGCGCTTGAACAACACTAGCAGAAAAACAAAACGCTACTAAGAGCCACAAGGAGACTATTTTATTCGTATTCATGAAATAAATTTTAATTACAAAAGATAAAAATACTCAAATAAACACTTAAAAAAATACAACTTAAGGTTAAATTAAAGTAATTTTTAAAGTTGGCTAACGCTCTAGACAAGGCATCATAGCTACCCCGAATTCTTTCTTTTTCTTCTTTTGTTGTAAATTCAAGTTACAACCAATTTAATATTATTATTTTTACACTAAATTGGTTGGTTCCAGTTTATCACTTAAGATTCCCTTAATTAATGAATTACCTAGCAGCAATTGGCAGTTATTTTATTATGATTCGTGAGGTTTTTAAAAAACCTACTAAATGGAGAATAATGAAATCGCTTATTTTAAAAGAAATAGACGAGCTCATTTACAGCTCTCTAGGAATTATTATATTTATTTCATTCTTTATTGGTGCTGTAGTGACCATTCAAACAGCACTCAACCTAACGAATCCTATTATCCCAAAAAACCTGATTGGCTTTACCGCAAGACAATCGGTGATTTTAGAGTTTGCCCCCACTTTTGTATCCATAATTATGGCCGGTAAAGTAGGTTCTTATATTACGTCTAGTATCGGAAGTATGAGGGTTACCGAACAAATTGATGCCTTAGAGGTTATGGGCGTAAATGCGCTGAACTATCTGGTATTTCCAAAAATCATTGCCATGCTTTTTTATCCTTTTGCAATTTCTATTGGCATGTTTGTAGGTATTTTTGGCGGATGGGTCGCTGGAGTTTTTGGTGGCTTCTTAACAAGTGCTGATTTTATAGACGGACTTCAGTTAGATTTTAATCCGTTTCACGTAACCTATGCCTTTCTAAAAACGATTGTATTTGCTTTGATAATTGCAACAGTCCCTTCTTTTCACGGATTTTACATGAAAGGTGGTGCTTTAGAAGTAGGTAAAGCAAGTACTACAGCTTTCGTATGGACCAGCGTGGTAATTATTGTTGCAAACTATGTTTTAACTCAACTTTTATTAGGCTAATGATCGAAGTAAACGATATACACAAATCTTTCGGAGATACTGAAGTTTTAAAAGGAATAACTACTTCTTTTGAAAAAGGAAAAACAAATTTGATTATTGGTCAAAGTGGTTCTGGTAAAACAGTATTTTTAAAATGCTTATTAGGCCTTTTTCAGCCCGAAAAAGGAACTATTGTTTACAATGGAAATGCGTATTCTGATTTAAAGCCTGAACAAAAAAGGAGCCTACGCCAAGAAATGGGGATGGTTTTTCAAGGCAGCGCTTTATTTGATTTTATGACTGTTGAAGGCAATGTTATGTTTCCTTTAGAAATGTTTACCAAACAGTCAAAATCTGAAATGCAAGACCGCGTTAATAGTGTATTAAAGCGTGTTAATTTAATTGATGCCCACAAACGATTTCCAGCTGAAATTTCAGGTGGAATGCAAAAAAGAGTAGCTATTGCTAGAGCGATTGTAATGAATCCTAAATTTTTATTTTGTGACGAACCTAATTCTGGTTTAGATCCAAAAACGGCGATTCTCATTGATAATCTAATTCAAGAAATTACCGAAGAATATGACATTACTACCGTCATCAATACGCACGACATGAACTCTGTGATGGAAATTGGCCAAAAAATACTCTTCCTTAAAAACGGACTTAAAGAATGGGAAGGGACCAATAAAGAAATTTTTAAAACCGATAATGCCGCCGTGACCGATTTTGTGTATTCATCTGACTTGTTTAAAAAAGTACGGCAAATGTACATTGAGGAACGCAATTAAGATGTTTCCCTTAGAAACAAAAAAATCTAGCCAGTCAAAAAAAATTAGCCCTAGTATTTTAGTGCCACAAAATACCACTGTTCTTGTACTAAGCCTATGACTATCTCAACTGTATTTTATTATTCTTCAAACGAAGTCGTAGCCAATCCATAAGTTTTTTGCCATCAGCGGCGGCTTGAGCGTCTTTTATGTTCTTTTTCCATTGCGCTTCAAATACCGGAATCGTGTCTGTTTTTTGAAAATCAGTGGTAATGGTATAGGAATAACTTAAAGATGCCAAATTTTCATAATTAACTTTAGCTTCAGCACTAATGTCTTGAAAAGGTATTTGTGTAGCCGCCAATTTTTCTAAGCGCACTAAATCTAGTTCTAATAACTTAATACGCTCATCTTTACTTAAAAGCTCTGCCTTCTTTGTTTCATAAAGCTCACTCACGTACTTAAACTGATCAATTTCTTCATTTTTAGATCCCTGAATGATTCTCAGCTCTACTTCCTTAAGATATTGAAAATCACCATCCATAATATTATTCCAACTTGAAATGATATTATCAGGCACCAATTCATCACCCATAAACACCACCTCAATCAATGAATTTTCAGCTTTTGCTTCCTTGCGAAAAATTAAATCAAACAAAGATTTATCGTTCCCATGGTATTCAATATTTGTAAAATCACTCAGAAAATAACCATTGCCTGCAAATTCATATTTAGCAATAGTATTATTTATAAATTGTTGTGCATCACTTTTAAATCTAGACTCTCTCCATGCCTGAAAAAAGGTCCATGTTGCAGGAATCATTACTGCAATGGCCACTAATGATGCTATTCTTGAAATTGTTCTTCTACGTTGTGAGTTCGCATATCGAACCATAGGAAATTTCAAAATTTTGATCACCAAAAAAGTCGCTAAGCCAATAAAAATGGTATTGATTGTGAACAAATACATAGCTCCCGTGGCATAATCCCAGTTGCCAATGGCCAAGCCGAAACCTACGGTGCACAAGGGCGGCATTAAAGCCGTTGCAATGGCCACCCCAAAAATTACACTCGCGATAGTTCCTTTTTTTGCTCTGGCAATCACCAAAGCCAAACCCCCGAAAAAGGCAATTAAAACATCGCGAATATCAGGAGCAGTACGCGCTAAAAGTTCCGAAGATTCATCACGCAAAGGAAAAAAAGCAAAGAATAGATACGCGGTCAAAATACTCAGTACCACCATGACCGCAAAATTCTTTAAGGAACGCCTTAAGGTGTCTACATCATTAATAGCCAATGAAAGACCCATACCTAAAATAGGTCCCATTAAAGGCGAAATTAACATCGCACCAATAACCACAGCCGTAGAATTTGCATTTAAGCCTACCGATGCAATAAAAATAGAACAGATTAGAATCCAAGAGGTATGCCCTTTAAACGGAATATCCGCGATAATAGACTCTCGTGTTGCTTCTTGATCGGTGTTATTCCGAATGTCAAGCAAATCAGATAAAAAATGTTTTACAGAACCCAAAAGTCCTTTAAAGTCTTTTTTTACATTTTCACTTTTAGCACCTTCATTGCTATTAGGAGAAACGTGATCTTTGTTAACTTCGTCGTGCATATATTAAGTATACTGGTTACCAAACTTATTTTTAATCTTAACAAGAACTTGTTTAATATCTTGTTCTTTCGATTTAGGGTAAATTAATAAAACGTCTTCCTTATCTACAATGATATAATCTTTTAAACCATCAACCACAATAATTTTATCCTTTGAAGACCGAATCATGTTGCCACTAGCATCTTGACTCAGCACTTTACTGTTTACAACAGCATTATGATGTTCATCTTTATCTAATTTATCATATAACGAGCCCCAAGTTCCCAAATCATTCCAATCAAAGGTGGCTGGCAATACAAAAATGTGCTTTGAAGGTTCTAAAATAGCATAATCTATCGATATATTTTCAGCTTTCGGATAATTCTCATTGATAAAAGCCTGTTCGTCTTTGGTATTGTAAACAGCTATTCCTTTTTCAAATAAAGCAAACTCAGAAGCTTGATACTTTTTAAAGGCATTAATAATTGTCGTTACACTCCACATAAAAATACCCGCATTCCATAGAAAATTACCTTGTGCAATAAAATCTTTAGCGGTTTCATAATCTGGTTTTTCTCTAAATTGATGTACTTTTTTGAGACCCACACCACTGGCTTTTTCAAATTCAATATACCCAAAACCCGTATTCGGAAACGTGGGTTTTATGCCTAAAGTGCAAAGCACATCTTCCTTTTCACATTTGTCAAAACACTGTTTCACATCATTGGCAAAGGCAGTTTCGTCTTCAATCCAATGATCGCTGGGTGCCACAATCATCACCGCATCAGGATTTTGCTTTTGAATTTTCAAAGCGGCGTACAAAATGCAAGGTGCTGTATTTCGCATGGCAGGTTCTAACACCACTTGGTCTTGTTTTACCAGTGGTAATTGCTGCAGCACCAAATCATTATAGCGCTCGTTCGTCAGAATTAAAATCTGCTCCGTAGGAACAAATTTATTTAGGCGTTTAAATGTTTTTTGTATTAAGGTATCACCAGTACCTAACATGTCATGAAACTGCTTTGGGTTATCGGTGGTGCTCATAGGCCAAAAACGGGAACCAACGCCACCCGCCATTAATACGGCGTAATAATTTTTATTCATTTTTTTAGTCTTTTATCAATTCAACTTCGGCATTAGGCTGAAACAGGTATACTTTTCCCGTGGCCAACTCTGCACATTCGTAACGTTTTACTTTTTTATTTCCTTTTTTAAAGAGGCGTCCATTATGGATTCTGAAAATACTCCCGATAGGCAATTCAAAAACATAATTGGTATCAGTGGCTTGAACATCATAATTTTTCAGGGCTAATGATAATTTTGCATCGGTATCACTACTCGCACTTGGATTTCTAAAATGATTCGCTATCAGGGGTAATACTCTTGGCGGATATACCTCAGGACGAATAAAAGGCAACATTAAGGCCTGAAAGGTACGTTTCCATTCTAAGCCGTGTGGCTTAATGCTTCTGCCATATTTTTCAAAAGCCACTAAATGGGCAATTTCATGCACTAAGGTCATTAAAAATCGGTATTTATTTAAAGAGGCGTTCACGGTAATTTTGTGAGACCCATTAGGCAAACGTCGATAATCACCATGCCGGGTCACCCGCTGATTTACAATTTTTAAATTTACACTATGTACCTTAATCATCTCTATACACAACGGTATTGCGCGTTCAGGAAGGTATTTTTCTAGTGTTTTTTGCATACTGTAAACTTAGTATAAATTGAAGCTGTTGTAAAATAAGAAAATTAAAAATCAGAACGCTAAATAGTAAATAGTCCTTTGTACCTATGGTTTTCGACACTAATTTTCTCTCCCTGAGCAACAACATAGTGCTCAATTATGGTTTCACACGCTTTTCCTATCGTTATTTTTAAAAAATTTTACATTAAGGTGTGCTACTACTCACTTGCAAAAGTTTCCCATTATAAAACTTGCTTCCTGTCAAAGCAAATTCTTTTATATAGCTCGCCATTTCCAAAGCTGTCGTTGGTGCTTGGTAGCCAGGAAAAGCTTCTTCTAACATTTCGGTTTGTACGGCTCCTAAGGCCAAAACATTAAAAGATGGGCCTGTCTCCTTGAACTCTTCTGCCCATAATTCGGTTAAGGTAATAACCGCTGCCTTACTGGAACTGTACGCCGCTAAACTTGGGAACTTCATACTTCCTTGTACACCTCCCATAGAACTTATGGTGATCACATGTCCTGTTTTTGGCATTTTGGGCACCACCATTTTTGTGACACTAGCCACACCAAAAACGTTTACTTTATACACCTCTTCAAACTCCGTTTCTGTGGTTTCTAAAAAAGGCTTATTCAGTAATCTACCCGCATTATTAATCAAAACATCTACTTGCTTCCAATTTTTGCTTAAAAAATCATCTAGCTTTTTTAAATCATCGGGTTGAGCCAAATCAAATGGAAAAGTAAAAATATTTTTATGCTTTAAATCGGAAATAGGTTTATCGTTTCGAGATAAAGCCAATACTTGATGCCCTTCATCTGCAAAAAGCTGTGCCATCTCAAAACCGATACCTCTGCTTGCCCCAGTAATAATAATAGTTGCCATTAGTTGTTGTATTTTATTTCTTTTGTAGCTGCATTTATAATACCTGAAACCATCGGAATAGATTTATTTACAACGGTTGCCATGTGATCAAAATCCATTTTAGCGGCTTCGTCACCCACCTTATGGTAATGGTCAAAATTGGTGAAATCAAAGGTGCAAAAAGTTTGAGACGGTACATTAAAGGCGGTATGAAAAGCATAATTATCAGAACGCTTAAACAAGTTCATTTGCTTGGCCGAAGGTAAAAACCCAATTAAATTTTCTCCACTATAGGCGTTGGCAACTTCTGCCATATTTGAATTTTCGTAACCGGTAACATACATAAAGTAATCTTTATCTTGTAAAGCCACACCCACCATTTCAAAATTCAGCATGGTGTATAAGTCTATATTGTCTTCTTTTAAGCGTTCCGCTAAATCCTTTGATCCCAATAATCCCTTTTCTTCTGCGGTAAATAGTGCAAAAATAATGGTACGCTTATTTGTTTTTGTACTGGCAAAATAGCGTGCCATTTCCAACACGGTAGTTGTTCCAGAAGCGTTATCATTAGCGCCATTGGCAATAGCGTCTCCGTCTTGTGGAGCAAGCTGACCAATGTGATCGTAATGTGCACCGATGATCACAACTTCGTTTTTAAGCTTGGCATCATTCCCTTCAAGAACACCCACAACATTATACGCCGGTTTGTTGAAATTTGAGATGCTGTCTTTATAAAATTCAAAATAAGGTTTTATCCCGTTTTTCTGAAATATGGCCTCAATATAATTTGCGGCTTTCTCAATTCCTTCGCTTCCTGCTTCCCTACCTTTTAATTCGTCGGATGCTAAAAAAGTAATAATATCTCCTACATCTTTGCTTTTTGAAAAAGAAACCGCAGGAACTACTTTTCTGATTTCTGTTTTAGTTTCAGTGTTCGTTTCTTCAGGAGCTGTAATTTCTATGATATTTGATGAATCTGTTTCAATAATTTGTGGCGTTTTGCAGCTGTAAAAAGCAAGGGCCATTAGAACAACACTATAAATAATTTTCATTTCGTTAATTTTAGTCTGATTTAAATATGTAGGATAATGAGGTTTTAAAGATAAAAAAAGCATCCTAATAAGTAGGATGCTTTTTATAAATTTAAACTATTAGTTTTTAAGCCAACATGGTAACTGGGTTTTCAATATACGAACGCAGTGTTTGTAAAAACTGAGCTCCCGATGCACCATCAACTGTTCTGTGATCCAAGGCTAAAGTAAGTTTCATGGTATTACCCACTACAATGGCTCCATTTTTAACCACGGGTTTTTCGATAATCGCACCTACCGAAAGTATAGCAGAATTAGGTTGATTGATAATCGAAGTAAAACTTTCGATTCCAAACATTCCTAAATTAGAAACCGTAAACGTACTACCTTCCATTTCGGCCGGTGTTAATTTTTTGTTTCTTGCTTTTCCCGCTAGTTCTTTTACCATTCCGCCAATATGCGAAAGACCCATTTGATCTGCAAATTTTAACACAGGAACTACTAATCCGTCTTCAACAGCTACAGCAACTCCAATATGAATATGTTGGTTATACCTTGTTGTTTCGCCTTTCCATGAAGTGTTTACTTGAGGATGCTTTCTTAAGGCCATGGCGCAAGCTTTCACAACCATATCATTAAAGGAGACTTTGGTCTCTGGCAAATTATTTATTTGTACTCTAGAGCTCATGGCGTTGTCCATATCTACCTCAATATTTAAGTAGTAGTGTGGCGCTGTAAACTTAGATTCTCCCAAGCGCTTGGCAATTACCTTACGCATTTGGTTATTTTTCACCTCTTCAAAACTTTCTTCGCCAACAGGAGCCATCATGGGCGCTGCCGGGGCTGGAGCAGCTGTGCTAGTGCCTGCATTTTCAACTGGCGCAGCTTCCGACACTTTTTGGGAAGGAGTGAAATTTTCAACATCTTTTTTAGTAATTCTACCGTTATCGCCAGAACCACTAACAGATGCCAAGTTTATACCTTTATCTGAAGCTATTTTTTTAGCTAAAGGAGATGCAAAAATACGCTGGCCATCATTGGTTGTTGGCGCTGTATTTTCTTCCTTTGTTGTTTCGGTTTTTGCTGTTTCTTTAGACGCTTCATCAGGTGTTGAAGCCTCTTTTTTTGTTGTCTTAGGTTTCGCATTTAAAACACTGTCTACATCTGTACCTTCTGGACCTATGACCGCAAGAACGGCGTCGACAGGGGAAGATTCTCCTTCTTGAATACCAATATATAGCAAGGTTCCTGAGTAGAATGATTCAAACTCCATCGTAGCCTTGTCGGTTTCGATTTCTGCTAAAATATCACCTTCTTCAATTTTATCTCCTACTTTTTTTAACCAAGAAGCTACGGTACCTTCTTCCATAGTATCACTAAGGCGCGGCATTTTTACAACCTCAACGCCTTCAGGAATTTCAGAAGCTTCTGCAGTTTCGTCAACAGTAGAAGCTTGTTTCGATGAATCGTCTTTTACGGCCTCTTTTTCAGGAGCTTCCTCTTTTTTGTCCGAATCGCCTGTTGCATCTGAACTATTTAATAATCCAGAAATATCCTCACCTTCTTCTCCAATAATTGCTAAAAGTGTATCCACAGGAGCACCATCTCCTTCTTGAATTCCAATGTGCAACAAAACGCCTTCATGAAAAGACTCAAATTCCATGGTAGCTTTATCAGTTTCGATTTCCGCTAGAATGTCGCCTTCCTGAATTTTATCTCCAACTTTTTTTAACCACTTAGCGACAGTACCTTCTTCCATGGTATCACTAAGTCTCGGCATATTTATTACTTCTGCCATCTAACTATAATTTATGTTTTAAAAACGGGTAATCTTCTTGATCGTAAACCATATCGTATAATTGACTTATCGGCGGATAATCAGATTCGTCAGCAAACTTTTCACATTCGTTCACCAATTGTTTTACCCTCTTATCTATTGCCTTAATCTCTTCGTCTGTGGCGTACTTATTATCCTTAATCACCTGTAAAACTTGAGTAATAGGATCTATTTTTTTATACTCTTCTACCTCATCTTTCGTTCTATATTGCTGCGCATCCGACATGGAGTGGCCTCTATATCTATAGGTCTTCATTTCTAAAAATGTTGGTCCACCACCACTTCTGGCTCTTTCAATAGCCTTATTCATTTCTTTAGCTACCGTTACAGGATCCATACCATCCACAGGTCCGCAAGGCATCTCGTAGCCTAATCCTAATTTCCAAATATCGGTAGAGAATGACGTTCTTGCCACAGAAGTTCCCATCGCGTAGCCATTATTTTCACAGACAAAAACCACAGGTAATTGCCATAACATCGCCAAATTAAAGGTTTCATGTAAAGAACCTTGACGTACTGCACCATCTCCCATATAACAAAGAGTTACAGCATCATTTTTTTTGTATTTATCAGCAAAAGCAAGCCCGGCTCCTAATGGAATTTGACCACCCACAATACCATGCCCACCATAAAAACGGTGTTCCTTAGAAAAAATATGCATAGAGCCTCCCATACCTTGCGATGTACCTGTAACTTTTCCGTACAATTCGGCCATTACTCGTTTAGGATCAACACCCATCCCAATGGGCTGAACGTGATTTCTATAGGCTGTAATCATTTTATCTTTGGTAAGATCCATGGCATGTAAAGCCCCAGCTAATACAGCTTCTTGCCCATTGTAAAGATGCAAGAATCCTCGAACTTTTTGTTGAATATATACCGCGGCTAGTTTATCCTCGAATTTTCTCCAGAACAACATATCTTCATACCATTTAAGGTAGACCTCTTTTGTGATTTTTTTCATTAAATGCGATTTTAAAAAAAGAACTAATTGCTGCTATTCAATTTTTGGGTTTAAAAATTGAATAGCAAAAATACACATATAAATCAATAGGGGAAAAAAATTAAAGAAAAAGCTTAACCCACCATAGAAAATAAAGTAGGGATTAAAAAAACTAAGGATTTCATAATAGCAGCTTCTTTTTCTGCGATTTTGGCAAAAAAAACAAGATAGCTATAGGAATGAACTACTGAAAGCTAATGGCAAAATATCCGCTAAAGAATGAAATAAGACAACCTGACCTTCTTCTCCCATTAATAAAACTCTAATGGGCTGCTGTTGCTTTTGCTCGTACTCAATCATAGATTGACGACAATTACCGCAAGGTGCAGCTGGCTCTTTAACAACATAGTTTTTAGAGGTAGCCGTAATTGCAACCGTTTTTATTTCTATTCCAGGATACCTAGCACCTGCTTGAAAAATAGCAACACGCTCTGCGCATAGTCCCGAAGGATAGGATGCGTTTTCTTGGTTATTTCCTATAACAACCTCAGCATTCCCCAGCAAAACAGCAGCACCTACATAAAAGTTAGAATAGGGCGCATAGGCGTTACGACGTGCTTCAATGGCCGATTTCATAAGTAGTTTATCTTCTGTATTTAGACTGTCAAGATCTGGATAAACATGGTAATCAATAATAATTTGGTGTTTTTTCAAGATATATTTTTTTAATCAAGGAAAGGTAACAAATTTAAAAGATAGCTCTTTCAATTGAACACCTATTTAAAATAAAAAAGTCCAAAACTAACATGAGTATTAGTTTTGGACTTTCGGTATACGAAACTTTAGAAAAAATTAATCATTAAACATTTCTTCTCCTAAATTAAAGGTTAAAGAAAATCGCAACGAATTCTCTAAAGGATTTTGAATTCTTGAGGATGAAAATAAATACGACAAATCAACTTGGGTGGCTTTAAATTTAAAGCCAGCACCTAAAGAAAAGAATTTACGAGCTCCCTTTAAGTTACTTTCATTAAAATAACCTGTTCTCAACATAAATGCATTTTGATAGCTATATTCAGCTCCTAATGCCCAGGTAATTTCTTTTAACTCTTCAGAAATACCATCGGGAGCATCTCCAAAGGATTGAAACACACCACTTAAAAAACCTATGTTTTGATATTCTTCGTTATCATTCCCATTGATAACACCATCGCCGTTGAAATCTTGAGGCGTAGGTACCAATAGCTTATTAAACTCTGTAGTAATAGCAAGGGTGTTGTCCATATCAAGAATAAAGTCAAAGCCAATTCCAGCTTTAAGATTAGTGGGTAAAAAGTTTTCTTGACCGCCTTCATCATAGGTGATTTTATTTCCTAGGTTTGATATATTAAAACCAGCCCTCCAACGTCCGCTAAACTTATCATAAGCGATTTCTCTTGAGCGATAAAAACCTGCCAAATCTACGGCAAATGTATTTGCAGCTTGCGTATCTGAAGATCCCGTTTGATCAGGGAACCTTAAATTTGAACTGATAAATCGACCTGCAACAGCCATGGAAAATGTTTCGGATAATTTCAGGGAGTAAGAACCATCAATAGCCACTTCGTTAGGTTTTACAATTCTACCTTCCTCTCCTGCGGTTTGTCTAAGTTCTATTTCGCCAAGCGTAAAATACCTAAGACTGGCTGCAAAAGCACTACGATCATTTATCTTATTATAATAGTTGGCACTTAAAAGTCCAATATCATTCACTAAGCTTTCTAAATAAGGGGCATAACTGATACCAAAACCCATTTTATGTTCTGCAAAGGCAAACTTTGCAGGATTCCATTGTTGTGAATAGGCATCAACAGACGTTGCAACGCCAATATCTCCCATACCCGATGCTCTCGCATCTGCAGTAATAGTTAAAAAGGGAACCCCTGTTGGTATTGGTCGACTTTCTTCTTGTTGTGCCGACATTTTAAAAACAATTAATAATAAAGTTGCTGTTACTATTTTTTTCATTTTTCGTCATCTAAATCTAATTATTTTCTGAAAAGTAGCATCCCAAAAAACTATTAGATATTATTCTATACTACTAGGTAACGTAAGATTTAAAAAAAAGGTATACCAGCCTTCAAAAAAAATAGCATTTTTATCCATCGGTATAAAGTACTTCCGTTGAACTCTCTATTTAAATCTCCCCTGTATCGTAAAACAATTAGTCTTTTGCTTAATTTATGGAAAGTAAAATACTAATCCTGTTTTTGCTGCGTTATTGAAATGTAATGCTCTCAGATTTCATGAACATCTTTTTCAAATATTTTATAGTTCACATAAAATATTCTTTTAAAAACATCGTTCTAAAAGCCGGAAGCAATAATTGCAAACAGAAAATAACAAATTACCAAACTACATTTTGTAGTTAATTTATTGAACTCAAGTCCTAATTATGAAAAAACAATTCATCAAAGTTGTACTCTCTTGTGCTGTAATCGCAGGCGGTTTTAGTAGCTGTAAAAACGCTTCTTCTTCTAAAAACACATCTAGAGCTACTGGTTGGAAAATAAACGCTAAAGAAGGTGGCTTTCAACATAATACAGATTACAAGGAGCAAGAAACTGCCCCTGGATTAGTATTTGTTGAAGGGGGTACTTTTACCAAAGGTAAGGTTCAGGATGATGTGATGCATGACTGGAATAACACGCCAACACAACAGCATGTCATGTCTTTTTATATGGATGAAACTGAGGTAACTAATTCTATGTACTTAGAGTACTTAGATTACCTAAAAAGTGTTTATCCCCCTGAAGATCCAAGATATACAAACATTTACACAGGCGCCTTACCAGATACTTTAGTTTGGAGAAACCGATTAGGTTTTAACGAAACGATGACCAATAACTATTTGCGTCACCCAGCCTATGCAGAATATCCTGTGGTTGGTGTCAACTGGATTCAAGCCGTGCAATTTGCGGAGTGGAGAACAGATCGCGTTAACGAAATTATGCTCGAGAGAGAAGGGTATCTTTCTGAAGAGGCTAAGTATAAAGTTGTAAACGGGGATATCGAAGGTTCTTTTAGTACAGAGGCTTACTTAAACAGACCAGAATCTGTATATAATGGTCAAATAGACTCTTTACAAGGAAAAATGAAGAAAGATTCTATTTCGAACTTTGCAACTCGTAGTACTGGAATTATTTTACCAGAATACAGACTACCCACAGAAACAGAATGGGAATATGCCGCAGCTGCACAAGTTGGATCAAGAGAATACAACAACTACAGAGGTAGAAAAAAATATCCATGGGAAGGTGATTATACTAGAAATGGTCAACGTGTTGGTCGTGGTGATCAATTAGCCAACTTTAAACAAGGAAAAGGTGATTACGGCGGAATCGCTGGTTGGTCAGACGATGGTGCTGATATTACTGCCGAAGTTAAATCATACAAACCAAATGATTTAGGCCTGTATGACATGGCTGGTAACGTAGCAGAATGGACTGCCGATGTGTATAGACCTATCGTAGACGACGAAGTAAGTGATTTTAACTATTATCGTGGAAATGTGTACATGAAAAGTGCTATTGGCGAAGACGGTAAAGTAAGTGTTATCCGAGATTCTATCGCTTACGACACTTTACCTAATGGGAAAGTGATTGCAGTAAATTTACCAGGAGAACTTAAAATGGTCGCTGTTGATGAGCAAGAAACCTATTTACGTACAAACTTCTCTTCTAGTGATAATAGAGGCTATAGAGATGGTGAGCCAGGTTCTTCAAGATTTTATGATAAATTTAGTGATGACGAGGAAAATAAGAAGAAAATGTACAACTCTCCTACTTTTAAAGTAGAAAAAGATTCTGTTGGTAATATTTCTAGAGAATATGACAAATCAAATTACAGAACTACCTTAATTAACGATGAAGTTAGGGTTTTCAAAGGGGGTTCTTGGAGAGATAGAGCGTATTGGTTAGATCCAGCACAACGTAGATTTTTACCACAATATATGGCTACAGACTACATCGGGTTTAGATGTGCTATGTCAAGAGTTGGTTCAAAATCGAAAACAAAAAATAAAACCGTTAGAGGTAAAAAAGCTAAATAATCGCTTCTTATATAAAAAATAAAAAAAGTCCTGATGCCTGCATCAGGACTTTTTTTATACTTTAGTTTCAAAAATGTACCTTACGGCTATTTTTAAAGTATACTCTTTGTGACCTTAAGCATACCTTAAAAAATTGCCCTACTAATGAATCTTTATTTCCATGAATATTGAAAAACTATACGAGCTCTTTTTGCAGTTCCCCAACGTATCGACCGATACACGAAAAATAACTAAAGACTGTTTATTCTTTGCTTTAAAGGGTGATCATTTTAATGGCAATTCCTATGCCCAACAAGCCATAGAAAAAGGTGCTGCCTTTGCTATTGTGGATGAAGAAGCTTTTGCTCATCACCCATCTATAATTTTAGTTCAAGACAGCCTAGAAACATTACAGCAATTAGCGAATTTTCATAGAAAAAAATCAAAAGCTAAAATTATAAGTTTAACAGGGAGTAACGGAAAAACAACGACTAAAGAGTTGATTAGCTCTGTCCTAGCGACTAGCTATAAAACCATAGCCACGGTGGGGAACTTAAACAATCATATTGGTGTTCCATTAACCTTACTCAGCATTAAAAAAAATACTGAAATCGCGATTATTGAAATGGGCGCAAACCACCAAAAAGAGATCGAATTTCTATGTGCCATAGCGGAACCTGATTTTGGTTATATTACCAATTTCGGAAAAGCACACTTAGAGGGTTTTGGTGGTGTCGAAGGTGTTATTAAAGGAAAAAGTGAGTTGTATAATTTTATCATCGAACAAAATAGAACCATTTTTTTTAATGCTGATGATGCCATACAAGTATCCAAGTTAAATGCTTACGAAAAAAAGTATGGTTTTAGTCAAGAGAAAAATGAATACCATCATATAAAGTATATTTCTGCCGACCCTTTTGTGAAACTTCAATTTGAAGACAAAATTATACACTCTAAATTAATCGGGGTTTATAATTTTGTAAACTGTTGTGCAGCCATCCTCATGGGTAGTTATTTTAAGGTGTCTTTTGAAAATATTAAAAAGGGAATTGAAAATTATATACCCGTAAATAATCGTTCTCAAATCATCGATAAAAATGGCCATCAGATTATTCTAGACGCCTATAACGCTAACCCAAGTAGCATGATCGTAGCCTTAGAGAATTTTAAAAATTTAAATGTTGATCCTAAAATTATATTTTTAGGTGATATGTTTGAACTAGGCGAAACTGCTCCCGAGGAGCATCAAGCAATTGTAGACTTAGCAAGTTCAATGCGTTTTGATACTGTCTTTTTAATTGGTAAAAATTTCGCAAAAACCAAAAATAAAGAACAAACCTTTGAAACTTTTGAAGCCTTGGCATCGTTTCTTGAAAAAAATCCCATACCAAAAAGTAATATCCTTATAAAAGGTTCTCGCGGAATGGCTTTAGAGCGACTTTTAGAACTTTTATAATCTTTATTTATCTTTGTAGCCCTTACTGATGTATGATAAAAATCATATTTTAAATTAGTATTGAAAAGTAATTTTGCCATCAATCAAAAGGCAACTTATGCCGGGTAGTTCGCTTACGTAAGCCCCGTTTGTTCATTGTGATTGGCCTCGCTTTAAGAGTTCAATTTTTTTAATTTTAACATCTCCTTTCTAGCCAAACAAAGGCTTAGGAAGATTTACAAACACCATACATGAGTAAAGCAGTTTATATTGCCACTACAGAACCCAACAGTGGAAAGTCTATTATTTCATTAGGATTAATGCAGATTTTATTAGGAAAAACAGCTAAAGTTGGGTATTTCAGACCAATTATAGAAGACTTTGAAAAAGATAAGATTGATAATCATATCAAAACCATTTTAACTCATTTTGAAGTTGATTTAAAACCAACTGATGCCTATGCTTACACGCGAAGTGACGTAGTGAAGCTTAAAAATCAAGATAAAGATGATGAAATCATCAACCATATTATTCACAAGTTTAAAGCGATTGAAGATCAGTTTGATTTTGTTTTAGTAGAAGGTAGTGACTTTTCAACGGAGGGTAACATCATTGAGTGGGACACCAATGTGCTCATTGCAAAAAACTTAGGAATCCCTGCTATTTTAATTACAAGCGGAAAAGATAAAACGATTGAAGAGGCGGTAAGCAATTTATATATGGCTTACGATTCATTTAAAGACAAGGGTGTTGAAGTTTTAATGGTTGTTGCCAACAAAGTGGCGCAAGAAAATCGCGAACGCTTAATGACTAGCTTAAAAAACAAAGTTCCGTCTAAAGTATTGATTGGGGTCATCCCCTTAAACCCTACTTTGGGAAACCCGACTGTTAAAGAAATTGTACAAGAACTAGAAGGTAAGGTGCTTTTTGGCGAAGCACATATAAACAATCAGGTGAACGGTTTTAGTGTTGGTGCCATGCAACTGCGTAACTATTTAACCCATTTAAAAAAAGATAGTCTTGTGATTACTCCAGGGGATAGGGCTGATATTATTTTAGGAGCGCTACAAGCAAACATCTCTTTAAATTACCCCAACCTTTCTGGCATAATACTTACGGGTGGCCTAATTCCAGAGCCCCCCATTATAAAACTTATCGAAGGGCTTTCCGATGTTATTCCTATTGTTTCCGTAGACGGGGGCACCTATGGGGTAACCAATAAAATTGGTGCTATTAGACCGAGAATGTATGCGGAAAATACAGAGAAAATAGTTACCTCTATCCAAGAGTTCGAAAAGCACATCCCTGTAAACGAATTAACAGAACGCCTAATTACCTTTAAAGCGGAGGGTATAACTCCAAGAATGTTCCAGTATAATTTACTCAAAAGAGCAAAATCTTCAAAAAAACATATTGTGCTACCCGAAGGAAGCGATGAACGAATTTTAATGGCTGCCAAACAATTAATCGATGCAGATGTGGTATCCCTTACGCTTTTAGGGGATGAAAAGAATATCAAAGCAAAAATAGCTGCCTTAGATATTGGTTTAGACACCCGTAAAATTTCTATTATCGATCCTAAAACATCGGCTAATTTTTTAGCCTACGCCACCACCCTATTTGAACTCCGTAAACATAAAAATGTAAACTTGGCGATGGCAAAAGATTTAATGGAAGACGTATCGTATTTCGGAACTATGATGGTGCATATGGGTCATGCTGATGGTATGGTTTCTGGAGCTATTCACACCACCCAACATACTATTTTGCCAGCACTTCAGTTTATTAAAACGAGACCAGAGGTATCCATAGTATCGTCCGTATTTTTTATGTGCTTGCCTAATCGGGTAACCATTTTTGGCGATTGCGCCATTAATCCAAACCCAAGCGCAGAGCAATTATCTGAGATTGCCATTTCATCGGCAGCTACGAGTACTGCTTTTGGCATAGAACCCAAAATAGCGATGTTGTCCTATTCCTCGGGAGCTTCTGGCGTTGGAGAAGACGTAGATCGTGTTCGTAAAGCCACCGAAATTATACGATTAAAACGTCCAGATTTAAAAGTAGAAGGGCCTATACAATACGATGCTGCGGTAGATAGCAAAGTTGGTAAAAGTAAACTTCCGAATTCTGAAGTAGCTGGTCAGGCAAGTGTTTTTATTTTCCCAGATTTAAATACAGGAAACAACACCTATAAAGCGGTACAAAGAGAAACAGGCGCGTTGGCCATTGGCCCCATGCTACAAGGTTTAAATAAACCTGTAAACGATTTAAGTCGTGGGTGCACGGTAGATGATATTTTCAATACCGTAATTATTACCGCGATACAAGCACAAGGGCTTTAACGAGATAAAAAACCAATAAAGTGAATATACTTATCATAAATGCTGGAAGTTCTTCCATAAAATATCAGTTGATTGAAATGCCTTCAGAAAAAATTAGTTGTGAAGGTCTTTTAGAGCGCATTGGAAGTGCTGACGCTATTTTAAATTATAAAACATCAAAAGTAACAATTACCGATACTGTAGAAATCCTGAATCATAAATCGGGTTTAGAAAAAATTGCTGCCTTGTTATTAGATCCTGAAAAAGGCGTGATACAAAATGTAAAAGAAATTGATGCGGTAGGGCATCGTGTGGTTCATGGAGGCAACACGTTTTATAAAACTACCCTAATCGATGCTATGGTGAAGGAAAAAATAAGGTCTTTAATTCCCTTGGCGCCTTTACATAATCCTGCCAATTTAGAAGGTATAAAACTTGCCGAACAAGTTTTTAGTCACGCTAAACAAGTGGCTATTTTCGATACTGCTTTTCATCATACCATACCTACTAAAGCAAAAAAGTTTGCCATTCCAAATGAATTCTATACCCAGCATAACATACAAGTCTATGGTTTTCATGGTACGAGTCATAAATATGTATCCGAAAAAGCTATCGCCTATTTAGAAAAAGAGCAGTCGAAAATTATTACTATTCACCTAGGAAACGGCTGTAGCATGACGGCGGTTCAAAATGGAAAAAGTGTAGCTCATTCTATGGGTTTTGCACCATCAAACGGATTAATTATGGGTACGCGAAGTGGCGATATTGACCATTCGCTCATAACGTATATGGTTCAAAAATTAGGCTATAGTTTAGAAGAGGTACATACGATACTAATCAAAAAAAGCGGTATGCTAGGCTTAACAGGCTATAGCGATTTAAGAGATATACAGGCAGAAGCCGAAAAAGGGAATGAAGATTGTATGTTGGCTTTGGCCATGAACGCGTACCGAATTAAACAATATATAGGCTCATATGCTGCTATTATGAATGGCTTAGATGCTATTGTATTTACAGCAGGTATTGGAGAAAATTCTGCTGTTATAAGAGCTTTAGTTTGTGAAGAAATGGACTATTTAGGCCTGCAGCTTAACGAAAGTAAAAACAATACAAGAGCTAGCGAATTAAGAGAAATTAATGCTGCTGCTTCAAAAACTAAAATTTTGGTCATACCAACAAATGAAGAATTGGAGATTGCCAAGCAGACGTATAATTTAGTGGTTAGTGGTTAGTGGTTAGTGGTTAAAAAAATATGATCATAAAAGCAGGGGTTACATAATTTTGAAGTGTATGTATTTAAGCTTTATTCTATGGTTAGCTCCGTGAATTGTTTGTGTAAGTCTGCGAAATAGCTATCACACGGCGTTGCGCTGCGTAAAAATGAGCTGCACAAAAAGTGAAGGTATGAGATAAAAATAATATCGTTCGTTGAAAATGAAAAATTATTCAATTAAACAGGTTTACCTTTGGATATTTTAGATATTAGACCCTAAAACAGATGAGATATGAAAATAATTTCTTGGAATGTAAATGGTATTCGAGCCTCAGTAAAAAAAGATTTTTTTGAGGATATTGAAAAAATGGATGCTGCCATCTTGTGTTTGCAGGAAACCAAAGCGCAAGATGATGAAGTTTTAGCGGCTTTAGCACCACTAGACACGTTCAGCATTAATTCTAATTCGGCCCTTCAAAAAGGCTATTCTGGAACAACAATAGTTAGTAAGGAAAAAGTTAAGAGCATCATGCCTGATATGGGTATTGATGAACATGATGCCGAAGGTCGTGTTATATGCGCGGAATATGAAAACTTCTATTTGGTCAATGTATACGTGCCAAATTCCGGCCAAAAACTAGAGCGTTTAGA
This sequence comes from Cellulophaga sp. Hel_I_12, assembly GCF_000799565.1. Taxonomy (NCBI): domain Bacteria; kingdom Pseudomonadati; phylum Bacteroidota; class Flavobacteriia; order Flavobacteriales; family Flavobacteriaceae; genus Cellulophaga; species Cellulophaga sp. Hel_I_12. The sequence goes on from NZ_JUHB01000001.1 coordinate 1,646,675, forward strand.
CTATAGAAAACAATGGGATAGCGATTTTCTGAAGTATTTAAAAAACTTAGAAAAAACAAAACCAGTCATCGTTTGTGGCGATTTTAATGTAGCCCATAAAGCTATCGATCTAAAAAACGACAAGAGCAACTACAACAAAACAGCAGGCTATACCCAAGTTGAGATAGATGGGATGGATAATTTTATCCAAGCTGGTTTTGTGGATGCCTTTCGAATGTTATATCCTGAAGAAATTGCCTATACTTTTTGGAGCTACCGCTTTAAATCACGGGAACGCAATACGGGTTGGCGTATTGATTATTTTTTAGTCAGCAAATCAATTGCAGATAAGGTAAAAGATGCAAAGATATATAGTACTATTATGGGTTCTGACCACTGCCCTATTGGCTTGGAGGTAGATTTTAGGTAAAGTAAATACTTAAAGAGAAGGAGTCCAAAATAGGAATGACGCTAGTTTACATTTTATTCGTACTAGGTTCCGAAAATTGCATAGAAACATCGGTTTGAGAAATTGTTTATTAAAGAGTAAAGTATTCCCGAAAATTGGGCGTATCTAGAACTTCTTTTAACCTAAATCAGTTCTCGAATCCTTGAAAAAGACATTAGAGCCTTAGCTCCCCTCCTTTGGAGGGGTTGGGAGGCCAAAATCAATCTCTAATTACTGCAGCTAACAGGTCCTTTTTTGACCCCTAATTTCTGCAAAATAGTTTCTAGCAGACACCATTTTGTAAAGGCAGACTGTATTAAATTAAGGCCAATAAAAACCGTGAACCACATCCAATTTGGACTTACGTAAACACTAAGCACTACGCTTAACAATACCATGACACCAACAATAACTCTAAAATACGTATTTAACATTTTAATTAATTTTAAGTTTATATACTTCTTTCAATAGGAACCACAACCGCTTTTATCGGGTTGTTTGTTTCTAAATTTTTATTGAATTTTTCAATCAATTCAAATAAGGCATCAATATTTATATCTTCTGTAAACGAAAAAAATAAATTCGATGCTACACCTTTCTTCTCACTCGGAAACCAACTTGATGTTTTTACCACCGAAGTAGGATTTTTAAAACCATCAATATCAGAACTGCTAAAGCTCTCAATATTGGCTTTTTTAAATAGTGTCAGAATATCTTTTTCGAATTCCTCCACCACGGTTACAATTAATAGTTTCATAGCTAAAATTTTAATTCATTCCCAAGAAGTAGGGAATTTGTTTATTTTTTAATATCTCTGTACACTTCCTGCAAGTGCTCATTTTTTTTATCAGTATCAGTCCTTCCACTTTTGCTAAGCATAGTAGATATGTCTGTGGCTAGGAGGCTTTTTCACCTTCTGTTTTCTCCCCAGCATCAACTCCCCCTTCGGGGGTCGGGGGGCTTATCATGTAATACACTAATGGCACCACCAATAAGGTAAGTATCGTCGATACAATGGTACCACCCATTAACGAAATCGCTAATCCTTGAAAAATAGGATCGAATAGGATGACAAATGCCCCAATCACTACTGTTCCTGCCGTTAACAAAATAGGAGTTGTACGCACTGCTCCAGCTTCAATAGCAGCTTGTTTTAAAGGAATACCCTCTGCTGTTCGAAGGTTGATAAAATCGATTAACAATACCGAGTTTCGAACCATAATACCGGCTAAGGCAATCATTCCGATAAAAGACGTTGCTGTAAAGAACGCTCCCATGATCCAGTGTCCTAGAATAATACCAATTAACGATAAGGGAATCGCAACCATCATTACAATTGGTGCTTTAAAGTTCTGGAACCATCCTACTATTAAAATGTAAATCAAAATAATTGCTCCTAAAAAGGCTATACCTAAATCTCTAAATACTTCTAATGTAATTTGCCATTCTCCATCCCATTTTACCGTATAATTATCTTCATATTCTGGCTGACCCAAATACATTTCGTTGAGTTCAAAACCTTGTGGTAAGGTAATTTCTTTCAACTTCTCCTCCATTCCTAAAATAGCATAGGCAGGACTTTCCAATTCTCCAGCCATATCCGCCATCACATAAACCACACGCTTTTGGTTTTTTCGGTAAATACTTTTTGCGGCTGTAGTTTCATTAATAGTCACCAAATCTGCAATTGGCACCAAATTGCCCTGTTTCGATTTCACTTTTAATTGTGAAATATCAGAAATCGTCGATTTTTCCTTTTCCTCTAAAGTCAAAACTAAACCAACTTGGTTAGCTGCATCTTCATCATATAAATTAGTGATGGCTCTGTTAGACAATGCCATATTCATGGTGTATGCGATTTGCTGTGGTGCCACACCATATAACATCGCTTTTTCTTTATTGATTTCAAATTGATATTCCGTTTGGTCTGCTTCAACCATCCAATCAACATCAACCACATCAACTGTATTTTGTAAAATATTCTTAACGCTGTTTGCAATTTTTATTTGCTCATCATAATCAGGTCCATAAACTTCAGCCACAATTGTTGATAAAACTGGTGGTCCGGGAGGCACTTCCACCAACTTGACGTTTGCATTATATTTTGCGGCTATTTTCTGAATATCTGGACGCAATAAGGAAGCAATATCATGACTTTGTGCAGAACGTTTGTCTTTCCCTATTAAATTCACTTGAATATCTGCCATATTAGATCCACCACGTAAATCGTAATGACGTACCAAACCGTTAAAGGTTATGGGTGCAGATGTACCCACATAATTCTGGTAATTCACAACTTCTGGTCGCGTAGATAAATATTGCGAAATCTCTTGAGTCACCACTCCGGTTCGTTCCAGAGTTGTACCTTCTGGCATATCAATGATTACCTGAAACTCATTTTTATTATCGAAAGGCAACATTTTTACAGCCACCGAATTGGTGAAAAACAAAGCCATCGTTCCCAGTAACACTAAGAATGTTCCCCCTAAAAACAACCAACGTTTTGTTTTACTTTCTAATAATGGCCCTTCAAATTTGTTATAAATTCTATAAATTAAAGTTTCTTCTAATGGTTTTTCTATTTTTTCTGGTTGTCCTTTTTTATCTTTTTCTCTCAAGAAAATTAAACCTAAATAAGGTGTTATGGTTAAGGCTACAAATAATGATAAAATCATCGCAATCGATGCTCCAATTGGCATTGGCGCCATGTATGGGCCCATTAATCCGGAAACAAAAGCCATAGGTAAAACCGAAGCAATCACCGTAAATGTTGCTAAAATTGTTGGGTTACCTACTTCATTAATCGCATATAAAGCCGCTTGTTTAAAAGGCAAGCGTTTCATCTTGAAATGCCTATGCATATTTTCGGCAATAATAATAGAATCATCCACCACAATACCTGTAACAAATACCAAAGCGAACAATGTAATTCGGTTTAACGTGTAGTCCATCATATAATAACTCAACAAGGTCAATGCAAACGTAATTGGAACCGATAAAAACACGACCAATCCACCTCGCCAACCCATTGCCAGCATCACTACCAAAGTTACTGCAAAGATAGTCCCTATAAGGTGCCACAACAATTCAGATACTTTTTGAGAAGCCGTTTCTCCATAGTTTCTACTAATTTCAACTTTTACATCATCAGGGATTAAAGTGGTACGTAAATGGTCGACCTTATCAATTATAATTTCCGAAATTTTCATCGCATCTGCGCCTTTTCGTTTGGAAACAGAAATAGTAACTGCAGGATATTCCGATTTATATTCGTCCGCTTTTACACTTCCTTTTCCAAACCCTAAACTCACATAATTTTGTGGTACTTCTGGACCATCAATAATTTTGGCAACTTGCTTTAAATAAATAGGCTGATTTTGTTGTACACCAACCACCAAATTTTCAACATCCGTAACCGTTTCCAAAAACTTTCCAGTATTAATCAAGAATTCAGAATCATTTTTATCAAAACTTCCTGAACTCAATTGGCTATTACTCGCGGTAATCATTTCAGAAACCGACAAGAAATCTAATCCGCTCGACGCCAATTTATCCTTATCTAAAACCACGCGCAACTGACGGTTTCTGCCACCAATTTTATGGGTAATTGCGACGTCATTTACTTTTTTTATCTCACTTTCTAATTCTTGTGCTATTTGGTTTAACTGGTAATCGTCGTAATTTTCACTCCATAAGGTTAAACCCAACATGGGCACATCGTCAATCGCTCTAGTTTTGACCAACGGAAACGTAACACCAGCTGGCATTTGGTCCATATGTTTGTTAATTTCGTTGTATAATTTCACGAAAGAACGCTCAATATCTTCGCCAACATAAAACTGTACGATCACCATTCCTTGCTCTTTCATAGAGGTGGAATACACATATTCTACACCTTTAATATTCGAAATTAATTGCTCTAATGGCTTTATCACGCGTGATTCAACTTCCGTTGGACTTGCCCCCGGATAACCCACAAAAATGTCTGCCATTGGCACATCAATTTGCGGTTCTTCCTCACGTGGAATTAAAAACGAACTCCATACCCCAACAACCATAAATACAATCATTAACAAGACTGTTAACTTAGATTGCATAAAGACTTTGGCAATTTTTCCTGCGATACCTTCTTTCATAATGAGCCCCTTTAATTCCCCAAAGGGGAAAAACTAGTACGGGATATTTTTTAGTTACTATTTACTTTTTTTGAATACCTACACCGTTATTTGAAACCTTGCAGGATATATTGAAAACTATGACTGAGACTGCTTACTGCACTGTTATTTTAGCACCGTTGTAAAGCTTTCCTTCGGCTGAAACGATGTACGCTTCATCTGAATGTAAACCAGATAAAACTTCTACCTGGTTTCCATAAGTTCTACCCAAACGCAACCAACGTAAAATTGCTGTATTGCTTTGACTTACCGTATACACTCCAGATAATTGTCCGTTGGTAATAATAGCTTCAATTGGGATTAAAACCAGTTCGGTTTTTGCCTTTCGTTCTACTGGAAACTGAACCGTTGTAAACATTCCTGATAAAATAGCAGCATCTGTTTTGTCTAAATCTATTTTTACTAAATATTGCCCACCCGTATTTTTAGCAGATGTACTTACTTCGCTTACCTTACCTTTTATAGTTTGGTTAATAGATTTTACTAAAACAGCTACCGTTGATCCATTTTTTATTTCAGAAATTTCTGTTTCAGGAACCATTGCCATTACTTCAAAATTACCAGGTGCTTCGATACTTATTAGTGGCATTCCTGGATTCGCCATGTTTCCAGCTTCCACATTTTTGCTTGTTACTATTCCGCTAAAAGGTGCTGTAATATTACTGTATGTAAATTGTGCATTGACTTCGTTTTTCATTTGCTTAGCCGATTCTAATTGTGCTTTTGCTATTTCGAAATTAGCTGTCATATCATCCATTTCTTTTTGTGATGCACTTTTGTCTGCAAACAAACTTTTAAAGCGGTTGTAATCTTTTTGAGCATTCTCAAAACCAACAGTTGCCTGTGTAATGCCAGCATTTACTTGTGCACGTTTTGCTTGTAAATCGGCATTATTAATCGATACTAATAATTGTCCTTTTTGTACTTTATCTCCAACATTTACGTGTACCTTATCAACGTAGCCCATCATTCTAGTGCTTAAATCTGCACTATTTGTTGCTTCAATTTTTCCGCTTACTGATAGGAAGGGACTGTTTTCATTAGCTTCAACCTGACTAGTTTTAACAGCAATTGCGGGTGTATTATCTGCAATGGCTTTTTTGTCTTCGCTTCCACAGCTAGCCAGCAACAAGGTTAAAGAAAATGCTACAATGGTATTTATTTTTATATTCATTTTATATGTTTTTTAGATCAAGCTTGTTCGTCTTTAATTTTGGTTCTTTTTTCTTGTTTCTCTTTTTATTCTTTAGTTAAAAATTGCACATACGCTAAAGCGTAATTATGATTGAAAATTGTAGTAAAATATTCTAAATGTTTCTGTGCAAATTGTGTTTCTGCCGCCAGTAAATCGGTTGTTTTTTCTAAACCTTGTTCAAACCTATTTTTTCGAATTCTTAAAGATTCTTGGGTTTGAGATAAAGCAAGCGTCGTGAGCTCCAAATTATTTTTTGCATCTTGCAGCATACGTTTTGCTCTGTTTAATTCTACTTGACTTTCAGCTTTGTATTGGTCTAATTCTAATTTAGATTTCTCAAATTCGGCCTTACTCTTTTTAAATTTTCCAAAACGCTTTCCGCCTTCAAATAGTGTCCATGTTAATGCTGCTCCTACTAAATAACCATCAGTGGCACCTTTAAATAGTTCATCATCATGAAGTTCATAGGTTCCGAAAGCATTAAGACTTGGCAAAAAACTCATCTGATCTGCTTTATGCATATCGCTATAGGCCTTAGTTGCCGATTCCATAGCCAGAATATCTGTTCTAGTTTCAGAGAAAAACATAGTTTTTGTGTCAGCCGATGCTATTGTCAATGAATCTGAAGGTTGTAACATAGCATAGGTATCATCATTCATTAAAACAGATAGACCATTAGAAGCGTTTTGAATGTTACTTTTTGCGTATTGTAACTGATTTTCTATTTCCGTAACACGAACCTCAACAGCCAAAACATCAGATTTTTGCAAATAGCCTTGAACAAAGTTGTTCGTCGCAATTCGCTTATTTTCTAGAGCTGTTATCTTAGCCTTCTCCAGAACTTCTACTGCTTTATAGGCTAGTTGCAATTGCATATAGGCCTTTTCAACTTCTAATTCTAAATAATCATTTACACGATTTGCTTGTAATTCTGTGGCATTTAATTTTGCTTTTGCCGCTTTACGCTGATAAAAACCATCGAAATTTAACAAGGGTTGCGCTACCGTAATTCTGGTAGCGTAATCTTGAACTTCCGAGGGGTTATTTAATATCGCAGGATTAAAATCGCCTTGTGTTAAAATACCTTGATTTAATTTACTACCGAAAGCCATAAGTGGATTGGTGGTTGCTATTGCCGTATGTGAGGCACTAATATTTGGCAATAAAACTGCGTTTGTCTGTTCATAATCACCTTTTGCCATCAGAACATCTTGCTCAGACATTTTTATAGTGTTGTTGCGCTCTTGCACTGCTGCTAAAACATCAGCTTTTGAAACAACTATCATTTCTTGAGCTCCTAGATAAAATTGAAATAATAAAAAAAACAGAACTAGAATATTTCTCATTGACTTGGATTTATTTTTATGCAAAATTAACCTAGATTCAAACCTAAGTCAGTAACCTTTGTTACAGTAGTAAAGAATAATTTAAAGCTGCGTAATTTACATGAAAAAGTTGCTGCTATTTTATTCCTTTATTCTATACCCTTTGAAGTAATAATATTATGGAATAAGACATCTAGAACAACTATTTCTAATTAATTTTGAAAAAAGTCAGAAGTGTTAAAAATTAAGCCTGTTCTTCTTGAACCAAATTTTAAAGTAGCAAATGCAAAAGAAAAAAAGTAATTATCGTTTTCTAAGACGCATTTTAAGGCTTATTGTTGTACTTATTTTATTGATTTTTGGTTTGTTATTATTTATAAGAAGTCCATGGGGTCAAAGCATTATTGTCGCTAAAGCTACTCGCTTTGTCGCCAACAAAACAGGCACAAAAGTTGAAATTAAAAAACTTTTTATCACTTTTTCCGGAAACGCTTTTATAGAAGGTTTATATCTAGAAGACAAAAAAGGAGATACATTAATCTATTCAAAATCACTCGAAGCCAATATTCCTATCGCTCCTATATTATTTCAAAATAGTATCGCTATAAAATCTTTGAACTGGGATGGTTTACAGGCTAATATTTCTAGAGATGAAGGATCAGAAGATTACAATTTTAGTTTTTTGATAGACGCATTTGCTTCTACTGATACTACAACTACAGATACTACAACACAAATTGAGCCCATAAAAATTGATATAGGCACTCTAGATTTCACCAATTTCAAAATCGATTTTAGGGACGAATTCGCTGGTTTATTTGCAAAATTAAACTTAGAAACTTTATTGCTTTCTTTTGATAAAATAGATCTAAATGCTATGGCCTTTGAAGTTGATAAAATTATACTTAGCAATACCAATATCAACTATAGCCAAACAAAACCTAGTCTTTCAGACGAAACGACAACGGCAACGTTACCATATATCAAAATAAATGATTTAAAATTTAAGAATGTAAATGCTATTTACGAGTCACAACTCGATGGTTTTGGGGCAAACATTTTTCTTAATGAATTTCAACTAAAATTACCAAAAGCGGATCTTGCAAAAAACAGCTTTCATTCCTCCGCACTCAAGCTAAAAAATTCATCTATTGCTTTAAAGCAAAGAAGTGTAAATCTCAAAGATTCCACATCCAGGGTAGCTACCACTAATTTTGAGTGGCCTGAATTTTTTATTAAAGCAGAAGATATCGATGTTGAAAACAATACGATTAGCTACGTTCAAAATGAAAATTCTGATCTTAAAAATGAATTTAATCCCGAAAACCTGAAGTTTGAAAATTTTAACTTAAAGCTCAAAAAATTAAACTATGAACCTGAAAAGGCAAATGTAGACCTTCAAAAACTGTCTTTTAGAGAACAAAGTGGTTTTCAATTACAAAACTTCAGTATTGATGCAAATTTGAATAATACCTCAGCATCTGTAGTTAAATTAAACGTACTAACCAATAGGAGTAGTTTAAATGGCATCCTAAATTTATCGTATAGCTCTCTTTCGAATCTTCTAAAACAAACCAAAAACTCAAGGATTAAAGCTGAATTGTCAGACTTTAAAATCGATTTAACTGACGCCTTATATTTTAAACCTGAGCTTAGAAACAATACTAATTTTATAAAAGCATCCCATGAAACTATAAGCGGAAATTTAAAAGCCGAAGGTACTTTACAGCAATTAAATATTGCTGACTTTAAGCTGTTATGGGGAGAGAACACCTCGCTTTTGGCCAAAGGTTCACTTAAAAACCTCACGGATACAGCTACTTTAGAATTCGATTTCAACAACATAGAAGCGAGAACAAACAGTGCAACAATACTAAGGTTTATTCCTCAAGACAGCTTAGGCATATCAATTCCTCCTACACTTTTTCTAAGCGCTAAGGCGCAAGGGAAACTAAATGATATCACTGCTGACGCGTTCTTAAAAACGAGTGAAGGAACTATTAATCTTACCGGTAATTTTAAAAATTCTTCCACTATCGAATTTAAGGGAAACCTTGCCGTTGACAGCTTGCAATTAGGAAAAATTCTCAATAACGAACAACTGGGAATACTCGATTTTACCTTAGATTTTGATGGTAAAGGCAGTAGCCTAAACAGCCTAAATGGAAAACTAAAGGCCGAATTTGAGCAATTAACTTTTAATGACTATGATTTTTCGAACCTAGAGGTAGACGGAACCATTGTTGACGGGAAGGGCGCTATCAATGCCGATTTTAAGGATGAAAACTTAAACTTAAGGTCTAAGGCAACAATTGTTCTTGATCCACTCACTACGGCTATAAAGTTAAAAGTGAATTTAATAGGAGCTGATCTATTGCGCTTAGGTTTTTCAGAAGAAGATATTAAAATTGCAGTAGAACTAGAGGCCGATCTAAAAAATAGCCCTGAGAATTTTAATTTAGATGCTCAAGTTTTTAATGGGGTTGCAGTATACGAAAACCAACAGTACCGATTGAGTACTATTGACATTAGCTCAAAAATTAATGAATTTACTACCGAGGCCCGTATTGAAAGTGATTTTCTAAAAGGAAATTTAAAAGCAAATGCGTCACCTTCAGCCCTAACCAAAGCCCTAACCAAGCAGTTCAAAAATTATTTTTCAGATAGTCTGCCTCAAATTTCACAAACCGATAGTGTTCAATTAAACTTTAAATTAAGCTTGCTGCCAGACCCTATTATCACCAAAGTATTTTTTAAGGAAATAAAACAGCTAGATAGTATATATGTACAGGCTGATTTTGATGCGCAAACAAAAAAACTAAACGCCAAACTACAAATACCTACCGCAAATTACAATGGCGTCACTTTAGATAGCCTTGCTGTTGATATTGTTGGTGATGCAGAAAATTTGAAATTTTCCGCTGGTTTTGAAAAGATAAACGCGTATCCTGTGATGATCAAAAAAACAGCATTGACTGGCGTTTTAGAGGATAAAAAACTACAATTAAATTTTAAAGCGAACAACGAGAAAGAACTATTGGTGCGTATTAGCTCAGAAGTTACGATGAAAAACGACATGCTTAAATTCTATGTCAATCCATCAAACTTGGTTTTAAACGCAAAAAAATGGATGCTACCAGAAACGAATGAAATATCAGTGCTAGATGGGGATTTAAATTTTAAAGATTTTATACTGAATCGAGAAACTCAAGAAATAGCTATTAGCAATCGTATGGATGGCATTGAGAAAAAACATTTAGGTATCCGTTTTACAAACTTTAAACTTCAAAGCCTCTTAAGTATTTTAAACTCTGATGAAGCATTGGCATCCGGGATCGTAAACGGAACCTTTATTTTGGAAGATAACAATGGTGCTTCGGGCATTATTGCTAATTTCAATATTTTAGACCTTCAAGCTTTAGAAATTCCCTTAGGAAATTTAAACCTCAACGCAACTTCTAAAAATACGAATAGCTATAATTTTGATTTAGCCTTAAAAGATGCAGGTATCAATTTAAATTTAAATGGAGATTATACCGCTGCAGCAACAGGGGCAGTTTTAAATTTAGACTTGAATCTTGATAAAATAGAACTCAAAACACTTGAAAAATTCTCTAAGGGAAGTATTAAAAATACAGAAGGTTTTCTTTCAGGAAACATTGATGTTTCTGGAACAACAAGCGCGCCCGAATATGAAGGAATTATTAAATTTAACAGTACTAAATTCACTATTGCTGCTTTAAACACCCCTTTTAAAATCACGGACGAATCACTCAGAATAAATAATAAAGGTTTGTATTTTGACACCTTTTCAATGGCTGATGTCAATAATAATACCTTTAGCCTAACAGGGAGTATCACTTCTGAAAATCCTATAAATCCTACTTTTGATATTCAGCTAAAGGCAGAACAATTTCAAGTTTTGAACTCCACAATCGAAGATAATAGCTTATTTTATGGGCAAGCTAGTTTTGATGCTGATATGAGCCTAAAAGGCAATCTAAAGCTGCCCAAAGTAGCTGGAAAATTGCGTGTTCGAAAAATAACTGATGTAACCTATGTTATTCCTGAGTCGCAATTAGATGTACAGGAACGAGATGGAGTAGTTATTTTCGTGAACCGCGAGAATCCCGATAATATTCTGACCCGTAACGATGAGCAAGAAAAACTACCCTTTTTTAGAGGTTTTGATGTAAAAACTATTTTAGAAATAGCCGACGACGCAAAATTTAATGTGATTATCGATGAAAAAACAGGAGATAATCTGGCTGTTTCAGGGGATGCAAGTCTTAACTTAAGCATAGAACCGAACGGAAGAGTAAATCTCAGCGGTAGGTATGAATTAAATTCTGGTCACTATGAAACAAATTTGTACAATTTAGTCAGTCGTAGATTTGAAATTAACCCAGGAAGTACAATCACCTGGCAAGGAAATCCTCAGGATGCAAAACTAGATGTAACAGCAGTGTACAAGGTAGAAACCTCGGCATCGCCCTTAATGTCAAGCCTTACTTCAGGGCAAGATATTAGTCAAACAAGAAAATACCAACAAGTACTGCCTTTTGTCGTGTATTTGAATGTAGATGGGGAATTACTGGAGCCGCAATTATCTTTTGGACTAGATATGCCTAGAGATGAACAAGGTGCGCTGGGAGGTGCCGTTTATGGCCGAGTGCAACAACTCAACCAACAAGAAGATGAGTTGAACCGACAGGTTTTTTCTCTTTTAGCCTTGAATCGTTTTTTTCCTGATACAGGGAGTGATGGAAGTAGCGGGGGAACCGCAGCCATTGCTCGGGATAATGTAAATAGAGTATTATCAGATCAATTGAATGTGTTTTCTAGCGAAATACTCGGCAACTCTGGGTTTGATCTCGATTTTGACCTCGATAGCTTTACCGATTATCAGGGAGAAAACCCACAAGACAGGACACAATTAAATATAAATGCCAAGCAGAAATTATTTAACGACCGACTTATTGTTTCCGCAGGAAGCGCTGTTGATGTAGAAGGAAGTGCGCAAGCCGGACAAGAACCCACACCAATTATTGGCAATGTAAACCTTGAATATTTATTGACAAAAGATGGCAGATACCGACTCAGGGGCTTTAGAAAAAATGAATATGAAAATATCATTGACGGACAATTGATTGTGACCGGTGTGGCCCTTATTTTTAATCGAGAATTCAATAAATTTAGCCAGTTATTTAATCCTTTAAAGGATGAAAACAATAAAATCAAAAACGAAGACGAAGACAAAGACAAAGACGAAGACGAAGACAAAGACAAGTAAAAATATATTCAGCATAAACAGATGACCACCTCCGTGGGAATTAGGAAAGAAAATAAGCCTTGAAGCAAACAAAAACATACCCGCAAATTATCGTCATTTTACTCCTTATGATGCTACAATCCTGTAGCCTTAGTAAATTTATTCCCGAGGATGAAATGCTATATACTGGAGCAGCAGTAGCCATCGTAGCAAATGATAGTCTAGAACTATCAAAAAATATGGAAAGTGAATTAGAAAATTTACTTACACCAGAACCCAATACCAGCTTTTTAGGAATGCGATTAGGACTGTATTATCATTACAAAGCACAAAAGAAAAATCCTGGATTCATCAATAAATGGTTGAATAAAAAAATTGGTGAAGCACCTGTTTACTTATCTCAAGTAAATACACAGCGCGTTGAAACACTTATTTTAAACAGGTTAGATAATAACGGTTTTTTCTACAGTAAGGTCAGCTCAGAAATTGCAACTAAAAAAAAGTTTGCCCAAATAAATTATAACACAACACCCACAGCGCCCTATGTGCTTAATGAGCTTAAACTAGATACCATTGCGGCTCCGCTTTACAGCGAAATAGCTGAAATACTAAAAAATACAGCATTAAAGGCAGGAACTAGATTTAATCTTGATGCCATGAAATTTGAGCGAGAACGTATTGACCATACATTAAAGCAAAAAGGATATTATAATTTTAATCCAGATTTTTTAATTTTTGAAGCAGACACCAATCGCTATAAAGAAAAAAAGTTTGATTTATTTTTGCGGCTAAAAAAAGGAACACCAAAAAAATCTATAATACCTTACATCATAGATTCTATAACAGTGTACCCGAACTACGCTATTGAAAGTGACACCTTGACCCCTAAGAATAACAAGACTGTTGTGAATGATATTCACTTTATACAAAAAGAACGGTATTTTAAACCCGATGTATTAGAAGCCTACATTTTATTGGAAAAAGGACAAAAATATAATCCAGAAACTGCTCGTTTAACCAGTAATAGACTTTCGGCATTAGGAAATTACAAGTTCGTCAACTTACGTTTTAATGAAAAAGATACTACCGCCGTGGACTTGGAAGGAAGGCTATCTGCGGATTTGTTTTTATCACCACTTACCAAAAGGGCATTACGAGCAGAACTTCAAGCGGTAACAAAATCTAATGGTTTTGCCGGCCCTGGAATTGCGGCTAGCTATACCAATAGAAATGTTTTTAACGGAGGAGAACGCATCAGTATTTCTGCAAATTTTGCCTATGAAACACAAATTGCAAACAGCAGTGCAGGCTTAAGTAGTACCGCCTTGGGTTTAAAAACAGATCTGATTTTACCAAGATTAATCCCATTTTCACCTAAAAGATTCAAATATGCTGTGCCCAGCACCAAAATAAGTTTAGGAGCTGACTTACTCCAGAGAAGCAAATTATATACCTTAGCTTCCTTTAATACCTCGTTTGGGTATGAATGGAAAGCGAATAAATACGTTTTTCATGACTTAAACCCTATCCGAATTACCTATGTAAACCTTTCGAATACCACCGATGAATTTGATGCCATATTAGAGAAAAATTCGTTTTTATCCAACAGTTTTGAGCAACAATTTATTGCAGGCTTGAACTATACTTTTTCTTATAATGAACTTGCCGATAAAAGAAAAAATAATCCTATTTATGTTGCTACCAGTATAGATCTTGCAGGAAACACATTGAGTTTATTAAGTGGTGGGAAAAAGAAGGTTTTAGGCTTAGAATATGCTCAATACAGCAAAGCAGATGTTGATTTTAGGTACTATTTTAAAACAGGAAAAGAACAAACACTTATTTCAAGAATTTATGCCGGCTGGGGAATCCCTTACGGAAACTCTAGTACGCTGCCTTTTGTAAAGCAGTTTTTTTCAGGCGGGCCCTATAGCGTTAGAGCATTTCAAATTCGATCGCTAGGACCGGGAACTTTTAGCTCCGAAACGAGTCCAAATACCACTACATTTTTTGATCAATCCGCAAATTTAAAACTAGAAGCTAATGTAGAATATAGATTCCCCATATGGTCTTATTTTAAAGGGGCACTATTTGCCGACGCCGGTAATATTTGGTTAACCAACGAAATACCCATAGCTACCGATGCTTCTGCAGAAAGCATAGCCTTTACTAATGAATTTACAGAGAAAGGAAAATTTGGTACTGATTGGGTAAAAGAATTGGGTATTGGTGTAGGTTTTGGATTAAGGGTAGATGTACAAAGTTTTGTCATCCGATTTGATTTAGCGTCTCCATTACAAGTCCCCTATTTTGAAGAAGGCGATAGGCTAAGAACTCCTTTTTTCGGCGGTGGAGCTAATAATCTTATCTTTAATTTTGCGATTGGCTATCCCTTTTAAAAAACTTTAATAGCTTACATTTCTATAAAATTGAACCGCTATGCCTTTTTTACCTTTGAGCCTATGAAGATCATTGCAAAGTACAGGTGATAAACCTGTAGGCTTGGTCTATGCACATGATATACCAACGCACAATTTCGTTCTATCATGAATGCCACAACTTTTGTACAAATACCTAAAATTAGCAGTAGGAAGAATTGTTGTACTGATGAAAATACAAAAAGCCTTTCAATTTCTTGAAAGGCTTGTCTTTGTTACTGTGGGCCCTGTAGGATTCGAACCTACGACCCCCTGCTTGTAAGGCAGGTGCTCTAAACCAACTGAGCTAAGAGCCCGATTTGCTCATCGTTGTTTGATTAAGCGAGTGCAAATATAGAATAGTTTTTGATATTGCAAAAGAAAAAAATAATAAATTTTAAACAACTTCTGCAACCACAAAGGTACTGCCTCCAATATAAATAAAATCATTTTGTTTTGCATTTTCTAAAGCTGCTTCAAATGCTTTATTTACAGTGCTATAGGAATCACCAAATAGACCAAACACTTCAAATTTATCTTTTAAAATTTCCACCTCCAAACCTCTTTCAATGGCGGGTTTACAAAAATAATATTTTGCATTTTTTGGAAATAGCGGCGCAATAGCCTTCAAATCTTTGTCTTTTACAAAACCCAGCACCAAGTGTAAAGCATCAAAGCTTTGTTTTTGCACTTGTTGCATGACCAGCTTGAGTCCTTCTGCATTGTGTGCTGTGTCGCAAACAACTTTTGGATGTTCAGAAAGTATTTGCCATCGACCCAGTAAGCCCGTATTTGCAATGACATTTAAGAATCCGTTCTTAAGGTTTTCTTCGCTTACTTGATACCCTTTTAAAACTTTAAATACTCCTAAAACTCCTTTATTATTCTTGGCTTGATAGTCCCCTAACAATGCGCTTGGGTATTGCGCTATCCCAGAGAACTCTTCATCGGCAAATAAAATTTCCGCATGATGCTGTAGGGCTACCTTTTTAAAAACTTCCCGTGTTTCGGGCTGTGTTTCACTAATCACCACGGGGCAATTTGGCTTTATAATTCCTGCTTTCTCAAAAGCGATTTTTTCAAGGGTGTCACCAAGAATATCGACATGATCAAAACCAATATTCGTAATCAATGAAACTTCTGGAGTAATAATATTGGTTGAATCTAAACGCCCCCCCAAACCAACTTCTATTACAGCTATATCGACTTTTTTTGATGCAAAATAATCGAATGCCATACCAACGGTCATCTCAAAAAAAGAAAGTTTATTTTTTTGAAGGTACTCTAAGTTCGTTTCAATAAAATCGACCACCTTTTGTTTGGGAATTACTTTCCCATTAATTTTAATACGCTCTCTAAAATCTTTTAAATGTGGGGAAGTATACAAGCCAACGGAATAGCCTGCCTCTTGTAAAATAGAAGCTATCAAATGGCTGCTAGAACCTTTTCCATTGGTTCCTGCCACATGTATGGTTTTGATTTTCTTTTCAGGGTGATGAAGGTGTGCAACAAAAGATACAATGGCTTCTAACTTACCAGAATGCGCAGAGACGCCTTTATGCTGGTACATGGGAAGCTGGGCAAACATCCAGCTTAAAACCTCTGTATACGTCATGGATTACTCTCGTAATTTAAAATTGATGACGACAAAACCTACTTGTTGGCTAGGGGCGTTGGCATCTGGCTTCCAAGTATGTGAACGTGCGGTAAGCTCTGCGGGTTTCATTAAACAAGGGTTCGTATTGGTAGTTCCCTTTACTCCGGGTGTAGCACTAATCACTTTACCAGACCT
Source organism: Cellulophaga sp. Hel_I_12 (assembly GCF_000799565.1). Taxonomy (NCBI): domain Bacteria; kingdom Pseudomonadati; phylum Bacteroidota; class Flavobacteriia; order Flavobacteriales; family Flavobacteriaceae; genus Cellulophaga; species Cellulophaga sp. Hel_I_12. The sequence goes on from NZ_JUHB01000001.1 coordinate 1,663,278, forward strand.
ATCAACAACAATTTTAACGACAACTCTACCCTCTTCATTACAATCTTGTTGCACAGAACTGTTCCCAACTAAACTTCTGCCATTTAATCCATAACCGCCAGTACCTCCATTACCAGAACCTGGGGCTCCGTAATAACTCGTTGCATAAGGATCTCCATTAGGGTTTCCTTTGTCACCGGCTTGGGTATCTGTACCTTCGCTTCCACTTGCGGAACCGTCAGACTTATTCAGGCCACCCATGAGTTCGTCTAACTTTCGCTTCTTAGCGTCTTGCTCTTTTTGTGCCTTTTCTTGTGCTTCTTTTTTCTCCAATTCAATTCGATCAGCTTCCGCTTGTGCTGCTTTCGCAACAGCATCTGCCTTACGTTTCGCCTCCTTTTGTTGCTTGATTACAATCGATTCTTCACTCTCTTGGGTAAGTACTTTTTCAGAGGCCTGTTCTTTAGCTGAAACTTCTTTGGGTACCATCTCTTCTACTTTTTCTTGCTGACTTGGTGGCGTTATGGGTTTGTCTAAAGGTTCTGATTTTATTTTCTCTTTGGGCTGTACGTCTCCACTACCAAATTCGGTTGTACCAAAATTGATGGCAATTCCTTTTTCAATAGGCGGGTCTAAATAGCTTAATCCTATATAAAAAAGCAAAACAAGTAATACACTTAACAAAATAGAGGTAAGTGTAAATGATTTTTTCTTATGTTTTGTGTCTAGTAATGGCATTATTTTGGGCGCACTGCCAAAATTACCTTGTAATTATTCTTATTTGCAATATCCATAACGTTCACAGCTTCTCTAATCGCAACGCTTTCTTCTGCTCTAAGAATTATAGTAGGGTCCTCTTGTCCTTTTAATGCTTTTTTTAGTTCAATTTCAATATATTCTCCGTTTATTCTCTGATTATTCACAAAGTACTGTAAATCTTTATCAATACTGACAGAAACATTCTGTGTGTTCGTTGACTTGCCTTTTGCTTTCGGCAACAGTAAATCTAATGCGTTTGGTGAGTTAGAAGTCAACATAAAGAAGACCAATAACAAAAAAACGATATCTGTCATCGACGACATGCTGAAATCTGGACTTACTTTATTTCTACCTTTTAGTTTCATCTTATTTTTATTTTGTACGTTTCGATGAAATTAAAGTGGTTCATTCAACAAGTCTAAGAAATCAACCGCATTCGCTTCCATTTTATGCACTACTTTATCGGTTCTATTCACTAGATGATTATAGCCAATATACGCAATAATCCCGACAATTAAACCTGCAACCGTTGTGGTCATCGCTGTATAAATACCCGATGCCAAGGAACCCATTTCTGCTTGTCCGCCACTTGATGCCATCTGATGAAAAGCTAAAATCATACCAATTACAGTTCCTAAGAAACCAATCATTGGCGCTGCTCCGGCCACCGTAGCTAAAACACTTACGTTCTTTTCTAATTTGTATACTTCTAAGGTACCCGCATTTTCAATGGCGGTGTTAATATCATCCAAAGGTTTTCCTATACGTGAAATTCCTTTTTCTGTTAAACGAGCAACAGGAGAATCTGTTTGTGCGCACAATAGTTTTGCCGCTTCCAATTTTCCGTTCGATACATGGTCTCGAATCTGATTCATAAAGTTTTTATCAATCTTAGAGGCCGCCTTAATGGCAAACAAACGTTCAAAATAAATATATAATGCCACAAAAAGCATTACAAATAAAACAGAGATAATAATGATACTTCCCATACCACCACCGACAATCAAATCGATTATAGATAAAGTTTTCTCTTCAGCAATAGGTTCTCCAATTTGAGCTTCATTCACAAGGTCTTGAAACAATGACATACACTAATTATATTTAAGTTGTGTTTATAACGGTATTTTATCGATTAAATTATACGTTCAAGACAAAATCTCGCATCAAAATAAAAACACCTGCTCCAGCAACAAAACCAATCAAGGCTAACCAAGCAATATTCTTTAAATACCAAAAGAAATCTATTTTCTCCATACCCATAGCAACCACTCCAGCAGCTGAGCCAATAATTAACATACTGCCCCCTGTTCCTGCAGAATAAGCGATAAAATGCCATAATGGATTGTCCATGTTTTCGGAGAACATTCCCATACTGGCAGCAACCAAGGGTACGTTATCTATCACGGCCGAGCCAATACCAAAAAGCATAACTACAATGTCGGTATTCGGAATCGCCTCGTTTAAACTACCTGCTGCATGAAATAAAATACCCAATGATTCTAAAGCCGCAACGGCTAGTAAGATTCCTAAGAAGAATAATATGCTTGGTAATTCAATTTTTGACAAAGAATGATGTACAGGACTGTGATGACCAGCAGCCTCTCCTTCTCCTCCATCTAAAGTGGTAATATTAAATTTAGATTTACTAAATATCTCCGCAAAAGTAGCTACAACAGCTAGGGATAGCATCATGCCTACATAAGGAGGTAAATGTGTTACCGTCTTAAAAAGAGGCACAAAAACAATAGCTCCCAGTCCTAAATACAACATCGTTGAACCATATTTTGATTTCACCACTTCTTCTTCAAGGCTACCATCAATCTGACCTTGAAAAACTTTAAATCTACTGGCCACAAGTACTGGAACAACCATACAAACAATAGACGGTATTAACACATGTTCAATAAGCTGTAAGGCAGAAACTTTATTGGCTATCCATAGCATGGTCGTGGTAACATCTCCAATCGGCGACCAGGCACCGCCTGCATTTGCTGCAACAATAATAATACCCGCAAACCATAAGCGTGTCTCGCGTTCTTTAATTACTTTTTGCAAAATGGTTATTAAAACAATCGTGGCTGTTAAATTATCTATGATAGCAGATAATATAAATGCTAAAATTGAAAATAACCAAAGTAATTTTCTTTTACTTTTAGTTTTTATAAACCCCTTAATAGTTGCAAAACCATCGAAGTAATCTATTATTTCTACAATAGTCATGGCACCCAGCAGGAAAAATAGAATTTCAGCTGTTTTCCCAAGATGATGTAGTAGAATTTCATCAATGTGCGAGGGCTCCAATTCCCTTAATTCAGTATTCACCTCAAAAACTGGCATATGAGCCAATGCAATAATCGCCCATAACAAAGCCATCATAGCTAATGCAGGAATAAGTTTGTCTATTTTAAGATTATGTTCTAAGGTTATAGCTAGGTATCCTAAAACAAATACAATTACAATAATGGTTTCCATAGAGTGATTAAATTTAAATTAATTGTTTTAATGCTATTTCAAAAGCTGTTTTGCTTAAGTTTGTTTTTGTGGAATTTTGTTTAAAGATATTCAAAATTGCATTTTGAATGGTCACGGAAGTATCATTAAATATTAAATCGTCATCCATGGCGACCCTACCTTCCATGAAATAAGCGAAGACCCTAGCCATACCACAATTTGAAATAAAATCTGGTATTAGACTTACTTGCTCATCTGTATATTCCATAATGGGACCAAAAAAGATTTCTTTATCTGCAAAAGGAACGTTTGCTCCGCAGGTAATCACTTCTAATCCCGATGTTATCATTCTAGTAATTTGTGCTTTTGTCACCAATCGAGATGCAGCACAAGGGGCAAAAATTTCGGCTTTTAAATCCCAAATACGTTCATTTATTTCCTCAAAAGGTATCATTTCACTGGATACTAAAGTATTGCCATCTTTGTTTTTATACAGCGCTACGATTTCCTCAAAAGTAAATCCTTCTTCATTTATCACACCACCTACCCTGTCTATGACACCAACAACCTTAGCTCCCATTTTTGACAAATAAAAAGCAGCGGCAGCGCCTACATTTCCAAAACCTTGTACTATAGCCTTTTTACCCACCACAGATCCACCAAAAATATCGTAATAGTGCTTTACCGCTTCTGCTACACCATAGCCTGTTATCATATCTGCTACTGTGTACTTTCGTGCAATATCAGGAGAATAATTATTCGCCTCTAAAACCTTGATAACACCGAGTCTTAATTGACCTATTCTATTTATTTTATCAGCCTCAGTAGGTTTAAAATGACCATTAAACACTCCTTCTTGAGGGTGCCACACGCCAGCATCTTCCGTAATTGGTATTACTTCGTGTATCTCATCAATGTTTAAATCTCCTCCTGTGCCATAATAACTTTTAAGCAAAGGGGCTACTGCATGGTACCAACGTTCTAAAACTCCCTTTTTTCTCGGATCTTTCGGGTTAAAGTTAATTCCAGATTTTGCTCCTCCAATCGGTGGTCCAGAAACTGTAAATTTAACTTCCATTGTTTTTGCCAGCGACAAAACTTCATTTACGTCAAGTCCTTCACGCATTCTAGTGCCTCCACCAGCCGCTCCTCCTCGAAGTGAGTTGATAACCGTCCAACCTTCTGCTTCTGTTTCTGGGTCTTTCCAATGAAAAACTATTTCTGGTGCCTTATTCTCGTATTTTAAAAGTAAATCTTTCAAGTATTTGATGTATTAAATTAATTTGACTAAACTAGTTTTTTACGCTGTATGTTTCGGAAGTAGTATTGAATAGCACCCCGAGGGGTTAGTGTTGCCTCATAATTATAAATATATCATTAATACGTGTAATAAGAATAGCAAATATAAAAATAATGACACGCAATAACAGCGTTTAATCAAAAAGTAACTATTATTTTTTCACAAAGGCTAAATAAAAAATCCTATTACTATATTCTTCAAAAAAAAGATACATTACTAATTATATGATAATATTGATTTATCTTTGTTTGAGTTTTTTAATTATATCGTAATTATATGGATTTTACATTATCAGAAGAGCAACTAATGATTCAACAAGCAGCAAGAGATTTTGCTCAAAATGAATTACTACCAGGCGTAATTGAAAGAGATGAAGAACAAAGGTTTCCAAAAGAAGAAATTAAAAAACTAGGCGAACTAGGTTTTATGGGGATGATGGTGGATCCTAAATATGGCGGAAGCGGTTTAGATACCATGTCGTACGTATTAGCAATGGAAGAACTATCAAAAATTGATGCTTCTACCTCCGTTGTGGTATCTGTAAACAACTCCTTAGTATGTTGGGGATTAGACACTTTTGGCTCTGAGGCGCAAAAAGAAAAATACTTAACGCGCTTAGCTTCAGGAGAAGCCATTGGCGCCTTTTGTCTTTCGGAACCAGAAGCAGGCAGTGACGCGACATCTCAAAAGACTACAGCGATAGAAAAAGACGATCATTACGTCATCAACGGCACAAAAAACTGGATTACAAGTGGAAGCTCGGCTGAAATTTATTTAGTCATAGCACAAACTCACATCGACAAAAAGCACAAAGGCATCAATGCTTTTATCTTAGAAAAAGGAATGCCTGGTTTTGAAATTGGACCCAAAGAAAATAAATTAGGAATTAGAGGAAGTGACACCCATTCATTGTTATTTAACGACGTTAAAGTTCCTAAAGAAAACAGAATCGGTGAAGATGGCTTTGGTTTTAAATTTGCAATGAAAACATTAAGTGGTGGAAGAATAGGTATCGCAGCTCAAGCCCTTGGAATTGCTGCTGGCGCTTATGAATTGGCTTTAAAATACTCTAAAGAGCGAAAAGCTTTTGGTACCGAAATATGCAATCACCAAGCAATTGCCTTTAAATTAGCAGACATGCATACCGAAATTGAAGCGGCAAGATTACTCGTTTATAAAGCTGCGATGGATAAAGATACAGGCAAAAATTATGATTTATCGGGTGCCATGGCCAAACTCTACGCCTCTAAGGTAGCCATGGAAACAAGTGTTGAAGCGGTACAGATTTTTGGCGGAAACGGATTCGTAAAAGACTATCATGTAGAGCGCTTAATGCGTGATGCTAAAATCACTCAAATTTACGAAGGAACTTCTGAAATACAGAAAATTGTTATTTCTAGAAGTATTATAACTCAATAAAATAATCTACTAAACACAAACACCCCTAATTTATTAGGGGTGTTTGTGTTTCAATAAGGTTTAAAATGCATTTAACCCTTTATTTTTAAATATATCATTAAAAATAAATCCATCAATCAGCAACAAACCCCTTAAGCAACAGAATTTTACCTCTGTTAAGGGCTGAAATTATCAATTTGATAAATTATGGACAACAAATAGTTAATAATGAATAATTATTAAGGTTTTATTTAAAACGTTGCTTTTTTTATTGTATTTAATCCAAAACACTATACATAACGCATATAATAAGGTATTTTTGAGAAAATACTTTAATTTATGGCGCTCAAAAAACAAGGTTTATACTTACCAGAATTTGAACATGATAATTGTGGAGCAGGATTTATATGCAGTCTTAAAGGGAAAAAATCGAATGACATTATTCATAAAGCCCTTGAAATATTAGAAAAATTAGAACATAGGGGTGCTGTAAGTTCTGATGGGAAAACCGGTGATGGCGCTGGAATTTTAATTGATATTCCTCACGATTTTTTCCAAGACGAATGCAACTTTGAATTACCGCTGCCTGGAAATTATGCGACAGGTAACATCTTTTTCCCTCAAAAACAAAACCAAAGAGAATTTTGTATTTCTGTTTTTGAAGAAAATATTAAAAAACAGGGATTACAATTATTGGGATGGAGAAATGTACCTGTAAACAGATCAATTCCTGGAAGAATTGCCATGGAAACCGAACCCTTTGTACAGCAACTCTTTGTTGCAAAAGAAAATCCAGAACAAAGTTATTTCGACTTTAATTTAAAATTATACATTGCCAGAAAAGTCACAGAACACACGATCATAAACTCAAAATTATCTGAGAATAACTTTTTTTATGTGCCCAGCTTATCTACTAAAATTATCATCTTCAAAGGCTTATTAATGCCCGAAGATATTAGTCTTTATTTTAAAGATTTAATGGATCCTCGAGTGGTTACAAGGTTAGCTTTAGTGCACCAGCGTTTCTCCACAAATACCTTTCCTACTTGGGATTTAGCACAACCTTTTAGGTATATGTGCCATAATGGAGAAATAAACACCTTAAGAGGTAATGTAACCCGCATGCGTTCTCGTGAAGAATTGTTAAAAAGTGATTTATTTGGAGACGAAATAAAAAATATACTTCCGGTAATCCTACCCGGAAAATCGGACTCTGCCACTATGGATATGGTGGTCGAATTATTGTTAATGACAGGACGCTCTTTGCCCGAAGTCATGATGATATTAGTGCCAGAAGCTTGGGAGAAAAATCCTGAGATGTCAGAAGCTAAAAGAGCATTTTACGAATACAACTCATGCTTATCTGAACCCTGGGACGGACCCGCTTCTATCCCATTTACAGATGGTAATTATATTGGTGCCGTATTAGATCGTAACGGACTAAGACCATCGCGCTATTCGGTAACTAAAGATGGGTATGTAATTATGTCTTCAGAAGTCGGTGTTGTTGACATAGCTCCTGAAAATGTTGAATTGCATGGCAGGTTAGAGCCCGGAAAAATGTTCTTGGTGAATATGGAAGAAGGTCGCATTATTAATGATGAAGAAATTAAAGAAGAAATAGCCCAAAGATATCCTTATAAAAAATGGCTTGATAAAAACTTGGTACATCTTAAAGACATCCCTTACAACGATTGTCCATTATTTTTAAATGAAGCTTCTTTGGAAAAAAGAAAGGCAGCTTTTGGCTACACTCTTGAAGACATCCATACCATTATTTTACCGATGGGTGAAAAAGCCATTGAACCATTAGGGTCTATGGGTAGCGACACACCCATTGCAATTTTGTCTGAAAGACCACAGTTAATTTACAACTATTTTAAGCAATTATTTGCACAAGTTACCAACCCTCCACTGGATGGTATTCGTGAAGAACTAATTACAGATATCAGTTTAACCTTAGGTAGCGATCATAATATTTTTGACTTTACAGAACTACATTGCAGAAAATTAAAAATTCAAAATCCTGTCATATCAAAAGAAGATTTAGACAAAATTAAAAATTACGATGCAAGTCCCGATTATAAGGTTACCGAAATTCCAATTCTCTACGAAATCAACAAAGGAAATAACGGTCTTGAAGACGCCTTAGAAGCCATGTTAGCCACGGCCTCAAAAGCTATAGATGCTGGCACTAACATCATTATCCTTTCAGACAGAAACGTCAGTAAGGATTTGGCTCCGATTCCTGCTGTTTTGGCCTGCTCCTACGTAAATAGCGGCTTGCAGAGACTTAAAAAACGTTCTAATGCAAGCGTTATAATTGAATCTGCAGAACCTAGAGAAGTACATCATTTTGCCCTCTTATTTGGTTTTGGCGCAAGTGCAATTAACCCGTATCTAGTCAATGAAATTATACATGAACAAATAATAGAGAATAATATCACTGATTATTCTGCTGATCAAGCCATAGCCAATTATAATAAAGCCGTTGGTAAAGGTATTTTAAAAGTGATGAACAAAATTGGCATTTCTACCCTTAACTCGTATCGAGGTTCTCAACTATTTGAATGTATCGGAATTAATACGAAAGTAGTAGAAAAATATTTTCCAAATACCGTTACTAGAATTGAAGGAATTGGTCTTTATGAAATTGAAAAAGAAATTGCGAAACGCCATAAAAATGCCTTTAACTCATCGGAAGTAGCCGCAAACTTAGACTTAGAAATTGGGGGTGAATATCGTTGGCGAAGAGACGGAGAAAAACACATGTTTAATCCGCTTTCAATAGCCAAATTACAGCAGTCGGTTCGCAACAATGAGCCAGAATCGTACAAGGAATTTGCAAGTATGGTCAACGAACAATCAAAAAATTTAATGACTATTCGTGGTTTATTTGAATTCTCTAATTACGATCCTATTCCTTTAGAGGAAGTAGAACCTTGGACAGAAATTGTAAAACGCTTTAAAACGGGTGCCATGTCGTATGGCTCTATTAGTAAAGAAGCCCATGAAAATTTAGCAGTAGCCATGAACCGAATAGGCGGAAAAAGTAATTCAGGAGAAGGAGGAGAAGATGCTGATCGCTTTTACAAAAATGCTACGGGTGACTGGAAAAATAGCGCTATAAAACAAGTAGCTTCTGGTAGGTTTGGTGTAACCTCGAACTACTTGACAAATGCACAGGAAATTCAAATTAAAATGGCCCAAGGTGCTAAGCCTGGAGAAGGCGGTCAATTGCCTGGTCCAAAAGTGAATCCTTCTATTGCTAAAACAAGAAACTCTACGCCTTACGTCGGCTTAATATCTCCTCCACCGCATCATGATATTTATTCGATTGAAGATTTATCGCAATTAATCTACGATTTAAAATCTGCAAATAGAGAAGCGAGAATAAATGTAAAATTAGTTTCAGAAGTGGGTGTAGGTACCGTTGCAGCAGGTGTTTCAAAAGCAAAAGCGGATGTTATTCTTATCTCAGGTTTTGATGGTGGTACTGGAGCATCTCCTTTAACTTCATTAAAACATGCCGGTTTACCTTGGGAACTTGGAATTGCTGAAGCACAACAAACACTAGTTTTAAACGATTTAAGAAATAGAATTGTTTTAGAATGCGACGGACAATTAAAAACAGGTCGTGATGTGGCTGTTGCTTGTTTATTAGGTGCAGAAGAATTTGGCTTTGCAACCGCTCCTTTAGTAGCTTCTGGCTGTATTATGATGCGGGTTTGTCACTTAAATACATGCCCTGTAGGGATTGCCACTCAAAATCCAGAATTACGTAAAAAATTTAAAGGAAAGCCAGAACACGTCGTAAACTACATGTATTTTGTAGCACAAGAATTACGAGAAATTATGGCTCAATTAGGCTTTAGAACTATCAATGAAATGGTAGGTCAAGTACAAAAGTTAGATCGTAATAAAGCCATAGAACATTATAAAGCGGCGGGTATCGATTTAACACCAATATTATATAAGGTTGATGTTCCCACAGGAACAAAGTTTTACAATACTCAAAAACAAGAGCATCATATCGAAAAATCGATTGAATTTGATATCATCGCAAAAGCGCACCCTGCACTATTTAGAAAAGAAAAGATGAGTGTCGATTATCCCATCAATAATTTAAATAGAGCTGTTGGGGCCATCCTCAGTAATGAAATTTCTAAAATATACGGCGCAGAAGGATTACCAGAAAACACTTTAAAACTAAATTTTACGGGGTCAGCAGGTCAAAGCTTTGGCGCTTTTAGCACTAAAGGAATTACCATGATTGTCAATGGCAATACTAACGATTACCTAGGAAAAGGACTTTCAGGGGCTAAACTAATTATAAAAGTTCCTGAAAAAGCAAGTTTTAAACCCGAAGACAATGTTATCACAGGTAATGTTACGCTATATGGTGCAACTTCAGGTGAAGCCTATATTAACGGGAAGGCAGGAGAGCGTTTCTGTGTTCGTAATTCAGGAGCCAAAGCGGTAGTGGAAGGGATCGGAGACCACGGTTGCGAATATATGACAGGGGGTATTGCCGTAATTCTAGGAGAGGTTGGTCGAAACTTCGGTGCTGGTATGAGTGGCGGGATCGCTTACATTTTTGACGATAAAAAAACTTTTGAAAAAAATTGTAATAAAGCGGCCTTAAACCTTCTGCCCGTGGATGAAGATAAAGATATCGCAGAACTAAGGGCGCTGATAGAAAATCATTACAATGCGACGCTAAGTCCACTAGCGCAAAGAATATTGGAGAAATGGGAAGCATCGCTTCCGAAATTCATAAAGATATTCCCCGAAGAGTATAAACAAGCCTTAATTCGCTTAGAAAACGAAAAATTACAAACTATATAAATCGAAAACATGGGAAAGATAACAGGATTTTTAGAATTCGATAGAAAAGTTGAAGCCTACGAACCCGTTGAAGAACGGATTAAAAACTATAAAGAGTTCACAATACCCTTAGATGAAAAAGAACTAAAAAATCAAGGTGCGCGCTGTATGGATTGTGGAATTCCATTTTGCCATAGCGGTTGCCCACTTGGAAATTTGATTCCTGATTTTAATGATGCCGTATTTAAAGGAAAATGGGAGAAAGCAGCGACAATTTTGCATGCGACGAATAATTTTCCAGAATTTACAGGTCGCTTATGCCCTGCTCCTTGTGAAGAGGCTTGCGTATTAGGTATAAATGAAGACCCCGTATCCATAGAAAATATAGAAAAAAATATTGTTGAAAAAGCTTTTGAAAACGGATGGGTAAAGGCAAATCCACCAACAACTAGAACGGGTAAAACAGTAGCTGTAGTGGGTTCTGGGCCCTCTGGATTAGCAACTGCACAACAATTGAATAGAGCTGGTCATTTAGTTACTGTTTTTGAAAGAGATCAAAAAGTAGGTGGCTTATTACGCTACGGTATTCCAGATTTTAAAATGGAAAAAAATATTATAGACCGAAGAATTGATGTTTTAAAAGAAGAAGGGATTATTTTTAAAACAGGAATAAATATTGGCGTCGATATAAAAGCAGATGATCTTAAAAAAGACTTTGATGCCATAGTGCTGTGTGGAGGTGCAACCATTAGACGTAAACTTCCTATTGAAGGAGCTGATCTAAAAGGAGTGGTTCAAGCCATGGATTTTCTATCTCAAAATAATAAAAGAGTGGACGGAATTAAAGACCTAGGACCAGAAATCAAAGCTACTGGAAAAGATGTTGTAGTGATTGGTGGTGGTGATACGGGTTCTGATTGTATAGGTACGTCATTTAGACATGGTGCCACCTCAGTGTCAAATTTTGAAATTATGACGAAAGGAACTCCAGAACGTCCAGACGACCAAC
>NZ_JUHB01000001.1:3777500-4031126 GCF_000799565.1 Cellulophaga sp. Hel_I_12
CATAAAATCTAATTTCGGACCATAAAAAGCAGCTTCTCCACTTTCGATCACAAAATTTAGTCCTTTTTCTTTGGCTGCATTTATAATTGCATTTTCTGCTTTTTCCCAATTTTCAACAGAACCAATGTATTTTTCAGGCTTGTTTAAATCACGAACAGAAACCTGGGCAGTAAAATTATCAAAACCTAAAGAGCCCAAAACATATAAAGATAAATCAATAACGTTTTTAAACTCTTGATCTAATTGATCAGGTGTGCAAAAAATATGAGCATCATCTTGGGTAAACCCGCGAACTCTTGTCAGTCCATGTAATTCGCCACTTTGCTCGTATCTATAAACGGTACCAAACTCAGCAAATCGTTTGGGTAAATCTTTATAGGAATGGGGTTTAAAATTATATATTTCACAATGATGGGGACAGTTCATTGGTTTTAATAAAAACTCTTCATCCATTTTTGGTGTTCTAATGGGTTGAAAGCTGTCTTCACCATATTTTGCATAATGTCCAGAGGTAACATAGAGTTCTTTTTGGCCAATATGTGGAGTTACCACCATTTCATATCCAGCTTTTTTCTGAGCTTTCTTTAGAAAATTTTCTAGTCGTTCTCGTAGGGCTGCTCCTTTGGGTAACCATAAAGGCAAACCCTGACCAACTTTAGCCGAAAAAGTAAAAAGCTCCAACTCTCTACCTAATTTTCTGTGGTCTCGTTGTTTGGCTTGTTCGAGTAATTCTAAATATTCGGTTAACTCTTTTTGTTTTGGAAATGATATTCCATAAACTCTAGTGAGTTGTGGATTTTTTTCATCACCTCTCCAATATGCCCCAGCAACACTTAGTATTTTAATAGCTTTAATGATGCCAGTATTGGGAATATGACCTCCTCTACATAAATCGGTAAAGCTATCATGATCACAAAAGGTGATAGTGCCATCTTCAAGATTTTCAATGAGCTCTACTTTATATTCATTGTTTTGCTCCTTATATATAGATAGGGCTTCTTTTTTACTGATGGCGCGCATTTTAAAATCGTGCTTACCTCTTGCGATTTCCAGAGCCTTTTTTTCTATTTCAGGAAAGTCCTTGTCGGATATTGTTTTATCCCCTAAATCAATATCATAATAAAATCCATTTTCAATAGCCGGCCCTATAGTTAGTTTTACACCAGGGTAGAGTTCCTCTAAGGCTTGTGCAACTACGTGGGAAGAAGAATGCCAAAAAGCTTTTTTGCCTTCATTGTCATTCCATGTATATAAAATAATAGAACCATCTTCAAGTAATGGTGTAGTTACTTCGACAACAGTGTCATTAAATTTCGCTGAAATAACATTTCGAGCGAAACCTTCACTAATATTTTTAGCAACATCCATGGGCGAACTCCCTTTTGCCATTTCTCTAATACTACCATCAGGTAAGCTGATCTTAATCATGTAATTTAATTTATGGACTGCAAATATATTGTAAAGTGAGTTGTTGAACAATGTTGATTTTGATTGAATTTTAATTTTTAATCAATTACTTTATATACAGTACAGGCTTAGTACTTAAACGGAGCTTAACTAAGTGATAAGTAAATGAGGTATTTCTCAGCGCTTTTTTGTGTCTATAGCGGTTAAAGCTTCTTTTTTCATGAAGCTTTTTGAAATTTAAATTTAGCTTGGTTTTAAGTTTTTTTCAACGAAATTAAACAAACACAAGTTTTTTTAATTTTTTCATTGTTTGTAACGTGTTGTTTTTAAGGGTTTTGTTTTGATTGTAGTAATTATTTCAAAAAAGAATTAAAAAAACATTTGCGGGATTAAAAAGAGGGTGTATATTTGCACCCGCTTACGGAGACAGAGAGAATGAAGTTGGTGTAAGTGATAAGGCTTTTAGGGTCTTAAAAGAGAGATAAAAAGGTTCATTGACATATTGTAAGACAGCGTTCAATTATTGGAAACGATAATTGGATAAAGAATTGAATTTAACAAAATAGCTTAAAGAATACATAAGGGTTAGGTTCGGATAATTTATTTTTAGTGATGTGAATAATATTTACAAAACAACGATGAAGAGTTTGATCCTGGCTCAGGATGAACGCTAGCGGCAGGCCTAACACATGCAAGTCGAGGGGTAACAGGGAGCTTGCTCCGCTGACGACCGGCGCACGGGTGCGCAACGCGTATGCAATCTACCTCTTACTAGGGAATAGCCCAGAGAAATTTGGATTAATGCCCTATATTATATTGAGTCGGCATCGGTTTGATATTAAAGGTTACGGTAAGAGATGAGCATGCGTCCCATTAGTTAGTTGGTAAGGTAACGGCTTACCAAGACTTCGATGGGTAGGGGTCCTGAGAGGGAGATCCCCCACACTGGTACTGAGACACGGACCAGACTCCTACGGGAGGCAGCAGTGAGGAATATTGGACAATGGGCGCAAGCCTGATCCAGCCATGCCGCGTGCAGGAAGACTGCCCTATGGGTTGTAAACTGCTTTTATACAGGAAGAATAAGGAGTACGTGTACTCTGATGACGGTACTGTAAGAATAAGGACCGGCTAACTCCGTGCCAGCAGCCGCGGTAATACGGAGGGTCCGAGCGTTATCCGGAATTATTGGGTTTAAAGGGTCCGTAGGCGGGCTGTTAAGTCAGAGGTGAAATGCTGCGGCTCAACCGTATGCACTGCCTTTGATACTGGCGGTCTTGAGTTATAGTGAAGTGGCTAGAATATGTAGTGTAGCGGTGAAATGCATAGATATTACATAGAATACCGATTGCGAAGGCAGGTCACTAACTATACACTGACGCTGATGGACGAAAGCGTGGGTAGCGAACAGGATTAGATACCCTGGTAGTCCACGCCGTAAACGATGGATACTAGCTGTTCGGTTTTCGGACTGAGCGGCCAAGCGAAAGTGATAAGTATCCCACCTGGGGAGTACGTTCGCAAGAATGAAACTCAAAGGAATTGACGGGGGCCCGCACAAGCGGTGGAGCATGTGGTTTAATTCGATGATACGCGAGGAACCTTACCAGGGCTTAAATGTAGATTGACAGGTTTAGAGATAGACTTTCCTTCGGGCAATTTACAAGGTGCTGCATGGTTGTCGTCAGCTCGTGCCGTGAGGTGTCAGGTTAAGTCCTATAACGAGCGCAACCCCTGTCGTTAGTTGCCAGCATGTAATGATGGGGACTCTAGCGAGACTGCCGGTGCAAACCGTGAGGAAGGTGGGGATGACGTCAAATCATCACGGCCCTTACGTCCTGGGCCACACACGTGCTACAATGGCCGGTACAGAGAGCAGCCATGTTGTAAAGCAGAGCGAATCTATAAAACCGGTCACAGTTCGGATCGGGGTCTGCAACTCGACCCCGTGAAGCTGGAATCGCTAGTAATCGGATATCAGCCATGATCCGGTGAATACGTTCCCGGGCCTTGTACACACCGCCCGTCAAGCCATGGAAGCCGGGGGTGCCTGAAGTCCGTCACCGTAAGGAGCGGCCTAGGGCAAAATCGGTAACTAGGGCTAAGTCGTAACAAGGTAGCCGTACCGGAAGGTGCGGCTGGAACACCTCCTTTCTAGAGAAAAGCATCCTATAGATGAATTCTAGAAGAATCTAGCCCTTGTATTTTTGAGTTATTGTTTACTTTAATTTTATCGCTGTCTTATTAGTATGTTATATAAGTTATTGAGAGGATCTGTTAAAGGGTTCAAGAGTGAGAGTCTCATAGCTCAGCTGGTTAGAGCGCTACACTGATAATGTAGAGGTCGGCAGTTCGAGTCTGCCTGAGACTACAAATCGAGCAAAGCTCGATGCTTTAGGCAGTAAGCTTTAAGCGATAGGCTAAAACAGCGTATTGCATATAGCGTAAAGCATATGGCGAATAAACGTTCTTAGAGTAAAAATTATTGAAAGGAAATTTTAGAAGTTGAGAGGCTTGGTTTTAAGTGTTTGTTGTTAAGTTTTAAATTAACTAGAACATAGAACTTAAAACTCAAAACTAATAACTCAAAACTAAATTTGGGGGATTAGCTCAGCTGGCTAGAGCGCCTGCCTTGCACGCAGGAGGTCATCGGTTCGACTCCGATATTCTCCACCGGGCAATGCCCGGAGATATTAATTTATCTCTGGCGTATTGCATGTGAGCGTATAGATGGTATAATTGTCTATCGCGACTCGCGATGTTCATTGACATATTGGGACAAAGTGATTTACTATTATCTTCAGGGATATAGTAAACACAAAGAAACACAAAAAATAAATTAGAGTAAAGTACGAAATGATGTGCTTTGGTATTTATACTGGAGTATGTTTTAATAAATTAGAATAAAGGACTAGTGACAAGCTAGAAAAGGGCGTATGGGGGATGCCTAGGCTCTCAGAGGCGAAGAAGGACGTGATAAGCTGCGAAAAGCTGCGGGGAGGTGCACACAACTTGTGATCCGCGGATATCCGAATGGGGCAACCCACTATATTGAAGGTATAGTATCTTGAAAGAGAAGCAAACCCGGTGAACTGAAACATCTAAGTAGCCGGAGGAGGAGAAAACAAAAGTGATTCCGTTAGTAGTGGCGAGCGAACGCGGATTAGCCCAAACCAATATTGTTTCGGCAATATTGGGGTTGTAGGACCACGACATTTGATGCGCGATGAATTAGAACCCTTTGGAAAGAGGGGCCAAAGACGGTGATAGCCCGGTATAAGTAAAGGACGTTATTGATAGTGGTATCCTGAGTAGTGCGGGGCACGTGAAACCTTGTATGAATTTGCCGGGACCATCCGGTAAGGCTAAATACTCCTGAGAGACCGATAGTGAACCAGTACCGTGAGGGAAAGGTGAAAAGAACCGTGAATAACGGAGTGAAAAAGATCCTGAAACCATACGCTTACAAGCGGTCGGAGCGGAGCAATCTGTGACGGCGTGCCTTTTGCATAATGAGCCTACGAGTTACTTTTACTAGCAAGGTTAAGATTTTAAGAATCGGAGCCGTAGCGAAAGCGAGTCTGAATAGGGCGACCATAGTTAGTAGTAGTAGACGCGAAACCGTGTGATCTACCCATGGGCAGGTTGAAGCTTTGTTAACCCAAAGTGGAGGACCGAACCCGTTGACGTTGAAAAGTCTTGGGATGACCTGTGGGTAGGGGTGAAAGGCCAATCAAACTCGGAAATAGCTCGTACTCCCCGAAATGCATTTAGGTGCAGCGTTGCAATAGTTTTATAGAGGTAGAGCTACTGATTGGATGCGGGGGCTTCACCGCCTACCAATTCCTGACAAACTCCGAATGCTATAAAATGTTTTGCAGCAGTGAGGGCATGGGTGCTAAGGTCCATGTCCGAGAGGGAAAGAACCCGGACCATCAGCTAAGGTCCCCAAGTGTATACTAAGTTGATATAACGCGGTGGAATTGCATTGACAGCCAGGATGTTGGCTTGGAAGCAGCCATTCATTTAAAGAGTGCGTAACAGCTCACTGGTCGAGCGATTCCGCATGGATAATAATCGGGCATAAGTATACCACCGAAGCTATGGCTTTTGTACACGGTACAAAGGGGTAGGGGAGCATTCTATGTGTGTTGAAGGTGAACTGTAAGGTTTGCTGGAACGCATAGAAACGAAAATGTAGGCATAAGTAACGATAATGCGGGCGAGAAACCCGCACGCCGAAAGACCAAGGTTTCCCCAGCTATGCTAATCAGCTGGGGGTCAGTCGGGACCTAACGCGAACCCGAAAGGGGTAGTGGATGGACAAGCAGTTAATATTCTGCTACCTGCTCACGCTAAAAGTGACGGGGATGTGGTGTTGGTGCGTAGTGACGGAATACTACGTTGAAGGGAGTGGTGACACCCCGATAGTACGATGATGCTTCGGCAAAGTTGATAATCCAGCGTAACATCCTCCGAGAAAAACAAGTGAAGCAGCCCGTACCGTAAACCGACACAGGTGGTTGGGATGAGTATTCTAAGGCGCTCGAGAGATTCATGGCTAAGGAACTAGGCAAAATAGACCCGTAACTTCGGGAGAAGGGTCGCCCTCCCTCTGGGAGGGCCGCAGTGAAGAGGTCCAGGCGACTGTTTATCAAAAACACAGGGCTCTGCAAAATCGTAAGATGAAGTATAGGGCCTGACACCTGCCCGGTGCTGGAAGGTTAAGAGGAGATGTCATTCGCAAGGAGAAGCATTGAATTGAAGCCCCAGTAAACGGCGGCCGTAACTATAACGGTCCTAAGGTAGCGAAATTCCTTGTCGGGTAAGTTCCGACCTGCACGAATGGTGCAACGATCTGGACACTGTCTCGGCCATGAGCTCGGTGAAATTGTAGTATCGGTGAAGATGCCGGTTACCCGCAGTGGGACGAAAAGACCCCGTGCACCTTTACTATAGCTTCGTATTGGTTCTGGGCAAGTAATGTGTAGGATAGCTGGGAGACTTTGAAGCGGCGTCGCCAGGCGTTGTGGAGTCATTGTTGAAATACCAGCCTTTGCTTGTCTAGGGCCTAACCCTATAACTAGGGAACAGTGCGTGGTGGGTAGTTTGACTGGGGTGGTCGCCTCCAAAAGAGTAACGGAGGCTTCTAAAGGTACCCTCAGTACGGTTGGTAATCGTACGTAGAGTGCAATGGCACAAGGGTGCTTGACTGCGAGACATACAGGTCGAACAGGTTGGAAACAAGAGCATAGTGATCCGGTGGTTCCGCATGGAAGGGCCATCGCTCAAAGGATAAAAGGTACGCCGGGGATAACAGGCTGATCTCCCCCAAGAGCTCATATCGACGGGGGGGTTTGGCACCTCGATGTCGGCTCGTCACATCCTGGGGCTGGAGAAGGTCCCAAGGGTTGGGCTGTTCGCCCATTAAAGTGGCACGCGAGCTGGGTTCAGAACGTCGTGAGACAGTTCGGTCTCTATCTACTGCGGGCGTTAGAAATTTGCGTGGATCTGATTCTAGTACGAGAGGACCGAATTGGACTGACCGCTGGTGCACCAGTTGTTCCGCCAGGAGCATTGCTGGGTAGCTATGTCGGGATTGGATAAGCGCTGAAAGCATATAAGCGCGAAACCAGCCACAAGATGAGATTTCTTTAAAGGGCCGTAGGAGATGACTACGTTGATAGGTCATAGGTATAAGGGCAGTAATGTCTGTAGCCGAGTGATACTAATAGCCCATAGGCTTGCACAACAAACCCCCTTTTAACTAAGGGGGTGGAAAATCCTTTTACAGCTTTGGTTGTAAAAACAATTAAAATTAATCGTAGTTTACTTTAAATTATACACTAGTGTTTTTTGTGAGTGCTATTAGCACCCATTTTGTCCCTTTAATATGTTATGCTTCGGCTACGCTCAGCAACCATGCTAGTGAGTAGTCAAAGTAATTAAAATAGTGTTGTTGGTCTTGTTTTAAAGAATTAAAATAGACCCAACTGAAAGTTTAAGGTGACCATGGCGATGGGGTCCACCCCTTACCATTCCGAACAGGGAAGTTAAGCCCATCAGCGCCGATGGTACTGCTATACCAAGTGGGAGAGTAGGTCGTCGCCTTTTTTAATCAAGTCCTTCATAGTAATATGAAGGACTTTTTTTGTTTTAGACTAGGCTACTAGATCATCTGACGCATTACTTAAATTAGTTCCTTATTTTTGTTCGTCTATCATCCTAAATTCTTTGCATGTCAACTATATCAAGGTATAAAAAAGAGGAAATACTAAATACAGCGTCTCATGCTTTGGGAATTCTATTAGGTATAGCCGGTTTCTTTTTACTGTTACAACAAAACACTGACAAAAGTGCTTTTGCTATGACGGGAATTGTCATTTATTCTTTTTCAATTGTACTATTATATACGGCTTCAACGGCTTATCATGCCATTGCAAATCCTCCTTTAAAAAAGAAATTTCGCATCTTAGACCATATCAGCATCTATTTTTTAATAGCAGGTACATACACACCCGTAGCATTAATTACCTTAATTGATGGTAACGGCTGGCTTATTTTTTATGTCGTGTGGGGAATTGCCTTTTTAGGAACAATTTTAAAGCTATTTTTCACAGGTAAATACGAATTTTTTTCCCTGTTATTGTATTTAATAATGGGCTGGTTGATCGTTTTTGATTTTCAAAATTTAGTAGCGTCAACGACTACTTTAGGGATCAACCTATTGATGCTTGGTGGCGCTTTTTACACTGTTGGAATTCTCTTTTATGCGATTAGAAAAATACCCTATAACCACTTTATTTGGCACTTATTCGTTTTAGGAGGGAGTATGAGCCATTGGTTATTTATTTATATGGATGTGGTTTAAAAAAACAACCTTAATTTCTATTCCATTAGAACCGGGATAATTCTACTTAAAAGAATAGAAGCTTTTAAAAGAAATATAGTTCTCTTATGGATAGTTAGAATAAACATTATAAATGTCTAATAAATAATAAATAAATCTTCAATATCTCTATATACATTATAGGTTGGGTTTTTAAATATAGTTTCCATAAAATCTGTTGTTTTACGACTACTCAAATTAGGTTTTATTGAATGGATTAAATATGCCTCATAACTATTTATACCTTCATATCTTTTTAACGCAACTTGTTGTACATCAAGATTATTTGTATTATATGATTGACTAATGTTCCAAGAGTTTAATTCGTTCGGTATTTTTGGTAAAATAACAGTAGAAGTTGTTTGGCTATTAAATATTATATTCCATCTGTAAATATCATTTATACCGTCTGAATTTTCTAAAAAAATGCTACCATTAGTATGTTCCATTCCGGTTGAATTAATTTGAATATTATTCCCATTTTGTATAAAATCGATACTCCAATTTGGATATGAATAATAGGGTAGGGGTGTGCCGATTCTTTTAGTGAAATAATCCTCTAACTGCAACTCATAACGGTAATAAGTAAATTGAGTGTCAAGACTGTATAATATTCCATTACTCGGGTTAAAATTAGAACTTAAAGCCTTTCCCTGATTCCATAATAAATGACCCGATTCTTGATTAAAGTCAGCTTCGTTTAAATAACCAAACAGTGTTAGGATTGTTGATTTACCATTGTCAGACATTGTAAATGGTGCATCGTAAAAACGTTTTTCTACTCCATCAGAAATAAATTTGGAATAATCTATGATAAAATTATCATCAGGCAAAGGTGCATCTAAAAGCAAATAACTATAGACATTATTATTGTAATTATTACTTTTCAGATAAATTTTATCTGAATGTACAATATTAGAATTAATCAACTCCCTTGTTTCAACATGCAGGCTATCATTTTCAGGAAAATAGCTTGAATTATAAAAAGAACCGTAACCGTTAATTTCAATATCGTTTTGATTATTAATAACCTTATAATGTTTATTGTTAACGACAGACTCTCTTTTTGGGGTTTTAAGATTAATTAATTTAAGGTTATCCCTTGTAATGTTTTGAATAGTTGATAGAGTACTAAAGTCAGCATATCCACTTGAGAATCCTGCAAAAGTTATCATAAACTCGGCAGTTTTATCAATATCGGCAGCTGTATTTAGAATCAATTCGGTACTTGAAATAGTAGCTTCTTTAATATCTAATAGTTCTCCATTTGTATCAGAAGCAAAAACATAAAACTTAGCGTAACTAGGGTTAATTGTCCCATTCTCTAAGGTTATTTTTAATAATCTCCGATGAATCATTAACCTAATGGAATATGTAGTTTTATTATCAAGATTATCATTTACTTCTATATTTAGAACGTTTTCTCCAATTGCAAAATTTTCTGGATCAAGATTATAATTTATTTCATTAGCATATAAGCCTTTAAAGATTATACTGTCATTTATCGAAATTCTAAGGCTGTCGATCTCTGAATATGCATCAGTTATAATAGGATTTAGGGTAATTGCC
Source organism: Cellulophaga sp. Hel_I_12 (assembly GCF_000799565.1). NCBI lineage: Bacteria > Pseudomonadati > Bacteroidota > Flavobacteriia > Flavobacteriales > Flavobacteriaceae > Cellulophaga > Cellulophaga sp. Hel_I_12. The sequence continues at coordinate 3,787,366 of NZ_JUHB01000001.1, forward strand.
TCATCTATAATTTGGCCTTCAATCAAGCTATTGAGTTTAATTTCGGGTCCTGTATTATCAGAGATAAAATTTACAGTATATGAGGTTGTATTTTTAGCATTGTCAATTGCCTCAATTTTTAAGGTATTTGGGCCATCTGTTAAATTTAATGTTGAAATGTTTATTTTAAGTGTATCTCCTTCCACAATGGGGAGTTCAGTTTCATTTAAAAAAGCCGTGATAGCAACTACTTCTTGATTATCGGTTACAGTAAAACTAACCTCGTTTAAATCGCCATTTAGTATAGAATTTTCTAAAATTGATACTGCTGAAATTGTTGGAATTTCATTATCTATATAAATTATCTGTTCTGTGGAGGTACTATTTTCGTTTTTGTCGGTAGCGGTCACTTTTAAAACATAATCTTTATATTTCTGTGAATTTGCTATTTTCGAAGTGAATGTTGATACATCAATATTGATTAAATAAGGAGCAGTTGAATCTTCTCCAACTTTTTCATTATTAATAAATGCCTCAATTTTTGATATTCCACCTTCATCTTTTGCATTTATGTTTATTTCAAAACTTTTGCTAACAATAATTGGAGATGTATTCGATTTTGGAAATCCAGCAATTGAAAATGCTAAATCCGGAGCAACTATATCGGGCACTTCTTTATTTTCTGAATCAGAAGAACAGGAAAATAAAAATCCAAATAAAAAAGCCAGTAAAAGAGAAGTAGTGTATTTTTTCATGTAATTAAATTGAATCTAAAATCATTTTGAATACCGTATCTTATTTTTAAGATATTGATTTATAAGATATTGATCTAAATGATGCAAAAAATTAGAGTAGTAAGTTAATAATAATTGGAATTTTTTATATTCTAATCTAGAAATATTTCTTCAAAATCTTCAAAGAACGTTTCAAACTTTAGCATATTTTCATACAGAAATAGCATCGTTTTCTGCCAGGTGTCTTTATTGTATATAGAAACCTGATCTAAACCGACATAAATTCTGGATAGTTCAGTTTGATTTTCTACATGCGCATATTCATCAAACTGAGCCTCGGGAAGATAATTTTCAAGGAGTATGGCCTTTAAAGAAATCACTTTTTCCCATAACTCAATTCTTTTTTCTAAATCTTTACTTTCTATATCTAAAGAAACCATTGCCCTTGTAGTATCAAAATAGAATTTAAAAGAGAAATCTTTAATTTTAGTGTTATATAATATCCATTTACGTGGATATGATTTGCCAAAAGCAATCCAAAAGTCTTCTCTTAATTTTTTAGCTTCACTTCTACTGAACATTTATAAAAAATATGCGATAGTTACTCCTATGATAATTACTATCAATTTACCTAGATTAAATTTATGCCCTTCAGAGCTTTCAAATAATATTACGGTTGATATATGGAGAAAAACACCAACAGCAACGGCATTTAATTGAGAGGATATAGTAGCTAAAAAGTCAACATTTCTAGCCAAAAAAGTTCCTATCGGTGTCATGATCGAAAACAAAACCATAAACAATAAGGCGTTGATAAATTTTATTTTTGAACTAATTAAAAAAATGCTTAGGATAATAGCGATTGGAATTTTATGGATTAATATGCCGTATAGCATAGTGTGGTGATGGTCTATGGGTACACCTTCTAAAATAGAATGTAGGGATAAACTAATAAATAAAAGCCATGGAAACTCACTTTTTTCTTTATTGACGTGTACATGGCCGTGCTCAGCACCTTTGGAAAAAAATTCGAGAAATATCTGAAGCAAGATCCCTAACATGACATAAACACCCATAGTTTTTGTATTTCCATTTTCATAAATTTCAGGGAAAAGCTCAAAAATGGTTAAGGCTAAAAGAAATGCACCACTAAAAGCGAGTAGTAATTTTATTCCTTCTTTCTTTTTGGGCTTCGTTAGGTAAACAAATACAAAACTTAACAAAACAGCCAAGATGGGTAGTAAATAGTTCATTTTTATTCTTAGATTTTTATAAATTTTTTAAGGGGATAAAATTAGCGTATTTTTGTGGTAATCTTTTAGATAGGTATGGAGAATAATTTTAAAATGGTGGCCAAGACAATGTTTGGTTTTGAAGAAGTCTTGGCAAAAGAGTTACGAAAGCTGGGCGCAATAAACATCGAAGAAGGTAATCGGAGTGTAAGTTTTGAAGGTGATAAGGGTTTTATGTACAAGGCAAATTTATGCCTACGTACCGCTATAAAAATCGTGAAACCGATTCACTCCTTCACAGTGACTAGCGAGGAAGACTTGTACAAAAAGATATATGCCTTTGATTGGAGTGACTATCTTACTGTGGATACCACGTTTGCCATCGATACCACAATAAACTCTGAAAATTTTACCCACTCCCTGTATGTATCACAAAAAGTAAAAGATGCCATTGTGGATAAATTTAGGGCTACCGATGGTGAAAGGCCTAATGTAGATATTAAGTTTCCAGATATTAGAATAAATATTCATATTCAAAATGACCATTGTAATGTTGCTTTAGATACTTCCGGGAAATCATTACACCAAAGAGGCTATAAAACAGCCACCAATATTGCACCTATTAACGAGGTCTTAGCTGCGGGATTATTATTATTAAGTGGTTGGGATGGTCAATGTGATTTTTTGGATCCTATGTGTGGTAGTGGAACTATTTTGGTTGAAGCCGCTATGATTGCCTGCAATATTCCAGTGAATATAAATAGAAAAGAATTTGCTTTTGAAAAGTGGGAAGATTACGATGAAGAATTGTTCCAAAAAATTGTGGAGAGTTGTTTAAACAAAACACGTGAGTTTCATTTTAAAATTGCAGGTTATGATAAAGCCCCTTCAGCCATACAAAAGGCTCAAGATAATATTGAAAATGCCAACTTATCGGATTACATAAAAGTCGGGCAATTCAATTTTTTTGAAACTGAAAAAACGGTGGATAGTCATTTGCATATTTTATTTAATCCACCTTATGGAGAGCGTTTAGACATAGAGATGGAAGAGTTTTACAAAAGTATTGGGGATACCCTAAAACAATTTTATGCGGGTACTGATGCTTGGTTAATCACTTCGAATTTAGAAGCCTTAAAACATGTAGGTTTACGACCATCACGGAAAATTAAAGTATTTAATAGCCACTTAGAATCTAGACTCGTGAAATATGTGATGTATGCTGGGAGTAAAAAGGCAAAATATAACAACACAGAAGGCTAATCCATGATGAACTTAAAAAACAAAGCCTTAGTTTTTAATTTTATAAGTTTTACGCTACTGTTTTTAGGGATGCGTTATTTTATCGTGGAGTATCTGGCCGCAGCAAGCATTATAAAATCTATCATTGCGGCAATTTTAACCATGATTTTAGCGCCTAAATTTATGGTCATGAAAACAAAAGAAGGTACTAAATTAGTGATGAAATGGTTGTTTGTAAAAGGGTTTAAAACCTTTTAAGCTATTCTTTAGGAGGTGTTTTTTCGTTCTCTTTTTTGGTATTTTTAGCCTCTTTTTTCTTCTTGTAAAGCGGAATAAAATAACTTAAGGAATAGTTATAACTAGCGCCAAACTTACTGTTATCGGTTACTTTATTGAAGCCTGGAATCCAGAGGTTAGGAAAACGATCATCTTCCTTATTGGTAATTAATAGCCCTAGCCGAACACTTGCTCCTAAGTATATATTAGAAAATAACTCCACTTTAGTGCCAATAACAGCCTCGATCCAAGAAGCATTTAAACCACTAAATTCTTCAGCAATATCAGAACCAAATGCGAATTGTTCGTTTTCGAAATATCTGTTGGTGCTAAAAACTTGATAATTATTTAAGGTATTGCTAAACGTACTAAAAGCATATCGACCACCAACATGAATTAAATTATTCATACCAAACCAATTTTCATATACATTGTAGTCAACACCCAATTTAAGGTAACTACCAGAGGTAGTGAAATTGTATACATCTTCTTGTTTTGTTAGTTCTTCATTTCCTAATTCTGCTGCTGCAAATAAATTTTGTTTGAGTCTGTAGTCACCGACTAATTCTAGTCCAGTATAGTCTTCATCTAAAGTTGAAAGTACTATTTTACTTAAATCAACCCCAACTCTGAGTCCGTATTTTTGTGTTTTTGGTACCGTATCTTTGGGTTGTAGATCTATAGGTTTACTTTGTGACCAAACGAAAGAAACCATTAAAAAAAGACAAATACTAATGGAATATTTTGACATGGGCAGCATTTTGATTTTCAATAGTATCTTTTACAATTTCAATTCTTTTTATCCAATTATTCGAATCTGTCGTTAAGCGCTCTGATAAATTTTGGTAATTAGCAATAAATCCGCAGGCTCTTGATACAAAAACCTCTGTTGTCGAATAATCAAAAGTAAGGACATCCTCATTATCGTTCACGGCATCAGTGGTCGTATTTGTGGTGAAACTAAATGTAGTGCTGATGGCATCAATCTTTAGCGGAAGTTGAATAGAATCTGCAGCCGTATTCGGGATAATTGCTCCGTAAGTAACTCCTTCAAGTTGTCCTTTAATTCTTAGATTTTGAGGTGCTTTTAAAGTCTCCGTATCCGTCGCATTATCATAAAATCGTATCACCAATAACGGTGTGGTTCCATCCACACAGATATCATCTTTTTCACAAGAGTTAATCCCAATGAAAATAATGATAAGGATTACTATAAATATAATTTTCTTCATATACCTTTTATCTAGAAACCTATCGCCTTTCCAAAAGTACAACATTTTCAACATGATGTGTTTGCGGAAACATATCAACAGCTTGTGTTTTTGTTATCCTGTACATTTCTTTCAGCATTTCAAGGTCACGAGCCTGTGTAGCGCTATTACAACTTACATAAACCACTTTTTTAGCCGCTATTTTAATGATTTGTTCTACGACATCCTTATGCATACCATCACGTGGTGGATCTGTTATGATAATGTCTGGTGTGCCATGTTGCTTTATGAATTCTGAATTGAAAATATGTTTCATATCACCAGCAAAAAAAGTAGTGTTCTCAATATGATTTAAAATGGCATTGGCTTTTGCATCTGCGATCGCTTCAGGTACAGATTCAATACCGACGACTCTTTTGGCTTTTTTAGCGACAAATTGTGCTATGGTACCTGTGCCGGTATATAAATCATACACAACTTCTTCTCCTGTTAAACCGGCGAAATCTCTAGTAATCTTATAGAGTTCGTAAGCTTGTTGAGAGTTCGTTTGATAGAATGATTTTGCGTTGATTTTAAACTTTAAGCCTTCCATTTCTTCAAAAATATGATCTCTTCCTGCAAAACAAGTGATATGTTGATCATAAATGGTATCGTTCTGTTTTTGATTTACTACATATAATAAGGAGGTAATTTCTGGAAACGTTTTGGCTAAATGATTTAAAAGCAATTCTCTTTTTTCCGTATCATTTTCAAAAAACTGAATCAATACCATGATTTCTCCCGTTGATGCCGTCCTAATCATCATGGTGCGTAATAAGCCAAATTGATGTCTAGGGTTAAAAAACGACAAGTCATTTTTTATGGCGAAATCTTTAGTCTCTAAGCGGATGGCATTTGATGGATCTTCTTGCAAATGGCATTTTTTAATATCTAAAATTTTATCCCACATTCCCGGAATGTGAAAGCCTAGCGCATTTCTATCTGTAATTTCTTTTTTAGAATTTATTTCATCCAAGGACAACCAACGACTATCAGAAAACGAGAATTCCATTTTATTTCTATAGAAATACTGCTTTTTTGAGCCTAAAATTGGACTTATTTCAGGTAGTTCAAGATGACCAATTCTTCGTAAATTGTTTTCAACTTCTTTTTGTTTGTAAAACAGTTGATGTTCATAGCCCATGTCTTGCCATTTACAACCCCCACAAGTTCCAAAATGCTCGCAGACAGGTGTTACTCTTTTGTCGGATAAGCTGTGAAAATTAATAGCGCTACCTTCAAAATAGGCTTTGCGCTTTTTGGTGGTTTGTACATCTACAACATCACCAGGTACAGCATTGTTTAAAAAAATTACACGCCCATCAGGAGCTTTTCCAATAGTTTTTCCCTTAGCGCCTGCATCCACTACAGTGACCTTCTCAAAAACTGTTCTATTACTTTTTTTACGCATAGCGCAAAAATAGGATGTTTTTCGATAATTAGCGGAATGTTTATGATTTTAAAACCTATAAATTATTGGAAAAGTAGTGTTCTAAATAATTTTGGAATCCTGAAAGATTTTGTATTTTTATGGTTCTACAAGGATGATTTCTCTCCCACGCTGAATTTTCGTAACTACGAAAGGATAAAGGTACAGAAGGAATTGCTAAATTTTTATTTTTAAAATAAGTACTAATGTCAGTTTTAGAGAAAATTAGTTCTAAAGATGCGATTGCATTAGAAGAAAAGCACGGAGCTCATAATTACCATCCGTTGCCTGTAGTATTAAGTAAAGGAGAAGGTGTTCATGTATGGGATGCTGAGGGAAAAAAGTATTACGACTTTTTATCGGCCTATTCCGCCGTAAATCAAGGTCATTGCCATCCAAAAATTGTGGATGCTATGGTATTACAAGCAAAAACGCTTTCACTCACTTCCAGAGCATTTTACAATGATGTGTTAGGAAAGTACGAGAAATATGCCACCGAAACCTTTGGATTCGATAAGTTGTTACCCATGAACACAGGTGCTGAAGCCGTAGAAACAGCTTTAAAGATTTGCCGTAAATGGGCCTACGAAAAAAAGGGAATTGCAGAAAATAGCGCACAAATCATTGTTTGTGAAAATAATTTTCATGGGAGAACAACGACCATCATTTCTTTTTCGAATGACGCCGTTGCTCGTAAAAATTTTGGACCCTATACAGAGGGCTTTATTAGAATTGAATACGACAACGTAGTTGCCTTAGAAAAAACCTTGCGAGAGAATGAAAATGTTGCAGGTTTCTTGGTAGAGCCTATTCAAGGAGAAGCAGGGGTTTACGTGCCTTCCGATAATTATTTAAAGGAAGCAAAGGCCTTGTGCGAAAAATATAATGTGTTATTTATTGCTGATGAAGTACAAACGGGAATTGCAAGAACAGGTCGCTTATTAGCTACATGTGGTAATTGTAGTTGTCCAGACAAACACTGCAGTGGAATACCAGAGGTAAAACCTGATATTTTAATTTTGGGTAAAGCCCTTTCGGGAGGTGCCTATCCTGTATCTGCGGTATTAGCGAACAATGCCATTATGGATGTGATTAGACCTGGAAATCATGGTAGTACTTTTGGTGGAAACCCTATTGCGGCTGTGGTGGCTATTGCAGCTTTAGAAGTCGTAAAAGATGAGCAACTAGCCCAAAATGCCTTCGAATTAGGGGAATTATTCAGAGCAGAATTAAATGCATTTATTCCTACCTGTAGCCTAGTCAATGCTGTTCGTGGAAAAGGACTTTTGAATGCTATTCTTATCAATGATACAGAAGAGAGCTCAACGGCATGGGATATTTGTATGGCCTTAAAAGAAAACGGTTTGTTAGCCAAACCAACGCATGGAAATATCATACGTTTTGCACCACCACTAGTCATGACTAAAGATCAGTTGTTAGATTGTGTGCGCATCATAAAAACTACCTTAGAGGCGTTTGAAAAACAAAAGTAAGCTCTAAATTTAGGTAATTAAAAACCCCGAAACATACAACATGTTTCGGGGTTTTTAATTACGTAGTTGATTGCAGCTAATAAGCACCTCCTTCAGAGGCCGCTGCAACGATAAAGGCCACTATGACACCAAAATAGAGTAAGGAAAAAAGTAGATAAATCGCTGCTAAGGCAAGCCCTATATACGACAAAACTTTACCTGTTTTTACATTTTCGATTCCGGCATATTGCCCCGTACTGTCCGCATACATACGTTCTGCTTTTTTTGCATTAGACAAACTTATAAAACTGAATATGGCTCCAAAAGGACCACAACAAAATAAGGTCAATACAATAGATAAAATTCCGTAAGTCAGTGCGTTACTAGCGCCTGGTAAGGGTTGTTGTTGCATCTTTGTTTGGGTTTTATTGGGCTGCTTCGATCTGCCTCATCATTTCGTCATACTGCTCTTGGAAAGAATCGAAACCTCCTGTGGCTACTACATAAATCCAACGAACAATCATGATAACATTTAAGGCTACCGCTATAATTGCGACAATTCTACCTGTTTTAATGGTACTATAATTATCGTATAGTTCTGGATTTTCATTGTTTAGTTTTTGTGCTTTATTTGCCATTACTAAAGCGATAGCAGAGGGGATAATACCCAAACCTGCTAAACAGCAGCATAGATAACCAACGATACTTAGTACGATGATCATTGTTGCATTTGGTAATTTTTGTTGTTCCATAATTTAAAGGGTTTAGTTGATTGTTAGAAAAATTTTAAAATATAATTGGTTAAAATTAAGATGACCGTTATTGAAGTCAAAGTTATAATTATTTTATTGCTGTTTTTTATTTTATAAAAATTATCAAATAGTAAAAATCCTAGTAATAATAGTAAAGAATAAATGGCAGGGTACATTTTAAAAGCAGCTACAAATTCTCCCTGAAGTATGAAGGAAACTGAACGTTGAATACCGCAGCCGGGGCAATCTAAGCCAAAAATTTGCTTGCTAAAGCAGGGGAGCATGTATTCATCCATCCTTAAAAATAATAGTGATATTAACTGCATTTTAAGTAAAAATAAATTCTTTTGCCGAAAAATACTATTATTTTTAACCAATGAAAGCCCATTATAGGCATTAATTTAGAAAATAATTAGCGAATACGCTGTAAGTATTTGTAAAACAATATTTTAGTTTCATTTTTGCTTTATGATACGAGCATGCTAAAATCGTAATCCTCCAGAGGAATGATTATCGGTGAACAACATGTGACCCATAAAAAATATTAGCTATACACACATGAAAACAAAACAAATCATTTATTTGCTATTCATCATCACTGGAGCCTTACTCATGGGGTTTGGACCTGTTTATGTGGAGAAAGAATATGCCTTAGCCCTAGGGATCATTATTTTGATGTTCGGCGTGTATAAAGCAAGTACTTCTTGGACCCTTAAGGATCAAGAAATTAAAGAAGAAAATCATGAGCTTTGATATTGGCAATAGGGTAGAGGCGATGGATGATACCATTACAGGTGTTGTTGAAAAAATTAATGGTAAAAAAATCACCGTTTTAAGTGATGATGGTTTTTTGTTAGTGTATGATGAAAATGATTTGATAAAAATCGTTAAAGACCGAAATCTTACAGTTTCTAATTTTGAAGTGGCAAAAATTAAAGCTGAAAAGGCCATAGGGAAACGTAAAAACCTCCCAGTTGTAAAGCCCAAAGAGCGTACGGCTCCAAAAATGGAAGTTGATTTACATATTCACCAATTAGTACCCTCCGAGCGAGGGATGTCTAATTCAGACATGTTAAATATTCAATTAGACACTGCTAAGCGTCAGTTAGAGTTTGCCATCCGGAAACGTATTCAAAAAGTAGTTTTTATTCACGGGATTGGGGCAGGTGTTCTCAAAGAAGAGTTACAGTATCTGTTTGGCAGGTATGATAATGTGAAGTATTATGATGCTGACTACCAAAAATACGGTTTGGGAGCTACAGAAGTCTATATTTATCAGCACATTAATTCGTAGTAGTTACCGTTCCGAACTCGTTTAAAGTTAAGTCGGTAATGCGTTGTCCAGATGCAGTCTGTAAAGTAATTTTAGTGATTTCTATTTGATGCGAAAAAATAGGTTCCGTAGCGGTCCCTGTATTTGTAGTAGTCACTGCAATTGTAGCTTGTGAAGCAATAATTTCTTCCACGACGGTAGGTGAAACTGGCGGAACGATATCACAGAAGTAGTTTTTTGTAGCGGTATCTGAAAAAATACGATAGCTCACTTGGGTGCTCGTACTGGCTGTAATTTCAATAACAAATGCACCTACTTCGTTTTTTAGTGTATTAGGGCCTAAATTCATAATTAAGGCTTCATTCGTATTTAATTTAAATAAGACGTTATTTTGAGCAATAGCAACAGTACCACAAGTTTGTAAGCTTGCATCATTAAAATCTAAAGTCTCAATCTGTAAATCACCATCATCACATGAAAACATAAAAACAAAGAGGATAAGGCTAAAAAATTTATTCATTACAATAGATTTAAAAAAATGACCATAATAAGCAATTGAAATACAGCAACTAAAAGATTTTCAAATTTACGAGATTTAAACTTTAATTTCCTACAGCTTTAGCCTCAATTTATGATATATTAACTTTAATTCTTTTAATTTTACAGCCTTTTATAAACTCAAAGAGTATGCAAAAAGTTTATTTAGATAATGCAGCCACAACACAAGTAAGGGCTAGTGTTATTCAGAAAATGCAAGAAGCCCTAACAGAATGTTACGGTAATCCTTCCTCTACCCACAGTTTTGGTCGTTCGGCAAAAACGGCCATTGAAAAAACCCGGAAAACAATTGCTAGATATTTGAATGCACACCCTTCGGAAATAATTTTCACCTCTGGTGGTACTGAGGCTGATAATATGATTTTAAGATGTGCTGTACGAGACTTAGGAGTACAAACGATTATTACCTCTAAAATAGAACATCATGCAGTTTTACATACCGTTGAATTACTCGAAAAGGAATATAACATTCAAGTTTGTTATGTAGGTTTGGATTCGTACGGGAACCCTGATTTAGAGCATTTAGCAGCATTGCTGCAACAAGACGATACAAAAAAGCTAGTGAGTTTAATGCATATCAATAATGAAATTGGTAATCTTTTGGATATGGATGCGGTGGTGGAACTTTGCAAAAAACACCAGGCACTTTTTCATTCGGACACGGTACAATCTTTAGGGCACTATGCTTTTGATGTTCAAAAAATACAGGCCGATTTTTTAACCGCGGCCGCTCATAAATTTCATGGTCCTAAAGGCATCGGATTTGCCTTTGTTAGACGAAATTTAAGGATACAACCCATTCTTGTGGGAGGCTCTCAAGAACGAGGTTTTAGAGCAGGAACCGAGGCTTTTCATAATATAGTTGGTTTAGAGGAGGCATTTATTGCGGCCAACGAAAATTTAGCACAAGAGCAGGCTTATGTGTTAGATTTAAAAAAATATTTTATCGATGAACTCAAAGCGGTTCTACCTGAGGTGGTCTTTAATGGGCACTCGGGTGATTTAGAAAAAAGTACCTATACCTTGGTAAATGTTCGATTGCCTTTCGATGGGCAAAAATCACAAATGCTTTTATTTCAATTAGATATTAAAGGGATTGCCTGTTCTAAAGGGAGCGCATGCCAATCAGGAAGCAGTTTAGGATCACATGTACTCACCGAAATATTAAGCGAAGAAGAAATGAAAAAACCATCCATACGTTTTTCATTTTCAAAAGACACCACCAAGCAAGAGTTAGCCTATGTGATTAACGAATTGGTAGTTTTTAGTAATCAGTAATCAGTGTTCCGCAGGCAGTACGTATTTTAGACCAGAAAGCAGTCTTATTCTAATCCCTACAGCTCAATTTTTTACGATCCTACCATTATTTGGATCTCAAATAGGAAATCAACCCAAATTCATTGGTGATTTTTTTACTGCCTTTTATTCTGTTTTATACTAGCTCCCCTGCTTTAACCTGCCCACTGCTCTGCTACCTAAATACTTTTTTTTCTAATTCTGGGGGCCTATTTATAACGGTTTAGCTATGAGTAGTGCGGAAGCAAGGAAACCTTTTTGTTTCCGTCTGAGCACTTAGCAAAAGCTTTTTGTTTTGTTTTAATTTTTTTTCATCAGAGCAAAATCCTAAAGATTTTGCGGACACAGAAATATACACAAACCATTGGTTTTAATACCAAAACCCGCATTACTTATAGGTGTTGTTGTAAAACGTTTTTTATTCACTTTCTATTTCAATCGAATCTCCACTATGTATTCTAATATTCCAATCTTTTCTAATTACTCGCCATCTACTAAATCCTCTTAATATTTTCTTTTCTCTCCATTTGTTCTCGTAATAATACAGTAAACTGATTTCATTTTCATAATCGTTTTCTGTTTTATAATTTATATTTTTCCCTTTGAAAATTACGGTCTGAAAATTGTTTGGCGCTAAAGAGTCAATTTTAGTATTTGCATTCCGTCCGATTAAAGTAATATTTGATATTCCAAATTCGGTTTCGTTAGTTATTTTTACATTTATCCTATTTTTTTTATCAAACCCATATTCTACTATTCCCCAGGTTAAAAGTGCACCAATCATTAGTATAAATATTTTAATACTTGATTGTTTTAATCCTTCTATAAAACCATATTTTTTAAAATTTGAGAAAAGAAAAATTAAAATTGATAACAATAGTAATGGTAAAAGAAAAAACAGAAACGCATATCCAAAAAAATATGTTAATGAAACTGTTTTGTCAAAAAACTCAAATACATAGAGTTCGAAAGCAAATAATAATATAATAATTAACAACACATAAAATATCTTGTCGTTAATTTTTAAAATCTTATTCATTCAATATTTTTTTTCAAAATGTTTTACAACAAGGAACTAAGAAACACCTAGACTCCCTTTCTCACGCGCTCCCTATCATACGGAAACTTTTTAGTAGCTTGTTTCATCATTACATCAATTAAATCTTGGGTGTTTTTTCCAGATTTTTTAGTGATTTTCTTTTCGTAGCGCCAAAGTAATTTTCCAGTATCACCATCGCTAATTTTAATACCGATACGGCCATAATTGGCATCCCCTAAAATATAATCAACAAAGCTAAATTCAGTAGGGATACCATCAGATAATAAGATATTCAAATCGGTATTTCCACTTATAATCCCATCAACATTTAAAAGTTTACACAAGTCTTTGATACTATAAATATCAATATTGTCATAAGTGATATTATTTTGTGCGAGTATGGCATTGGTGTTTTTTGTATTTTGAAAGTCTACGGTAAACTTCTTTTTCTTCTTAGGTTGTAGAAAATAAATTTCCAATGCATTTTGTACCGCATAGCCTTCTTTTTCTTCTAAGGCTTTTTTTTCGCCTTTTGAAAGGGTTTCTTTTAAATCAAGATGCGTGAAAAATGGCAAAATCGCTAATTCTTTGTGATTTTTAGAAAGTTCATCAAATCGTGGACTTTCGTAAATATCTTTTTGAGCAACGAGCAATGTCGTAGTGAGTAAGAGTAAAAGTGTACAAATATTTTTCATCTATAGGTATTCGTTTATTTTTTTTTTAGCAACTGAATGGGCTTTACTATTAGGTCGCTAAAATGTTTATTTCTATCAAATTTTAATAAAATTTTTAAGCTACTGCTAATGGTGTAGGCTATAAACTTTTCTAAAACTGCATCCTGACCCTCAGGTTTAAAATTCGACTAGTTAAAAAGTTGGGTACTGCAAACTGCTCTTTAGTGTCAATGTTTCTAACCCAAGTATTGCTGATTGAATTTTGTGTGTTAAACATATTAAATAGTTCAAAGCCAGCAGAAAGTTCTTTAAAACCCTTTAACCAGCTATTTTCTGCAACTTTTTTGGTTTCATTTACAAAAGTATATGAAATTCCCAAATCTGCACGCTTATAATCGCGTAATCTGCTTTGAAAAATATAAGGATCGGCATTATGGGGTGAGCCTCCAGGAACGCCTGTTTGATAAACTAGGTTAAGATGCATTTTTACATCAGGAATAGTTGGGATGTAATCCTGAAATAATATCGCCGCTTTAAAACGCTGATCCGTAGGTCTTGAAATATAACCTCTATTAGTACTGTTCTCCTCCGTTTTTAGATAGCCTAAACTTATCCATGATTCTGTACCCGGCACAAAAGCACCAGTCATTCTAATGTCTGCGCCATATGCATAAGCAGTGGCATCGTTATTCGCAACATAACGCAACCGTACATCTTCAACTGTATAGGTATTTACATTTCTTAAGTCCTTATAGTACAATTCACTAATTAATTTAAACGGACTCGACCAAAGTTTAAAACTATATTCGTTTGTGACTACCGTATGGAAGGCTCTTTGCGCTTTTACGTTCACATTGACTGCACCAGTAGCATCTCGTAGTTCTCGGTAGAAAGGAGGTTGGTGATATATTCCTAAAGCTAGTTTAAAAAACAAATCCTTTTTCCAGTTAGGCTTTAGTGCAAATTGTGCTCTAGGGCTAAAAACCAGCTGCGAATTTCCTTGGTTTGCTTGGGAGCTCACGTTCCAATACTGACTTCTAAACCCAAAATTATAATAAATTTCATTCGAATGCCATTGTGTTTGTTGGCTGTATTGTAGATACCCAGAAAACCGGTTCGTCTTTACAAAATTGGTAGCTTGTATACTTTCTAAAGCTTCAATGGGCGCATTAAAAGAAACTTCAGGTTGGTTATTTATAAATGCAGGGGAACTTGGTCGTACAAAAAAACCTAAAGAGTCTAAAAACTCTGACTCCCTTATTTGATCTCGTATATCTTCGTGCGTATATTTTACACCCCAATCAATAGTCGTATTTTCTTTGGTGTAATTTCCTTTATGTGCTAGGTTAAAAAGCAAAGCATCTAAAGTATTACGTGCATTATTTAGTTGAGTTCCCAATTTTTTGCTAGTGCTAGCATCACCAAAGCTATTGTCTAGATCTTCTATTTCATACTGTGCTATAATCGTGGATGACTCTTGTTCTACAGTATGAAATAAAGAGGGAATGAATTTTAAAGTTATTTTGTCGTTTAAAAAATACGTAGCTTTTAGTGCCGCTAGAGCGGTATTAAACCGGTTATTTTCTTTACCTGCATAAAAAATAGAAACTCGCCTTGGGTTATTAAGAGTACCAAAATTTGTAACCCGTGTTTTGGGCTCGTTTACATAATTATTTAAAGAGAGATTCCCTAAAAACCCCAAAGTAAATTTTTGTGAAAATTGATAACTTTCATAGGTTTGAATATCAATAACCTTGGGTTGAACGTTGGTAACCGTTTCTTGACTATTAATTAAATGGCTGATATCTCGGTAGCGAACCCCGGTAAGCGAACTTAACTTTTTGTCTTTACTTCTCGTTTCTAAAGTGGTGCTGACACCCATTAAACTTGCATCTACTTTAAGCCCAAAGGAGACGGGTTTTTTGTAGGTAATATCTAAAACCGAAGCTAATTTATCACCGTATTTGGCTTGGAATCCTCCTGCAGAGAATCTAAGCTGTTGAATCATATCACTATTTACAAAACTTAAACTTTCTTGCTGTCCAGCTCTAATTAAAAACGGGCGGTACACTTCTACTTCATTTACATAGACCAAATTTTCATCGAAATTACCACCGCGAACATTGTATTGGGTACTCAATTCATTGCTGGAGGAAACACCTGGGAGCAATTTCAATATATTTTCAACCCCGGCATTGGCACCAGGTATTTGTCTGATAATTTCGGGAGCAATAGTGGTGATGGCAGCCACTTGTCGCTCTCCGGTGGCTGAAATTGTTATTTCATCTATTTGGGTCGTGTTTTTTTTAAAGACGGGGTTAAATTCAAAGGTTTCATTGGTTGAAAGTAAAAACTTTTTTAGAACAATGTTTTTATGCGCAACATGCGAAAAAGTAATGGTTATTTCTTGATCGGCAGGGATTTCTAAGAGATAAAAACCAGAAGCATCCGAGCTTGTTCCAGTAGCGCCAAAACTAATATTTACCTGAGCCAAGGCCTGATTGTTGCTGTCTAAAATAACACCTGTAATAACAGCCGTTTGCGCATTTAGAAAAATGGGGACTAGTAAAAAAAAAGACAGTTTTAAACTCTGTAACATCTATTTTCTAAAGAAAGTGCTCTTAAAGGTAGTACTATTACCGACATTATCAGTAACGATGACTTCGAGATTACATTCCTTTTCATTTAAAATATAGTTATCAAAATTATAGATAAGGACATTTTTTTTAGGTTCGTATTCCATTAAAATCCACTGTCCGTTTAAGGTGGCACGGTAGGTATCGATACCGCTTAAATCATCTGTTATGGTCAAGCTTAAATAGCTGTAATTACTAAGCCATTGTTTTTCTTTAAAATTATTGGCTCGTATTTTTGGAGCTACGGTATCTTTTGCCAGCGTGTAGGTACCTAAGTCTCTTGTTCTCGTAGAAAAAACAGTACCTCTTTTGTAGGTAGACGTATAGCTAGGTCTAGATCTACTATCTAAACGGGCAATAAAAAGTTGATTTAATTCTTCTTGAGGATATTTAGAAGTATCAAAAGTAATTGTGAAATTTTGATGTGCAGGAACAGTACTATTATGAATGGTTACGGTGTCGTCTCCTTGTCGTAAATCGATATAAAAATCTTCATAAAAAGTATTGGCTGGAAAATACACTTGAGCGATACCTAAATCGTAGCTGTTTGGCTTTTTTGCCATCAAGAAATTAGCAGTTTTGTTTTCATCCTTTACAACTTTTACATCTTGAAATTTGCCTTCTACCGGAATAACCACTTTGGTCGTATTGTCTTTAATATCTTTCATCAGTATTTCAACGGTATAACTCAAACCTTCTGCAACATCAATTTTACCATCATTATATACTTCTTTGTAAATACTCATCTGGTTAGGAGGTGTTTTGTACAAACGTTGAATTCTTTGCCGATTTTTGGCAAAATACTCGTAATCTATTAAGGTATTTATAAACCGAGTTTCTCCAAACGAAAACGATTCTAGATCATACGCGGTATACACTTTTCCATTGACAAGTTGTTGTACTTTGAACAGTCCATTTTGGTTTGTCGCCAAATCTTGCCGGTCAAAGGAATTAATACCGAAACCAATTGTTCCTGTGGCCACTACTTTATCTGCCAAAAAACTACCATCACTTTGTTTAGAAAAGCGAAGTTGAACTTTGTCATTACTTTGGTTAACAACGCTATTTTCGTCTAAAGGATAGGCATATAGGTTGGTCAAAACCGGGCTACTACCATCTTTAACATCATATCCGTATAATAATGGATTTGTAGGTTTTTCAGAAGCACTCTGTCTAATTTCAAAATGTAAATGAGGTCCAGATGATCCTCCAGTATTTCCCGTATAAGCAATTAGTTCCCCCTTTTCGACGGTTAAAGCCCCAAAGTCAGGAAAAACTTCGACCTCGAAAGATTCTTTTTCGTATTGTAGTTTGTTGATGTAGGCTTCAATTTTTGGAGAAAATTTTTGTAAGTGCCCATACACTGAAGTGTATCCATTGGGATGAGCAATGTAAATTACTTTGCCGTAGCCCCAAATAGAAACTTTAATTCTTGTGATGGTACCTTCAGCTATCGAATAGGTTTTTAGGCCTTCACGCTGCTGTGTTTTGATATCAATCCCAGAATGAAAATGGTTGCTTCGTAATTCACCAAAGCTACCTGATAAAATTAAGGGAATATCTAAAGGAGAGTTAAAAGCGTCTTGTGGATAATTATCTTGTGCACTAATAGCGTTTATGCCAACCAGTAATAAACCGAATAAGACTTTCTTCATAATTATAAATACTTGGGCTACGAAAGTAATTAATACATTTTGAAATTTAAAAATATTAAGAAGCTAAAAAATAGTTGATTTTAAATCCGAATTTTAAGTTGAAAAGAACTTTAGTAAAATATTATTTAAAAAAGTATTGGGTAGTCTTATTATGTATGTTAACTTTGTTTAAATTGCATAGCGTTTGCACATGAGCGAATTAGTAGAGATCGTAGATTCTTTAGAAAACAAAGTTAGCAAGTTATTGCACAGGATAGGGCAATTGCAACAAGCTAAAACGGAGTTAGAAGAAGAACTTATTGTGGTTCAACAAAATCATAATAGCGCTAAAGATTCGCTACGGGCTTGGGAGGAAAAATATAATTCTCTAAAGACAGCAAGTGCTATGTTGGGTAGTAACACGAATAAAACCGAGGCTAAGCTTAAAATAAATACATTAATTCGAGATTTAGATCATTGTATAGCACAATTATCTGAATAATAGTTAAAACATAATGTCTGAAAAACTCAAAATAAAACTTTCAATTGCTGACAGAGTTTATCCTTTGACGATAGACCCTAAGCAAGAAGAAGGCTTGCGAAAGGCTGCTAAGAATATTGAGCAACTTGCTAAGAATTTTGAGAAAAACTATGCGGTTAGGGACAAACAAGATGTATTGGCCATGTGTGCCTTGCAATTCGCTTCAAAAATTGAGCAAAGGAGCATTGAGCAAATGGAAGATACGACAGAGGTAACAGCTAGGTTAAAAGCTTTAGACGATTTGGTATCACAACAGTTAGCCGTTAAGTAGCTTAAAAACGTTCTTTAAAATACATACATTACTACCCACATTGGTAATTATTTTTGACAAACTCAACGTTAAATTGTTTGAAAAGGGTGAGTTTAGATTGTAAAAGCAGGCCTTGTTTTTAATAGGATCCTTGAGCAATTTGTTAGCCCTAAACCTGTTTTTTTGGAGTTTGTACAAAACTTCGACCCAATGTGGGTTTTTTTATATAAATAATTGAAATTATGGACAGTACATCAATAGGAGTAATAGCAGTAGTTGTAGGCCTAGCAGTAGGTTTTACCATTGCTAAATTAATGGAAAAAGGGAAAGCCTCTAAAACCATATCGAGTGCAAAAAAAGAAGCCGATAGCATTGTTAAAGAGGCCAAAATAGAAGGTGAAAACATAAGAAAAGATAAAATTTTCCAAGCTAAAGAAAAGTTTTTAGAATTAAAAGCAGAGCATGAAAAGGTCATTAACTCTAAGGACAAGAAAATCTCAGAAGCAGAAAAGAGAACACGAGATAAAGAGTCTCAAGTGAGTAGTGAATTGGCGAAAAACAAAAAAATTAGCGACGAACTAGAAGAAAAAATTAAAGAGATTGATTACAAGAGTGATTTTTTTGACAAAAAACAATCAGAATTAGATAAACTACATAAAAACCAAGTACAGCAACTAGAAGTTATCTCTGGACTGTCTGCGGAGGACGCTAAGTCTCAACTTTTAGAATCACTGAAGGAAACCGCAAAATCTGACGCTATGTCTTACATGCAAACGACCATGGAAGAGGCAAAATTAACCGCTCAGCAGGAAGCTAAAAAAATCATCATCAATACCATACAGCGTATTGGTACAGAAGAGGCTATAGAAAATTGTGTGTCAGTATTTAATTTGGAATCGGACGATGTTAAGGGTAGAATTATTGGTCGTGAAGGTCGAAATATTCGAGCTTTAGAAGCGGCAACAGGGGTAGAAATTGTGGTTGATGATACTCCAGAAGCAATCATCTTATCTTGTTTTGATTCTGTCCGTAGAGAAGTGGCTCGATTGTCTTTGCATAAATTGGTTACTGATGGTAGAATACACCCGGCGAGGATCGAGGAAATTGTAAAAAAGACCGAGAAGCAAATTGAACAAGAAATTATAGAAATTGGTAAGCGTACCATTATCGATTTAGGAATTCACGGCTTACATCCCGAATTAATCCGTGCTGTTGGTAGAATGAAATATCGTTCGTCATACGGGCAAAACTTATTGCAGCACTCGCGTGAGGTGGCAAAACTTTGTGGTGTTATGGCGGCTGAACTTGGCTTGAACGTTAAGATGGCAAAAAGAGCAGGTTTGTTACATGATATCGGTAAAGTACCAAATACAGAGGCAGAAATGGAAACTCCACATGCTATTTTGGGAATGCAATGGGCCGAAAAATTTGGAGAAAAACCCGAAGTATGTAATGCCATTGGAGCGCACCATGATGAAATTGAAATGAAATTTTTAATTTCACCTATTGTACAGGTTTGTGATGCTATCAGCGGAGCTAGACCAGGTGCACGACGACAAGTGTTAGACTCCTATATTCAACGTTTAAAAGATTTAGAAGATATAGCCTTCGGGTTTGGCGGCGTACAAAAGGCCTATGCCATTCAAGCAGGTAGAGAATTAAGAGTTATGGTTGAAAGTGAAAAGGTAAGCGATGATAAGGCGGCACAATTATCCTTTGAAATTTCACAAAAAATACAAACCGATATGACGTACCCCGGCCAAGTTAAAGTAACGGTCATAAGAGAAACAAGAGCAGTAAACGTAGCGAAATAAAAGGCACTACCGATCAGTATAGCATTAAAGGCGAACCTTATTGGGTTCGCTTTTTGTTTTTATAACGACAGTGCAGGTACTTGGGTTTATGCTTAAAAGTGCTGTGTGAATTAAAGTTCTATTTTTAATTTTTTAATAGCACTGAAGAAGCGGCACCTTAAATGAATTAGAATGCCTTAGCCCTATTGTTTGTTAAACAATGCATGTAGCGTAAAATAAGGTGCTATTAGCGGTAGCTATTTCAATGCTATACGCATCTACTGGATGGTATTCATAAGAAATTCAATTTTTACAATTCTTCCTCATTTTTGAGCTCAGAAAGAATAAGGTGTGTGGTTGGACTACCATATTTAATAAGCTTATCTACAAATTGTTGTAAGTGTAATTGGTCACGAAGCGCCACGCGCATATGTATATTATAAGGACCCGTAATTCTAAAAACTTCTAGCACTTCTGGATAGGTGGTAATCTCTGATAGTATGTATTGGAGCTTGCCGTCAAATATTTTCAACATTATAAAAACCTCAAGTCCATTCCCCATCATGGCATGGTTAAGTTTTATGCTATACGATTTTATAACGCCTAAATCTTCTAATTTCTGAATCCGTTCACGCACAGAAGAGGGTGAAAGAGCTATTTTTCTTCCAATTTCTGCAAAGGAGGCTCTAGAATTTTTTTTTAATATTTTGATTATTTGAATATCTATAGTACTCAGCATTGATTCGTGTTTTATTATTATAAATATACATTTTTTCGTGTAAAAAAAGTGTTTATTGACATTGAATCAATTGAAGTATCATGTCTAAGTTTTTTAATTTTAACCTCAATACATGATTTTTTCTTTATATGGATATAACAGTTCTAATACTCCTGATATTGGGTATTTTTATAGGGTTTTATGTGCAAACTGTGATTGGTTTTGCAGGATCCTTAATCGCGCTTCCTATTTTGCTTTTAGGTATGGAATTAACAGATGCAATTGCATACATTTCAATATTCTACCTGTTTTCAAGTGCTTTTTTAATTACAAAAGAATGGAAAAATATAGATAAAAAAATAATTCTAAAACTCGCCTTAACCTCCATCATAGGAGTCCTTTTAGGAATCTTAGTACTTACTTTTTCAAAACCTATACTATTGAAAAAAGGATTGGGGATTTTTATTTTAATATACGTAGCTTATGTATTATATGGTAAAACGAAGTTAAAGCTAAAAAGAGGAGAGGTCATTAGTTTTGGCGTATTGGCGGGATTTTTTTCAGGGGTATTCTCCACTGGTGGACCTCTGTATGTAATCTGTATTGAAAATTCAGTTAAAGAAATTAAAGCATTTAGAGCTACCATGATAGGCGTCTTAGGGCTGGTAACCCTAACGCGCGTTCCGGCATTAGCTGTAAGCGACTTATTAAATTTTAGTCATTTAAAAATGACCCTGTTGGTCATACCGTTTTTTCTTTTCGCACAATTTTTAGGGAAACGAACTTTTACGAAGATTAATGAAAATATGTTTAAAAAATTATTATTAGGTCTTCTATGTTTTTCAGGCCTCATTCTACTTTTTTAAAGGCCTCGAACTTTAATGATTTTTTGCACAAGAAAGTGCAGTGCTAGGCTTTAAGCAATTTTTTCTGAAACAGTGCGGTATTGCTACGTCATTAAGATAGTAGTAGTTATTTTTTTGATATGAAAATCTACGTTCATTTAGTTCTTAATGTTTTAACTAGTACGTTTTCAGTATTTTATAGTTTTATTTAACATATTTTTTTATCTTTTGAAAATTGTCATTTGTACCTTGGTGGAACCAAAAATCAATAAAAAATGATGACAAAAAAATCCTTTAAACATGTATTTTTAATAGCACTAGCTGCCGGATTAAGTTTTACATCTTGTAAAACAGAAAAAGAAGCAAGCCCTGAGAGTGCTTTATTAGCTGTAGAATTTGAAAAATATGAACTTGAAAACGGTCTCGATGTAATCTTACATCAAGATAAAAGCGATCCGATTGTATCTGTAGCGATTCAGTATGGGGTAGGTTCGAATCGAGAAAAAACAGGAAGAACTGGTTTTGCTCACTTATTTGAACATATGCTTTTTCAGGAATCTGAAAATGTTCCTCAAGACCAGTTTTTTAAAAAAATCCAAGATGCAGGTGGAACTTTAAACGGTGGTACCTGGAAAGATGGAACCATTTATTATGAGGTGGTGCCTAAAAATGCTATGGAAACGGTGCTTTGGTTAGAAAGTGACCGTATGGGCTACTTGATTAATACCGTTACCCAAGCAGCCTTTACCAATCAACAGGAAGTGGTGCAAAATGAAAAAAGGCAACGTGTAGACAATAACCCTTATGGTCATGAAAGTTGGGTCATCGATAAAAATATATATCCTGAAGGCCACCCATACAACTGGCAAGTAATTGGTGAATTGGTCGATTTACAAAACGCCACTGTCGATGATGTAAAAGAATTTTATGATAAATTTTACGGTCCAAACAACGCTACTTTGGTACTAGCAGGCGATTTTGAAAAAGAAGATGCAAAAGCCTTGATTGAAAAATATTTTGGTGAAATTAAAAGAAGACAAGAAGTTGCTCCAATTGAACCAAAAGCAGTTACTATAGCTGAAACCGTTCGTTTATACCATGAAGATAATTTTGCAAATACGGCACAATTAAATATGGTTTGGCCTACGACTTATCAATACACGGATGATGCTTATGCCTTAGATTTTTTAGCGGAGCTATTGTCAAGTGGAAAAAAAGCACCTATTTATAAAGTGTTAGAAAAAGAGAAGGAGCTAACTTCAAGTTCTTATGCCTATAATAATTCACAAGAACTAGCAGGCGAGTTTTATATTACCGTAACGGCTAATTCTGGAAAAAGTTTGAATGATATTGAAAAAGGTATTTTTGAAGCTTTCGCTATGTTCGAAAAAGAGGGTGTTACAGATCGTGATATCGAGCGTATTAAAGCTGGCTTAGAAACCGATTTTTATAACGGAATTAGTAGTGTGTTAGGAAAGTCTTTCCAATTAGCACAGTACAATACTTTTACGGGAGATCCGGGTTTTATTGAGAAAGATATCGCTAACATTAAAAAGGTTACTAAAGAAGATATCATGAGGGTGTATAACAAATACCTTAAAGATAAGCCCTACGTAATTACTAGTTTTGTACCGAAAGGTCAGATGGAATTGATCGCTGAAAACTCCAAGAAAGCACCTGTGGTAGAAGAAGAAATTAAAGAAAATGTAGCAGCTGTTATCGAAGAAAGCAATGAAGAAATTGTAAAAACGCCTTCTTTAATTGATCGTTCTATAGAGCCTGCACAGGGTGAATCACCAAGTTTAAATATACCTACGAGTTGGTCATCTACTTTAACGAATGGTATGAAAGTTTATGGAATAGAACAAAACGAAATTCCTACGGTAAACTTTAGTATTCGTATGGATGGAGGTCACCTGTTAGATACTATGGATAAAAATGGCGTAGCAAATTTAATTACCGACATGATGATGGAAGGTACCGCCAATAAAACTCCAGAGCAATTAGAAGAAGAAATAGAGTTATTAGGCGCTAGTATAAATATGTACACCAGCAGAGAGGCTATTGTTGTAAGTGGTAATACATTGGTGCGTAATTTTGATAAAACGATGGAATTAGTAAAAGAAATTTTATTAGAACCACGTTGGGACGCAGAAGAGTTTGCTATGAAAAAAACAAGCACGATCAACGATATAAAACGCTCTGATGCGAACCCAAATGCAGTGGCTAACAGGGTATATAATAAATTGCTATATGGGGACAATCATATTTTTGCCTATCCTACGAGTGGAACAGTTGCTTCTGTTGAAGCAATTACCATGGAAGATTTAAAAGCGTTTTATGCTAAAAATTTCTCACCTTCTATTAGCACCATTCACGTAGTAGGTAAAATTGATAAAGCCAAAACTTTAAAAACCTTAAAAGGATTAGAAACGGAATGGGCGGCAAAAGAAGTAACTATTCCAGAATACCCTATTGCTAATAACCGTGATAAGGCTTCTTTGTATTTTGTAGATATACCAGAAGCAAAACAATCAGTTATTACTATTGGTAACATTGGTTTGGCGCGTAATGACAAAGACTTTTTTCCAGCCGAGGTTATGAACTACAAGTTAGGTGGTTCTTTTTCAGGGAATATAAACTTAATTTTAAGAGAGGAAAAAGGATATACCTATGGAGCAAATTCAAGGTTTAGCGGTAGTAAAATACCAGGAACCTTTACCGCTTCGTCAAGTGTTAGAACCAATACTACAGGAGAATCAGTTAGTATTTTCAAAGATGAAATTAAAAAGTATAAAGAGGGTATCTCTCAAGAAGATTTAGATTTTACGAAGAATGCATTAATAAAGTCTAATGCACGTCGTTTTGAAACACAAGGCTCTTTATTAGGTATGCTTCAAGAAATGAGTGAATATGGTTTGGATCCTAATTATATAGAAAAGGAAGAGGAAATCATCAGAAACATGAGCTTGGAGCAACATAAGGCTTTAGCTAACAAATTATTAGATGAATCAAAGATGGCTTATTTAGTAGTAGGTGATGCAGCAACGCAATATGCTCAATTTAAGCTTATGGGCTTTGATGAGGTATTATTAATTAATAAAGAAGGAGAAGAAGCAAAAATGGATGGGGTAAAAAACTAAGTCTGTTTAATGCTATATTTAAAAAGGTTGATGTGTATGCATCGACCTTTTTTTTAGTTTAATTTTTGAATTTGTTAGGCGAATAAAAATCTAAAAAGTAATAAGCTGAATAAGATTATAGCCAAAACAATTCCAGAGATTTTTAAGGTTGGTCTTTTTAATTTTTTCATTTTGTTGAGCTTTGACAGGTATTTATTACTAAGATACAGCATATTACATGGTGTAGCTGCACAACTAGTAGTTGAATTTTTTTCAGAGACTATCTTTAGGCTATTGAGATCATAAATTCATAAAAGAAGGGATTAGAAGTGCTACCTTTGTGCTTTTAAAAGGGCTAATGATTTCTGGGTTCAGAGCCTTATGGAAAAACCTTGCGAATTTCAAAAGCGAGCATATGTCGTGATTTATAGCTAAACTCCTTAAGTCAAAAAAGAAATTGAATCTTACAGGTGCATCTATGTGAAGAAAAACAAGAAGTACCCCCATGAAATTAAAGAAGGGTACATTTCAATGAAATATAAGAAAACTAGCCTACTCATGTCCAAAGAAAAAAAGCAACAAGAAAAGAAAAAACTACATACCAGAAACAAAAATCGCGATAGGTATGATTTACCAGCTTTAGTCACTGCAACTCCTGAGTTGGCACAGTATGTAAAGCCTAATTTGCATGGCGAAGATACCGTTGATTTTTCGAATGCTAGTGCTGTAAAACTTCTTAACAAGGCCTTATTAAGTCACTATTACGGGATAAAGAATTGGGATTTTCCTGATGAAAATTTATGTCCGCCTATTCCAGGGAGAGCAGATTATATACATTATGTCGCTGATTTGTTAGCGGAAAGCAATTTTGGTGTGATTCCAAAAGGGGATAAGATTAGGTGTTTAGATATTGGTGTTGGCGCTAATTGCATTTATCCTATTATAGGCGTTACCACATACGATTGGAACTTTATTGGCTCAGATATTGATCCAAAATCTATTGCATCAGCACAGCATATTGTAGCGAGTAATGCAGCACTTAAGGATAAAATTGATTGTAGGTTACAGGAAAATCGAAAAGATGTTTTATATGGTATCCTAGATAAGGAAGATAAAATTGATGTAAGCTTGTGCAACCCACCTTTTCATGCATCAGTGGAGGAGGCTGAAAAGGGAGCACTCCGAAAAATCAAGAATTTGTCTGGGAAAAATGAAAAACAGCCTGATCTTAATTTTGCAGGAATTAGTACGGAGCTTATTTGTGAGGGTGGTGAACTTAAGTTTATTACCAATATGATTAGAGAAAGTAAAAATTTTGGCAAAAACTGCTTTTGGTTTACAAGCTTAGTCTCTAAAAAATCTAATCTGACAGGAATTTATAAAGCCTTAGAAAAAGCGGATGCCAATCAGGTAAAAACGATTCCCATAGGTACCGGTAATAAATCGAGTAGAATTGTGGCTTGGACGTTCTTAACCAAAGAAGAACAGAAAGCGTGGAGAACAACGAGGTGGAAACTATAAGTAAGCCTCTTTTCGAAATGCCGATGCAGTACAACTAAAAATTTTTTCCTTTATTAGGTTAATTTGGATATATTTATCTTGGAGCAATAACACCAGGTTAAGAAGCTATGAATACTAAAATTAACGAAAGAAAGAACATCATTGTTTCTTTTAAAGCTAATGTAAGCTTACCCAAGGGTATAGACAAAAGAATTCAAAGCCTTACAGGGCTAACAATTATTAATGCGCTTATTGCTTTGCCTTGTATTTGTATTGTTATTTCTACTATTCTTTTGGAACCCTTAGGCATAGAGGTTTTTAAATGGGATAAAATGGGGTTATTAGTTATTTTTAGTGTAAGCTTTTCTTTGGGATTACCAGAGTATTTTTACGAATTAAAGCTATTGAATCATCTCAAAAAAATAAATAAAGCTACAGATTTTGAAGGCCTTGAAGCCTTAAATTCTGAATTGAAAATGATCATTAACGTACTAAACAACAAACTTAAAAACTACAAGTATCTAATTCCTTTGGTCTTGGTGATTTTTATTTTTGGACTCCTTCAGATTTTTTCAGATAGGCTGAATCCATACTGGGGCTATATAAGAATTCCTGTGCTTTTATTTTATGGAATCAGCATCAGTAGGTTTGTTTTGACCTATCCTAAAATCAACAAAAATATAAGAGCTGCCGAAAAAGCGCTGTAGTAAGTTCTAAGTGGCTCCAAACTAATTCTCAAATTTCAAGTACCCCGAAGTGGTTCAGGAGCAAGATACATTAATGAATGTTATTTATTCATCTTCGCGCGCTACCTCGTTCTCACTCTTTAAAACAAAATCACCATCCTCTTGTTCAATAAACAAAGCTTTATTGCCTACCTCTCCATGTCGTGTAACTTCGGAACCTTTTATGGTCTTGGTAATAGACTCGGTATAGGTCTCTTTAACTGTTCCTCTTCCAAATCCGTTTCCCCATTTCCATTGTACTCTGCTGCCTTTCTGTATCATAGCTACTTAATTTTATACAAAGATCCTTCATTGCTTGCCTTTTTGGGGTCGCAATCCAGATAAAATATTGATCCATATGCACCATGGTAAATATTAAAAACAAACGGGTAGCATGAAAGACAACTTTAATTTAATACTGCTTTAGAGCAAGATGCTAAAGTTCAATTAGCTTCACTTTTTGTTTTTAAGTCAACTTAGGCAACAGTAATCTAGAAGCTTAAAAAATATTTTACCGATAAAAAGCACAATAGTTCGGTCAATGAATTTTCAATGCATTTTCGGTAAACGGTGAAAATGTTGCTGATATCTAGATAAATTTCATTCACCGATAGATAAGCGGGACTGACCGATTTATGGCGAAATAGGCTTCATCGCGGGGGTATCTTTACAGTGTAATTAAACCACAAGTCATGAAAACTATCTTAACTATCTTATTTATTCTTTTTACAGGTCTTTTCGCTCAAGCTCAAGAAAACACTGTGAATGTTAAAGTAGAAGTGACTATAGAAACTGTTGTTTTGGTTACACCAACAATCGAGTCAGTTTTAAATGCTAACGAAACTAAAGTAGCTCGTTTGTATATGGATAAGAATTACAAAGTAAAAAAAGAGTTGTCTTTCGCAACTAAAGCTAACAAATCTAAATTAGCCTAATTCATCTCCCTTTTATTTTAAACGACATAGCCTTACCGCATTTTCTAAAATTACCGTTCTCCCTTAAATTTTATAAACACGAATTGACTACCCGTAGCGCTAAGAATTTTTGTGTTTCTAACAGACTCCTTTTTAGGAATACATAAATAGAAGTAGCAGAAGCTATTGGTTATAGTTTGCTCATGTTTTTATTTTCACACTTTCTGAAATAAAAATACCACTCGAAGTAGTAGTTTATAAAAAGCTATTTAAAAGAATATCACAGTAGCTACAAATTGGGTCATTTAAAGATCCTTGAAATTACTCATCAGGCATTTTACCCTGCACTAAGTTCACAGACCGTAAGATTTTTAGGAGCCACTACTTAATTTATTCCATCACTTTCAACTCCAAAGCAGCGTTTTGGACAGCTTTCGATACGGATGTCAAATTAGAAATTCCGATAAAAAGCACAATAGTTCGGTCAATGAATTTTCAATACATTTTCGGTAAACGGCGAAAATGTTGCTGATATCTAGATAATTTTCATTCACCGATAGATAAGCGGGACTGACCGATGTATGGCGAAATAGGCTTCATCGCGGGGGTATCTTTACAGTGTAATTAAACCACAAGTCATGAAAACTATCTTAACTATCTTATTTATTCTTTTTACAGGTCTTTTCGCTCAAGCTCAAGAAAACACTGTTAATGTTAAAGTAGAAGTGACTATAGAAACTGTTGTTTTGGTTACACCAACAATCGAGTCGGTTTTAAATGCTAAAGAAACTAAAGTAGCTCGTTTGTATATGGATAAAAATTACAAAGTAAAAAAAGAGTTGTCTTTCGCAACTAAAGCCAACAAATCTAAATTAGCCTAATTCATCTCCCTTTTATTTTCACACTTCCTGAAATAAAAATTCCACTCGAAGTAGTAGTTTATAAAAATCCATTCAAATAAACATCAGAGTAGCTGCCAATTTGGTTATTTATGGATATCTCTTACATCAAATACAAGGCATTTTATCTTTCACTAAGTTCACAAACCATAAGATTTTTAGTAGCCACTACTTAATTTATTCCATCACTTTCAACTCAAAAGCAGCGTTTTGGACAGCTTTCAATACGGATGTCAAATTAGAAATTCCGATAAAAAACACATTAGTTCGGCCAATGAATTTTCAATGCATTTTCGGTAAACGGTAAAAATGTTGTTTACATCTAGATAATTTTCATTCACCGATAGATAAACGGGACTGACCGATTTTTCGCGAAATAGGCTTCATCACGGGGGTATCTTTACAGTGTAATTAAACCACAAGTCATGAAAACTATCTTAACTATCTTATTTATTCTTTTTACAGGTCTTTTCGCTCAAGCTCAAGAAAACACTGTTAATGTTAAAGTAGAAGTGACTATAGAAACTGTTGTTTTGGTTACACCAACAATCGAGTCGGTTTTAAATGCTAACGAAACTAAAGTAGCTCGTTTGTACATGGATAAGAATTACAAAGTAAAAAAAGAGTTGTCTTTCGCAACTAAAGCAAACAAATCTAAATTAGCGTAATTATGATAGGTATTTTAATTTTCGTAGGCATTTCAACCATTATTTCATTATTTTATTTTAAGAATAAAACAACGTTTACCAAACTTATAAAGGTAAAAGCAGATAGGAAGTAGATTTATTGAGCTCCGATAGCTTGAAAGTGTTGGCCTATCTCTTTGAACTTTATGATATAATTGGTGCCTTTTTTATTATCATCTTTTAAAATAGAGCCTTTGAGCTGCCTTGTAAGGTTGTAAATAAGCTTTAAGCCTAAAGATTTTGTGGTTTGCGGATTGATGTTTTCTGCGTAACCCTCTCCGTCATCTCCAATATTTAGGACATAGTCGTCTTCATTTTCTTTTTTTAGGGTAATATTAATTTCTCCTTCACCATTATCTTTAATACCGTATTTTAAAGAATTAGTGATAGCTTCATTAATTAATAAGCCTAAGGGAATGGCAGTGTCGATTCCTAAATTAATATCGATGATATCGATGGCTACTTTAATTTTATTATCTGTACCTTTTATAGACCGCACTAAATAATCACTGAGTTCTTCGACATAAGATTTATATTCTATTTTCGATAAATCTTCTCGCATATATAACATTTCGTGTACCATAGCCATAGAGTTTACTCTGTTTTGGCTACTTTTTATCATGCTTTTCATTTCAGGATCATTCATGCTACGGGCCTGTA
The DNA here is from genome assembly GCF_000799565.1 of Cellulophaga sp. Hel_I_12. NCBI lineage: Bacteria > Pseudomonadati > Bacteroidota > Flavobacteriia > Flavobacteriales > Flavobacteriaceae > Cellulophaga > Cellulophaga sp. Hel_I_12. Next base: position 3,817,495 of record NZ_JUHB01000001.1, read on the forward strand.
AACTCAATAAACTTGAAACCGTTTGTAAGTTGTTTTTAACTCTATGGTGTACTTCTTTAAGTAGTGTTTCTTTTTCCTTAACCTGTTGTTCTACTTCCATCTTAGATCTGTAGAGGTCATAATGCGTTTTAACCAACACTTTTCCAAAAACACCTCCTAATAAGTAAACAGAAAACATGATACTCATAAAGCTAAATAAATTTCTTGAGGATTCGGGAACAACGTTCACTAGAAACTTGAGTTCAGCAATACTTTCAATATAAATTAAACTTACAATTAGAAAAACCAGATACAAATAAAATTTACCGTATTTTTTAGTGGTAACATAGCCTCCAAAGACAATAAGTGCTAAAACAAATATAAAGGCACTATTGATGCCACCGCTGTACATAGTAATGAGCACGGCACTAATTAATGCTAGAAAAGAACTTATGTTATAGGTTACTGTTAGATTTTTGTGAAATTTAAAAGCACTAATGTTTAGTAGGTTCAGAAGCGAAAATCCAATAAAAATATAGGGGATGATACGGTACACTTCTAGGAGATAAATACACGATAAACCAAATAAAAATGAAAGTCCTGAGGAAAAGTAACTTACCTTTAAGGTTAACTTGGTTTTTGTTTTAAGGCGCTGTTGGTATGCCATTCAGTTTTTTTACTTACTAGTAATTATCTTTATTAAGAGCTCTTAAGGTATGAAGATAAGTAATTTCATATTAAAGTAGCTATTGCTTATCATATTGTAAAGCTAATTATGTTTTTGATGAAAATCAAAAACGACAGCTTTTTTTTGCTGTCGTTTTTGAAATAATATAAGTAAAGATCAATTAATGTTCCGTAATAACCCATTCTCCCTTAGAAACTAATGGCTCTGCTTGTTTGTATTTTAAGGTTTTGCTTTCACCAGAGAGTACATTTTTGATGGTTACTCTGTCATTACGTCCAATTTTTGGAGCTTCTCGCGTTATGGTTTCAGTAACTTGCGGTCTATTCCCTTGGTTTTGGCCTACAGAACGGTTCTGAGCAGCTAACTCATCACTATTTAAAACCTCTTCTTTATTTAAGTTCAATTTTTCTTTTGGACGGTTCACATTTCTTGCCTCCTGAATATTGGTATTGTTTCCGTTCGGAATGTCTCCTTTGTATAGGAACGATACCACCTCTTTATTCACTTTTTCAATCATTTTTTGAAAAAGTTCAAAGGCTTCGAACTTATAAATTAAAAGAGGATCTTTTTGTTCGTGAACCGCTAATTGTACCGACTGCTTTAATTCATCCATTTTTCTTAAATGAACCTTCCAAGCATCATCAACGATAGCTAATGTAATATTTTTTTCAAAATCATTAATTAACTGTTTTCCGTCACTTTCATAAGCTTCCTTTAAATCTGTAACAATGTTAAAGGTTTTAATCCCATCAGAAAAAGGAACTACAATACGTTCAAATTTATTAGCTTCTTCTTCATATACATTTTTAATAACCCGGTAGGCACTAGTAGCGCTCCTATCCATTTTTTCCAAGTAGTGCTCATAGGCCTTTTTATAAAGTAAGGTAGCTATCTCTTGGATGGTTTTTTTTGTAAATTCTTCTTCTGAGATAGGGGCAGTAATTGCAAAATACTTTATAAGCTCAAACTCAAAATTTTTATAATCGCTTGCGTTTTTATTGGTTTCGGCGATAACTTCGCAAGTATCATAAATCATATTGGCGATATCTACTTTTAAACGTTCTCCATGCAGTGCGTGTCGTCTTCTTTTGTATATCACCTCACGTTGAGCATTCATCACATCATCATACTCCAATAAACGCTTACGAACACCAAAGTTATTTTCTTCTACTTTTTTCTGAGCGCGTTCAATAGATTTGGTCATCATCGAATGTTGAATAACCTCACCCTCTTCTAAGCCCATTTTATCCATCATTTTAGCGACCCTATCTGAGCCAAATAAACGCATCAAGTTATCTTCTAAAGAAACATAAAATTGGGAGCTTCCGGTATCTCCTTGACGTCCGGATCTACCTCTTAACTGGCGGTCAACTCTTCGAGAATCATGACGCTCTGTTCCAACAATGGCTAAACCACCGGCTTTCTTTACTTGTTCAGATAGTTTAATATCGGTACCTCTACCAGCCATGTTTGTAGCAATAGTAACAATTCCTGATTTACCAGCTTCTTCTACAATATCAGCTTCTTTCTTGTGTAATTTTGCGTTCAGTACATTATGTGGTACTTTACGAAGCGTTAACATGCGCGATAAAAGTTCTGAAATTTCTACAGATGTGGTTCCAATAAGTACTGGTCTGCCTGCATTAGAAAGTTTGGTGACCTCCTCTATAATCGCGTTGTATTTTTCTCTTTTTGTTTTGTAAATTAAGTCGTTACGATCTTCGCGTGCAATAGGTCTGTTCGTAGGAATCTCCATAACATCTAGTTTGTAGATTTCCCAAAATTCTCCTGCTTCTGTAATTGCCGTACCAGTCATACCAGCTAACTTGCTGTACATTCTGAAGTAATTTTGTAAAGTTACAGTTGCAAAAGTTTGAGTAACGGCTTCAATTTTTACATTTTCTTTCGCCTCAATAGCTTGATGCAATCCGTCAGAATAACGGCGACCATCCATGATACGACCTGTTTGCTCGTCGACAATCATTACTTTATTTTCCATTACTACATACTCCACATCTTTTTCAAATAAGGTATATGCTTTTAATAATTGATTTAAAGTGTGGATGCGTTCGCTTTTTACCCCAAAGTCTTGAAACAGAACTTCTTTTAATTCTGCTTCCTTTTCAATATCAAGGTTTTGCTTTTCGATTTTTGCTATTTCACCACCAATATCTGGCATCACAAAAAATTCTTTATCGTCTTCTCCAGAAATATGCTCAACTCCTTTTTCAGTAAGTTCTATCTGGTTATTTTTTTCATCGATAACAAACCATAATTCCTCATCAACCTTGGGCATTTCACGGTTGTTGTCTTGCATATAAAAATTTTCAGTTTTTTGAAGCAGTTGTTTAACACCCTCTTCACTCAAAAATTTGATCAATGCTTTGTTTTTTGGTAAGCCTCGATATACACGCAATAATTGAAAACCACCTTCTTTGGTATCACCAGCGGCAATTAATTTTTTAGCCTCAGCTAAAACACCGGTTAAATATTGCTTCTGCAGCAGTACTAAGTCATTGACCTTTGGTTTTAACTGATCAAATTCATGAATATCGCCTTTTGGGACTGGACCAGAAATAATTAATGGCGTACGCGCGTCATCCACTAAAACAGAATCTACTTCATCGACAATCGCAAAGTTGTGGGGGCGTTGCACCAAGTCGCTTGGTGTGTGTGCCATATTATCTCTCAGGTAGTCAAAACCAAATTCATTATTGGTACCATAGGTAATATCTGCATTATAAGCACTGCGTCTTCCTTCAGAATTTGGTTGGTGGTTATCGATACACTCAATAGTCATCCCATGAAATTGAAATATAGGAGCCATCCAAGCACTATCACGTTTTGCTAAATAATCGTTTACGGTTACTAAGTGTGTTCCGTTTCCTGTTAATGCATTTAAATAGAGTGGAAGGGTTGCTACTAAAGTTTTACCTTCTCCGGTTTGCATTTCGGCTATTTTACCTTGGTGTAATGCAATACCGCCAATTAATTGTACATCGTAATGTACCATATCCCAAGTGACTTCTTTTCCTGCAGCGTTCCAAGAATTTTTCCAAATAGCTTTATCCCCATCGAGAGTTACATAATCTTTGGTTCCTGAGAGTTCCCTGTCGTATTCTGTGGCTGTTACAATTAAGTTTTCGTTATTTTTAAAGCGCTTTGCAGTTTCTTTAACAACAGCAAATGCCTCAGGAAGAATCGTCTCTAATGTTTTTTCTGATATCTTATAAGACTCTTCTTTTAGTTTGTCGATTTCCGCATAAATATCTTCATTTTTATCAATATCTTTTGAAGCTTTTACCTCGGCTTGAAGTGCGGCAATTTTATCGTTAATTTCTTTACAGTCTTGGCTTATTTGCTCTTTAAATGCCAAGGTTTTATTTCTGATTTCATCAAGGCTTAATTGCTCAAGCTCTTTTTCAAAGGAATGAATTTGATCGATTATAGGTTGTAGTGCTTTGACATCTTTTTTTGCCTTGTCTCCTACGAAAATTTTTAAAACTGAATTTAAAATACTCATACTAGTAATTTATTTATATAATAATATGCCATAACCATACCAAACGATTTTTGGTAGAAAAACATGACAGAATGATCTCTCTATACAATTTCGATCAGGCTAACCTAATCTAGCTCAAAATTAAGTAAAAAAAAAGCCTCAGATGAGACTTTTTTAATGTTATTCGATTCTATTTTAATATTCGTCCTCATTCCAGAGGTAATCTTCTTCCGTTGGGTAATCTGGCCAAATTTCTTCAATAGATTCGTAAATTTCACCACCTTCTTCTTCCATGGATTGTAAATTTTCTACAACCTCCAATGGAGCACCGGTTCTAATAGCGTAATCTATTAATTCGTCTTTGGTAGCTGGCCAGGGTGCATCACTTAAATACGATGCTAATTCTAAAGTCCAATACATGTTAGTAGTCTGTTTTTAATTTTTGCAAAAATAAATTTTAAAATGATATATACAAGTAAATTTGTGCTTAATATTTTTATTTATGCAGAAGTAAGGGGTATCGTATTGAAATAAAGGCTTTTAGTGCCCATTTTAGGGCTTAATTATTTTTTTTCTGGAATCCATTTTATTTCATCTGCCTGAAGTTCTACCGCTAATTTTCGAGATAACACAAATAAATAATCAGAAAGTCGATTAATATAAGACAATACATTAGCTTCAAAGGGTTCTAATTCATTTAAATGCGATGCTAAACGTTCAGCACGACGACATACTGTTCTAGCAATATGACAGTATGACACTGTGGTGTGGCCACCAGGTAATAAAAAATGAGTCATTGGCGTTAGTTGTTCTTCCATAGCATCCATTTCTGTTTCTAAAAGTGCAATATTCGCATCGCTAATTCTATTGATATTTAAACGTTCTTGGCCATTTTTTAAAATAGCTTTCTCAGGATCTGTGGCTAAAACAGCACCTATAACAAAGAGCTTATCTTGAACTTGTATCAAGATGTCCTTGGCGTGTTGCTCTATTTTTTGATCACGAATTAACCCAATCCAAGAGTTAAGTTCGTCAATGGTACCGTAACTTTCTATTCTTATATGGTGTTTTGCTACTCTCGTGCCGCCGAATAGGGCAGTTGTTCCTTTATCACCCGTTTTTGTATATATTTTCATAATTTAGTATCTAAATATCTAGTCTCTACTATTGAATTAATTTTTTTATTCCCGATTTCTGAGTACTCAGCGAATGTAACTGCATGCTACCAAGAAAATAAGGAGTAGTTGATAAGGGTTTCTTTGTTGATGCCATACCCTAGTTTCTCTTACATGCTATTTAACCTGATGCTTATCGCTTTAAGATTCATTTCCATCATTCTTTTTTTCGATCTAAAAACTTACGATCCTTTCTTTTTTTAGTTCTTTTTTTGTTGTTGATAAGATTGTAAACAAAAACAATTGCGAGTAAAACAAATAGAATGTATAAACCGTACTTCATAATGCTCCTTTTTAATACTGATGTTGTTCAAAAATACCGGTTTAAATCCTAATCTTAAAATCCTCTTTTACTTGTTCTTTTCTAAAAAAAAGCAAACCACAGTAAAAAAGATCAATGCTCACTGTAATTTTTTCAGATTTAATTAGTTTTTGCCAAGCATCTTTTTCCTTGAAAATTTCATCTATAAAAAAAATACTTTCGTTGTGGAATTGATTTTCCGCTATTCTTTTTAAAAGTTGACCCTCCTTTATCGACTTAACATACAAAAAGTTTTCTTCAGAACCAATGAGATCAATTTCTGGAAATATTTTTAAAATTTGATCCGCTATTGCAGCATTTTCTTTATCAACTTGCAAGGACTCCATCTTAAAATAGCTCAGTACGTTTAAAAGTATATTTGTCGATTTTTGAGCACTATACTTTTTTTTAGCATATAGGCATTTTGTCACAAAAGCATACACAAATGGAGAGTGTACACCGTGCTGATTGGTGGCAGAAACCAAGAATTTCAAGTAACTAAAAAAGTACATTTTTAGTGTTATTTTTTTTTGACTTTTATAAGCGGCTACTACTTATTCTAATAGCGCCGATATTTCAAACCAACGTTCTGTTTTAGCTTCAATTTGATCTTCAAGCTCTTTGAGTTCGACAGCAAGCTTATCTATTTGCTCTCCCGAAAGTGAAGCGTCTGTAAACTTATGCTGGGTTTCTTCTTTTTGAGCTTCAAGCTTTTTTATTTCTTTTTCCAGGTTGTTAAATTCTTTTTGGTCGTTAAAAGAAAGTTTTTTCTTTTCTTCTGTCTTTCTTGAATTTTTATCCTGTGCATGTACAGCAACTGGTGTTGCTACTTCTTTTTTTGTATTTCTATTTTCGATGACAATACTATCTTCATAACTTCTATAGTCTGAGTAATTACCAGGAAAATCCTCAACCACAGCATCTCCTCTAAACACAAAAAGGTGATCTACAATTTTATCCATAAAATACCGGTCGTGTGATACTACCAGTAAGCAGCCCGGAAAATCCATTAAAAAACTCTCTAAAACGTTTAGGGTAACAATATCTAAATCGTTGGTAGGCTCATCGAGAATTAAAAAGTTAGGATTCTGAATTAAAATGGTACATAAATACAGACGCTTACGTTCACCACCACTTAATTTATCCACAAAATCGTATTGCTTTTTACGATCAAACAAAAAGCGTTCTAAAAGCTGTTGTGCTGATATTTGTCGTCCTTTCATTAAGGGAATATAGTCGCCAAATTCACGGATTACATCAATAACTTTTTGGCCTTCTTTAATATTGATGCCTTTTTGAGTGTAGTATCCAAATTTAATGGTTTCCCCAACAATGACTTTTCCGCTATCCGGTTCATCTCGACCACTTATAATATTTAAGAAGGTAGATTTTCCTGTACCATTTTTACCAATAATCCCTAGGCGCTCACCTCTTAAAAAGTTGTACTCGAATTTATCTAGAATAGGCTTTCCAGGATATGATTTTGAGATTTTATGAAGCTCAAGAATTTTACTTCCCATGCGCTCCATATTAATTTCTAATTCAACTTCATTATCATTTCTTCTTTTACTAGCGCGTTCTTTTATTTCGTAGAAATCATCTATTCTTGATTTAGATTTTGTAGTACGTGCTTTTGGCTGACGACGCATCCAATCGAGTTCTTTTTTAAACAACAGTTTAGATTTGTGTTGTTCCGTAGCTTCTTGCTCAATTCTGTTTTCTTTTTTTTCAAGATAGTACGAATAATTTCCTTTGTAACTGTATAAAACGCCATCTTCAAGTTCCATGATTTCATTACATACACGTTCTAAAAAATACCGATCGTGTGTCACCATAAAAAGGGTCATATTTTCTTTGGCAAAATACTGCTCTAACCATTCGATCATTTCTAAATCTAAATGGTTGGTAGGTTCGTCTAATACCAATAAGTCTGGTTTATTGATCAATGCATTAGCGAGGGCTAAACGCTTTTTTTGTCCACCTGATAAAATATTCACTTTTAAGTGAATGTCGTTCAAATTTAATTTAGAAAGAATTTGTTTGTATTGTGTTTCAAAATCCCAAGCTTGGAAACGTTCCATACCTTCGAAAGCAGTCTGGTAGGCATCGGCATCATCTGGATTTTCCAAGGCTTTTTCATAGGCTCTAATGACTTGCAAAACTTCGTTATCGGAAGCAAAAATAGTTTCTTCAATTGATAAGTTTTCGTCTAAATCAGGTTCTTGATCTAAAAAAGAAACTCGAATGCCTTTTCTAAAATTTACTTGGCCTGAATCTGGGCTATCTAAACCCGACAAAATATTTAAGATTGATGTTTTTCCTGTACCGTTTTTAGCAATTAAAGCTATTTTTTGGTCCTTGTTAATACCAAAAGATAAGTCTGAAAACAACACGTTTTCACCATAGGCTTTGGCTATATTTTCTACGGATAGTAGGTTCATTATGAAAATTGAAAGTTAAACTGAAAAATTTATTTTTTACCGCAGCAAAGTTAGTGAACTCTACTTGACCTATGACTATAAATTAAAAATAGATACCTTACTGCCAAAGGCACTATAATGAGCAGTACTAAAGGTGAGAAAACTTGAATTTTAAAACCCCAAAGTATAAGGCTTAGCAATAAGAACACTAGAAGCACCATTACATAGGTAGTGATCCATTTTGGTATTGTCGCTTTTTTAACCAACAAAAAAGCGATAAAGAAATTGAGAGGAAAAGTCCATAAGAAATTATAATTACTGGCGGTAGCTTTGTGGTCTGTACCAAACCAAAGAAATACAATTAACATACCCGCTAATCCAGTGGTCAAAAACAACCCAAAGTCTAACCAACGAGTTCTTGTCTTATTTTTATAATCTTGATACGTGATGAACAAGATAAAAATGGCTGCTATGCTGAGCCAAAATAAAGGAGATCCTAAAAAATTTGCCCTAGATGTTGTTGGTTTTTCATCTAATAATAAAGAGTCTTTGATGACAAAATTTTCACCGTTTAGGCTGTCAAAAGAGAGTTGTTTGTACACATAAATGGGTAAAAATAGCTGTTCATAAGGGCTCGCTTCGCGATCTATTACGGAGCCGAGAGCAAGGTCTATGCCGAAATTTGACCATGAATTTACGTCTAAATTCTGGTGCAGTAATTCCCTAAAGGTATAGCGGTTTTGTATATGTGAATAATCAAAGCTTAATTCATCTTTTAAAACCGTTACGAGGGCATCAGGAATCCTAGTGGAACAATTGTCAAACAAAAAATCGTATTTGTAAAACCTATTTTCAGGGAGGTAATTATTTTCTAAGAATTGTAATACTTTATTTTTTTGAGGGGTAGTAAGATTTAATTCTTGCTCGCGAACCCACCTATTTTCCAGTTCATAATTGTATAAAAAATTAGAGAAACGCTCTCTTGCCAGGCTATACAGTAATTTTCCGCGGGTAAATTTCATGTAAAAATTGGGTGTGGTAAAGTCAAAATGGCCATAATTGTAGACCACATCAATACCTAAAACAGGATCCTGCACTCGGATAGCACTATGTCCAAATTTTGCATACAATTCATCTGCTGTACCAACAGTAAGGATGCTAATGGTTGAAGACGAAGACAATTCTGGCTGTGAAAAACCACCTATTGAAATCAAAATAGCACCTATTAACAATATTTTTTTTAATCGCATCTCTTATAAAATCACAAGCATACGGCAAATATGCAACGTTTTTTTTTGATTAGATCTTGTCTTGACTTTTTTTTAAGACCCGATTAGGGAGGTTTTTATAGCTTAATAAAACAATCATAAGGTATGGAGCCGTCATGAGTAAAATCAAAAATACCAAAATTAAGGCTTAGACTGCAAAATACGGAGTTAAAATAAAAGTTGGGATTAGTTCTTATAGGGCTTATGAATTATTTGATTAAAAATTATGTTATTTTTACCAAAATAGCATAAAAAATGAAGAAGCACATTCCTAACTTGATTACTTTATTAAATTTATTCTGCGGTTGTATAGCCATACTTTTTGCTGTTCATAACAGATTTGAAATGGTAGCACTTTTTGTTTTTTTAGGGATTATTTTTGACTTTTTTGATGGCCTAGCTGCACGTTTATTAGATGTAAAAAGCGAATTAGGCTTACAATTAGATTCTCTTGCCGATATGGTTACTAGCGGAGTGGTGCCAGGTTTGGTTATGTTTAAATTATTAGAAATGTCACTTTCAAATGGTTGGGAAACGAGTGGCATTTTATCGGATAGTTTAGAAATATCTAATTTATGGCCGCTTTTAGGTTTTGTCATTACCTTAGCCTCTGGCTATCGCTTAGCGAAATTTAATGTGGATGAAAACCAGACAGATTCTTTTATTGGTTTACCAACACCCGCAAATGCACTGCTTATTATCTCCTTACCCTTAATATTGTTTTACCACAACAACGATATTTTAAATACTATGATCTTAAATCCATGGTTTTTAATAGGACTTACGTTTTTAAGTGCGTTTTTATTAAATGCCAATATGCCACTTTTTGCCTTAAAATTTAAACATTGGAGTTTTGTTGGGAATGAAATACGCTATCTATTTTTAATTATCAGTGCTATACTTTTAGCGACCTTACACTACTTGGCAGTACCGGCCATCATTGTGTTTTATATTTTGTTGTCTGTTGGTCATAATATTCAGCATAAGAAAATATCCTAAACAGTAAACTATAGGCTTAACTAACACAAGGGTTAAAGGTGGTATAATTTTTAATTGTATCTTTTTGTTTTAAAATTTTGAGCATCTAGTTTCCACTGCTAGACCAAACGTTTGTGGTTATAGATATACTTAGTGCTGAGATGAATGTAGAAATGGTTATTTGTTACCATCAAAAAGGAATGTAAGTATAAAGAATTTCATTTAAAACCAAACCTAACATAGCTTCTTTTTTCTCAATTCAAATTGTTGATTTAAATGTCCTGTATTCGTCATTTAATGGGCAGCTAAGTTTTCGGGAATGACAAATATACGCGTAACGACTTCGAACACTACATAAGATCATTCCCTTTGTGTTTTTATAAAGTTTTATTGTGTGGATAACGCATTAAAATAATGATAATTGTCATTCTTCATATCGGCAATAATTTGTAACTTAGATTTATGATAAAATCTATAAAACAAGAAGAATGTGAACTGTTATTGCAGCAAAATTATATTGGGCATTTGGCATACGTTTATCAAAATAGACCATTTGTAATTCCGATCACTTATTTTTATAATGATGCTAAAATTATTTGTTATTCTAACGACGGTCACAAAATTAAGGCATTGCGAACAAATAGTGCGGTTGCCTTAGAGGTTTCTGAAATAGCATCGGTAAATAAGTGGCAATCTGTTGTAGCACATGGCACCTATGAAGAACTTGATGGAATTACGGCAAAGGCCATGTTGCATGAGTTTTCACTGGGGGTTAAGGAGGTGATTTTGAAAAAAGAATTAAAAGATCTTGATTTTATTAGAGAGTTTTCTGTAAAAATTGAAAACGGTCTTATTCCGGTTGTATTTGTCATTCATGTTGAAGAAATGACCGGTAAAATACGCCGTGAATAAAAGCTAAAATAATTTCTTTTTTCGCAATTCAAAATTCTGACCTAAATAAACTTTACGCACCATTTCATCCGCAGCTAAGTCTTCAGGAATTCCAGATTTAAGAATACCGCCTTCGAACATGAGATAAGAGCGTTCTGTTATGGCTAGAGTTTCTTGAACGTTGTGATCGGTAATTAAAATACCAATATTTTTATCCTTTAATTGCGCTACAATACGTTGAATATCTTCTACGGCCACAGGATCAACCCCTGCAAAGGGTTCGTCTAGCAATATAAATTTAGGATCTGTGGCTAAAGCTCGTGCAATTTCTGTTCTTCGGCGCTCACCACCTGAAAGTAAGTCGCCACGGTTTTTGCGAATATGACCTAGGCTAAACTCTTCAATAAGCGATTCCATTTTCATTTCTTGCTCTTTTTTACTGAGCTTCGTGAGTTGTAAAACGCTTAAAATATTATCTTCAATGCTTAATTTTCTAAAAACCGAAGCTTCTTGTGCCAAATATCCAATGCCGTTTTGTGCTCTTTTGTACATAGGGAATTTGGTTATATCCATATCATCCAAATAGATATTTCCTCCATTTGGTTTTATTAAACCAACAATCATATAAAACGATGTTGTTTTACCTGCACCATTGGGCCCCAGAAGGCCTACAATTTCACCTTGGTTTACTTCTAAAGAAATACCTTTAACCACCTGCCGACCTCGGTACGACTTCATTATATTTTCTGCACGTAACTTCATAAATGGTTATTCTATATCCGGATTCTTATTTGTATAAGAGGTAAATTTTATTTTTCAATCCTAAATTCAAAACTAAGGTAAATTATAGTGCTGCTCAATTAATTTACTAAAATTTAACCTTCTTACTCTTTAGCGCTCTACTATTTTGACGCAGCTTTCTTTTTTAATTTAGCTTCTCTTTTTGCTTCTTTTCGCAATACGTAACCAGAAATATAAATACTGATCTGGTATAAAAATATAATAGGAATGGCTACAACAATTTGACTTGCAACATCTGGAGGCGTAATGATAGCAGATAATATTAAAACGACTACCAAGGCAATTTTGCGATACTTCTTAAGAATAGCCGGCGTTACCAAACCAATCTTAGTTAAAAAGTAAATGATAATCGGCAGCTCAAAAATAATTCCACAGGCAATAACGGATGCTCTTAATGTGGATATATAGGAACCAATATCAAACTCATTGGTCACCACATCGCTAATAGAATAAGTCCCTAAGAAGTTAATCGATAATGGCGCTACCACATAATAGCCAAATAATACTCCTAAAAAGAATAGAAATGAGGCGATAATGATAAAGCCTCTTGAGTTTTTACGTTCTTTTTCATATAAACCAGGACTGATAAACTTCCAAATCTCATAGAGTACATATGGAAAAGCGATAATAAATCCAGCCCAAACAGAAGTCCAAATATCGGCAGAAAATTGCCCAGCCATTGTTCTACTTTGTATGGTAAAAGGTAAAGATTCTGCACAGAAATCAGAATCAAACCCAAAATATGTCGCGATACTACAAAAGAATTTATAGGTAGGAAAATCCATTCGTGTGGGGGCAAAAATAATCTTATCAAAAATAATTTTGCTAAAGGCAAAAGCAGCCGAACCAATAATTAAAATCGCAAGTGTTGATCGTATTAAGTGCCAACGTAACTCCTCTAAATGATCTAAGAAAGACATCTCTTCCGTTGTTTTTTTCTTTGCCATTATAGTATTCCTTCGTTGATTAAATTGTGTAAATGTACTATGCCCATATAGGTCTCGTTTTCCATGGCGAGGAGTTGTGAAATTCCTTCAGATTGCATTAATTCTAGCGCTTTTACGGCAAGCATAGTGTGTGCTATAGTTTTTGGATGAGGACTCATAATATCTTTCGCTTTGAGTCCTTTTATTTCATCATATTTTTTGAGCATTCTTCGAATATCACCATCGGTGACAATACCTACAACTTTGTTATTTTCAAGGACAGCGGTAACTCCTAGCATTTTTTCAGAGATTTCAATAATCACTTCTTTTACATCGGCGTTGAGGTCTACCTGTGGTTTCATATTATTTTGTGCAATATCACAAACACGAAGGTAAAGTCTTTTTCCTAAGGAGCCACCAGGATGATACTTAGCAAAATCTTTACTGCTAAAGCCGCGAAGTTCTAAAAGGCATATAGCTAATGCATCACCCAAAACTAACTGTGCTGTTGTACTGGTGGTTGGTGCTAAATTATTTGGACATGCTTCTTTTTCTACAAAACTATTTAAAACATAGTCTGATTGTTTTGCCAATGCAGAGTCTAGATTTCCGGTTATGCCAATTAAGGTGTTGCCTCCTTTTTTAATTAAGGGAACTAACATTTTAATTTCAGGGGTATTCCCACTTTTTGAAATACAAATCACCGTGTCATGCTCTTGAATAGTACCTAAATCGCCATGAATAGCATCAGCGGCATGCATAAATATAGCAGGTGTGCCGGTAGAATTTAAGGTAGCTACTATTTTTGAAGCGATGATGGCACTTTTTCCAATGCCTGAAATAACAACTCTTCCTGAGGAATTTAAAATATGAGTAACGGCATCTGCAAATGTAGTATCTAAAAGTGTCGCTAAGTGCTGTATCGCTTTTGCTTCATTTTCGATAGTGTTTCTGGCAATGTTGAGTATTGTCGAATTGTTTTTCAATGTAATAAAATCAATTATTTGATGGTATTGCTAAAAGAATGTGTTATATTTAGTTACAAAATTACGTAAACTTAATGTTTTTAGAAGACGTAATATTCTGTAATATAAAAATTTGTTTTTTATCTTAAATTTGAATGAATCACTGATCCTGAAAATCAGCAACAAAAATATATAAATAGTACATACCATTATGAGTACGAATGAAATTGATTTACATTCTTCACTAAAAAAATATTTCGGTTTTTCTAAGTTTAAAGGACTTCAAGAGGGAGTTATGAAAACCATTCTGGAGGGTAAAAATTCTTTTGTAATTATGCCAACAGGAGGTGGAAAATCGCTCTGCTATCAGTTACCGGCTTTAATGCAAGAAGGTACAGCCATAGTTGTATCTCCACTTATCGCATTAATGAAAAATCAGGTTGATGCTATCCGCGGTGTTTCCTCAGAAATAGGTGTGGCGCATGTTTTAAATTCTTCCTTGACAAAAACGGAAATAAAACAAGTAAAGAGCGATATTACAAGTGGTATAACGAAACTACTATATGTAGCTCCAGAATCATTAACGAAAGACGAATACGTAGATTTTTTACAATCTGTGAAGGTTTCATTTGTGGCTATCGATGAAGCCCATTGCATTTCAGAATGGGGCCATGATTTTAGACCTGAATATCGTAATTTAAAGCATATCATCAGTAAATTAGGAGAAAATATTCCTATCATGGCGCTAACGGCAACTGCAACGCCTAAAGTTCAAGAAGATATTATAAAAAACTTAGGTATTCCTGATGCCTCTCTTTTTAAGGCGTCTTTTAATCGACCTAATCTTTATTATGAAGTTCGACCTAAAACAAAAAACATAGAATCTGATATTATCCGATTTGTAAAACAAAATTCAGGAAAATCGGGTATTATTTATTGTTTAAGTAGAAAAAAAGTAGAAGAGTTAGCTCAGGTTTTACAAGTAAATGGTGTGAGTGCAGTGCCTTACCATGCTGGTTTTGATACCAAAACAAGATCTAAATATCAAGATATGTTTTTGATGGAAGATGTTGATGTGGTTATTGCCACAATCGCTTTCGGAATGGGTATTGATAAACCCGATGTTCGATTTGTGATACATCATGACATTCCGAAAAGCATAGAAAGTTATTATCAAGAAACAGGGAGAGCCGGCAGAGATGGGGGAGAAGGTCATTGTTTGGCTTTTTATTCCTATAAAGATATTGAGAAACTAGAAAAGTTCATGTCTGGTAAGCCCGTTGCAGAACAAGAAATTGGCAATGCGCTTTTACAAGAAATGGTGGCCTATGCAGAAACATCTATGTCGCGTAGAAAA
The DNA here is from genome assembly GCF_000799565.1 of Cellulophaga sp. Hel_I_12. Classification (NCBI taxonomy): domain Bacteria; kingdom Pseudomonadati; phylum Bacteroidota; class Flavobacteriia; order Flavobacteriales; family Flavobacteriaceae; genus Cellulophaga; species Cellulophaga sp. Hel_I_12. The sequence goes on from NZ_JUHB01000001.1 coordinate 3,832,746, forward strand.
TTTATTCTACATTATTTTGGGGAATATTTTGATGAGATACATGGAGACGGGGCTTTAATGGATGACAATACCAGAAACCCTAAAGAAAAGCAAGAAGCTAAAGACGATTTAGTAAAGGTGATTCAAGTAGTACAAGGCACAGCCGAAAAGTTTAAATCAAAAGAAGTCGTAAAAGTATTGATAGGAAAAACCAATGCTTTAATTGCCTCACATAAACTCGAAGGAAAAGATTTTTTTGGTGTTGGTAAGGATAAAGACAAAGAGTACTGGATGGCTTTAGTGCGTCAAGCTTTGGTTGCAGGCTTATTGCGCAAAGAAATAGAACAATATGGTATTTTGCATGTCACAGAGGAAGGGAAGGCCTATTTAAAAAAGCCAGTTTCTTTTATGATGACTAAAGATCATGTCTACAATCAAGAAACTGATGATGCTATTGTTAGTGCTGCTAAAACGAGTGGAGGTGTCGCTGATGAAAAACTATTAAAAATTTTAATGGATTTAAGAAAAAAAGAAGGAAAAAAACTGGGAGTGCCTCCCTTTGTTATTTTTCAAGATCCTTCTTTACAAGACATGGCTTTAAAATATCCAATTACCATTGATGAACTCGTTAATATTCATGGGGTTGGTGATGGAAAAGCTAAAAAGTACGGGAAACCATTTATAGCGTTTATCAAAAACTATGTCGAGGAGAACGATATTATTCGCCCTGATGATTTGATTGTTAAAAGCACAGGCGCTAATTCTGCTTTAAAATTATATGTGATTCAGAATGTAGATCGAAAATTACCTTTAGATGATATTGCTTCCGCAAAGGGCTTAGCGATTCCTGAATTAATTAAAGAAATGGAGCAGATTGTGTATAGTGGAACCAAACTAAACATTAGCTATTGGATTGACGATATTTTAGATGAAGATCAGCAAGAAGAACTTCACGATTATTTTCTAGAAGCTGAAACCGACGGTATTGATGCTGCCATTGATGAATTTGAGGGGGATTACGAAGATGAAGAATTGCGCTTATTCAGAATTAAATTTATAAGCGAAGTGGCGAATTAAATGTATCTATTCAATAGTTCGGGAACCCTAGCTTTTTGGATTACAAAAAACAAAGGTATTCAATAGCAGGCAATAGGAATTTTTTGAAGTGTAGCAATTTTAGCGGTTCCAAAATATTTTGACTGCTCAAGGCCAATGGCCTACTTTTTATGTCAATATTGTTGTTACCATACGATTTTCGCATTATGGTAGATTCATTTATTTCACGGCCGTTTCCAATAAATCTAAGGTCATGGCATCTGCATCGAAAGTAGCTGCAATGCCAATGGGAATTGTAAAATTGTGGTCAACGTGGCCAAAACTCATCCCGTAAGCGGCAGGAATATTCAGAGGCTTTATCCTATCGATCATTACTTCTTTTAAGGTGAAACCATCCGGTTTTGGTGGTTTGTCACATCCCTTTGACACCCCAAGCATAACGGCAGCAGCTTTTTTAAAAGTTGGTCCCTCCAGAAGTTGCGTTAGCATTCGATCCATCCGGTACGGTGCTTCTTCCACATCTTCAATACAAACAATAGTACCCGTAAAATCTATTTCATGTGGGGTGCCAATCATTGCTGTAATTAATGTTAAGCTACCTCCCACTAGTTTGCCTGTAGCTTTGCCAGAATTTATGGTATAGCGCTCAAATTCAGAATCTTTCATTTGAGTATCGTCTAAGGATACATTTTCTATACGAAGGTTATCTTTTGGAGTGATCAATATATTCTCCAGTTGCTCAATACTGTATTCATTGTTTAAAGTACTACCAACCGGTCCATGAAATGTAATTAGGCCAGTTTTTTTGTAAATTCCATTGGCTAGTGCTGTAATATCACTAAAACCAAGCAATACTTTTGGATTTTTTTTTATAAGGTCATAATCAATACTTTGCATAATTCGTGTACAGCCATAGCCACCACGTGCACATAAAATACCATGTACATTAGGATTAGCAAACATTTCGTTGAGATCAGTTGCTCTTTCTTCGTCGGTATTGCTAAAGTAACCGTGATTACCTAAAATTCGATGCGTATGGTACGGAATAAAACCCAAACTTCGAAGTGTTTCTTTTGCAGCTTCTAAAACATCTTCTTTAATTGCTGAAGCTGGCGCTATAAGTCCAATGGTGTCACCTATTTTGAGCCTATTAGGCTTTATGGTCATTAAATGATGTGGCGCTTCAATTATACGCGCCACTGTAGAAAATGGAAATAGTGATACAGTAGATACCCCAAAAAGATTTCTAAAAAAATGTCTACGGGTCTTCATAAATGTTATATTTTAAACCAAGATAAAAAAAATGGACCTAAACTTAAACTAAAAAATATAGTTTAAGTTTAGGCCCATTTTTCAAAATTTGTCACCAAAAAGTGTGGTCATTAATTACCTTATGTAATTCTGGTCTAAAAACAAAACCATAGAACCAACACTACATTTAATTTTCAAAAATTAATATCCATATACTATAAAATCAAGGTTTTGGATCGGCAATCGCAACAGTTCCCCCAATTTTATCTTTCTTAAGTTGTTTTTGAATTTTTTTGATAGCTGATTCGATAGATTTCTCTGGCTCTATAATATTGTATTCTCCCCAAAAATCAGGATCTGAAAACCCAATAGCTTCATCACTTAAAATAATACTTTTTCGCAATTTTTCTTTGTTCTTTAAGCGATCATTTAAGTTTTTCTCCCAATCGGTAACTGCCATCTCACAGGTCATGCTGTAAACGGTGTTGAATAAACGGTCATCCCAATTAATTTTAAACTCTAACATAACATTGCTATACCCGTAATACCATTTGTTATCTTTTTCTCTGTAATCGACTCTATAGGCCACTTCAGTCGGGAAAACATTTGCTTTTGCTGGTTTTTTTCTCACAAACATACGTGAAGCTTCATATTTGTCCGTAATGTTCAAATTAAAAATAGCACTGGTTAAAATTTTCTTTTCAGCATCGATAAATAATTGCCCTTCGTAAAGCTGATCTGTTTGATTTTCTTTTTGTGAAAAGTTGATGACATAAATTAATTGATCGTTTATTCTTGCGGAGCGGTCAAAAGAGTAATTGTAGAACGACAAGGTTTCTGGTGTAAATACATATTCTGGATATTTCATGATGTCTACAAATAGCGCATTGAATGGACCACCTTGTAACTTTAGGGCTAGGGTATCTAGTTTGTCATAATCGGTACTCTTGCGCGCCTTATAAAGTTCTACATCATCTCTTTGGTTGGAAGAATACCCTGCTTTATGAATATTTACCACGGCTTCGGACAAAGATACATTTTTACGTCTTTTACGTATCGTCTCTCTGTAAAACGCAGTCATCAGTGTAGGATCTTCAAAATAATTTTGACCTTTTTTCTTAAAGGTTTCTCTCACTAATTCCTCTGCATTTTTAGGCACTATAATATTCACTTCTGAAAGTTGAAGAACAGAAGTTTCTAGCGCTATCGTATTATAGGATTCTTTCAGGTCTGCTAACGAAATCCCCTTAGTTTTATACCCTAAAAAACTAACACTAACAGTGCCATTTTTAAGGCTTGAAGGTACCTTTAAGGAAAATTCCCCTTCCGTGTTAGAAACGGTGCTGATATTCGAATTTTCTATAGAAATTGTCGCAAAAACCAACTCTTTATTAGATGTGGCATCTACAACTTTTCCTTTAAATTGAATATAGGTTTCATTTTGAGAAACTTGATCTTGAACTATAGCAGCATTTAGTGATGCTGTAGACCCAAGTACGAGCATTATACATGCTGCTACGAAGGATTTTTTTGAGGTATTTATCGTTGTTTGTTTCATGATACTATAAGATATGTTTGCTTTTTTTTAGGGTTAAGTTAATGAAAAATAGGGGGACAACCTAGTACATTATCTAATATTTAACTTTTTTTAGCTCGTGAATTTTTGCTGTGACTTTTGTTCAAAAAAAAATCCACGACGCTTCATAAGAAGGATCGTGGATTTTAAGGGATTGGTTTTTTATTTTATCTAAACCTCATTATCCGCATCATCATTTAGTTTTTCAGCGTCCTCCTCAGACTCTTTAGTAAGGGTATGTTTAAAGATGTTAAGCTTTTTAAGTTTTGCTTTCCACGTAGCTAATTCTTCCTTGTGGACGTTGATTTTCTTTATCACGTCTTTAACAACAGGGCTATCTTCCGAAGCATTTGAGAAAAATTGTAAATTAGTTTCAAATTGTCGAACTTCATTTTTACATTCATCTATTTTTCGTCTGATAAACGTACGCTCCCGTTGTAAGGCTAGTTCTGTATCCTCGTTTTGTGATAGTTGTTCTATTTTGTTTCCGTATTTTAGTAATTCACCCTCTTTTCGGTCAATATCTAATTTTTTAAATAAAACATCTAAAATTTTATTGAACTTAACATTGATATTTTTTTTATTGAAGGGCACTCTTCCGTATGTTTTCCACTCCCCAATAAATCCTTTAATAGCTTCTAGATCTTTGGTTCTTTCTCCAGATAATGTAAAGGCTTGTAAGCGTTCTAAACACTTATTTTTTTGCTCAAAGTTTTCCAATTCTTCTTTTTGCGCTTCATTTTTACTTGCATGTAGTTTGTTAAAATAATGATTACAAGCGTCCTTAAACTGTTTCCAAATTTTATCAGAATATTTTCTAGGTACATGCCCTATCTGTTTCCATTCATTTTGAATTCGCTTCATTTCTGAAGTTACATCTGCTGAATTTTCGCTATCTTTTAAACGTAAGGCTAAATCTAAAAGTGCTCTTTTTTTATCTAAATTATCCTGTTGCTCTTTCTTTTGGTCTTTATAAAAATTGTTCTTTTTTCTATTGAAGGCACGAACACTATTTTTAAAAGTAGCCCACGTTTTTTCATTGACTTTTTGAGGTACTTTACCGGCGCCAAAGAATTCATTTCTTAGGATTTCTATTTCTTTTATTTGTTGCTGTAGCCCTTTGTGATTATTGGCTACTTTAGCCGTAATGGCATCTATTGATGCTATAATTTCGGTTTTCTTAACAAGATTTACTTCATACGTTTTTTCTATTTCGGCATAATAATCTTGTCTTCTATTGTGTAGGGCTTTTGTGGCATTGCTAAACCGTTCCCAAATTGCTTCGCGGTGTTGTTTGTCGACAGGGCCTATGTCTTCTTTCCAGATTTTATGTAATGTTTGTAATTCTTGAAAAGCAGTGTTTAAATCTTCTACTTTTTCTAATGCCTCCGCTCGATCAGCCAGTTTTTCTTTTTCTTCTAAATTTCTTTTAAAATCTAAATCTCGAAGCTCTCTATTTAAATGTAAAAAATCATAAAAAATTTCAATGTGATGATGGTATGTGCGCCAAACATCATTATAATTATTTCGGGGGATAGGACCCGCTTGTCGCCAGCTTTCTTGAAGGTCTTTAAAGCTTTTGTACGTGGTGTTTATATCCTCTTCAATAGTAACCAAGCCTTTTAAATCTTCAATAATTTGAAGTCTATTTTCAAGATTATCTTTTAGAGATTTTTCTAAACTTTTATAATATTGATTTCTTTTTTCGCGATACTCCGAATAAACCTCGTTGTATTGTCTTTTGGTCACCGAATTATACTTAAAGTCTATTTCTTGACCTCCATTTTCTATAAACTCTTCTTTTTTCTGGTCTATAAACTCTTGAAACTTTAAATCAAATTCATATTTAATGCCATCTACATGCTTTTTTATGGCCTGTACTTTTTCATTTTTGACCAATCGTTGCAATTCTCCCACTAAATTTTCCATAGATAGGGCATGGTAATCTAATACAGGAATCACATGACGTTGATGGTTATCCGTGTCTTCAGCATCCTCTGCATTAGAATCATCTATTTCATTTAGTAGTTCGTCATTGGGTTTCTTGTCTACTTCTGGTTTATTTTCTGCTGTTTTTTCCTCGTTAACAGTTTCGTTGCCAGTAGCTTCTGTCTTGTCTATTTCTGACTCTTCTCTACTATCTCCTTTTGATGTTATAGTTTGGTCATTACTACCGTTATTCTGTAGTGTATCATCTTTCTCGTCCAACATTTTGTACGTATTCGGCTGTTAGCCTATTTCTAGGGTAAGATAGTAACAAGCTTGTGAACTTCAAAAAAATAAAGCAAACTTCTTTAAAAAAAGAAAAAAACTAAAAAATGAAATATAAAATACACTAGCATTTCAAGGCAAAAAAAAGTTGTTTTTAGTTTTAGGGAGCGGGGAAGTGTTTCGTAAAATTAAAATTAACTATGCCAGATTTCCCAAGCTTTTTCGGCTTGTAAGGCTAACATTTTTTCTCCGTTTTTTATTTGTGCTCCTTGTGCTTCTCCTGCTGACAAAAAAGCTGTTTTTACGGGATTGTAAATTAAATCAAAAAGAATGTGTTTGTCAGTGATAAAGCCGTACGGAATGTCTGGTTTATGATCAATATTTGGAAAAGTACCTAATGGGGTACAGTTTACAATTACGGTATATTTGGCTAAAACTTCTTGAGTTAAATCAGTGTAGGTCAAATGATCTTTATGAGCACTTCTAGATACATAGGAATAAAACATGCCTAGGCGTTTAAATACATATGCCACTGCTTTGGACGCTCCACCTGTACCTAAAATTAAGGCATGGGTATGGTGTTTTTTTAAAATAGGTTCAATGGCTTTTTGAAATCCATAATAATCTGTATTATAGCCTTTTAATCCTGTGGAAGTAATTTTTATAGTATTCACTGCGCCGATTTCCTGAGCCGTAATGTCTAAGGCCGATAGCAATGAAATCACTGCTACCTTGTAAGGGATGGTCACATTAAAACCTTGGATGTTTTGGTTGTTTTTTAAAAGGGCTGTCAGCTCGTTAATATCTTGAAAATCAAAATTCTCGTAGCTGTGGTTTTCTAGTTTTAAATCTTTGAATTTTTGAGTAAAGTGCGCTCGCGAAAATGAGTATTCAATATTTTTTCCAATTAATCCGTAGCGAATGTTATTTTTTTCTTTTTCCATACCAATCTAAACCTAAAAGAATACCAACTCCAAAAATAATAAAGAAAAATGCCCACCATGTTTCTAAACTTGAAAAATTTGGAAAGTAACGTTCGTAATTAACAATAATTGGGTTCTGACTTGAGTCTAAGATTAACCTTCCATTTTCTCCTGTTTTGAAAATGGTTTTTTTCCACGGCCATACCACGCCCAACGACCCTGTAATAAAACCAATAATTAGGGCATTAGTAACGTGCTTAAAGTGTTTTAATAAATACGATAATACGTGTGACAACGTGACCAAACCAACTGCTGATCCTGAGGTAAATACGGCTAAAATGGTTAAGGTGTTTACTCTTTTTTCGTTTTTTATAAAGCTAAAATCGCCCGTAATCACTTCCGCAAAAGTATCATACAACGCATTTACTGAATCCACCAAAAGCAATACATAATTGCCTAGAAGAATCAGTATAAACGAACCAGAAAGTCCAGGTAAAGTCATGCCAGAAACGCTAATGATACCACAAAAAAAGATAAAAATTAAATTGGTATTTTCTTTTGCAGGATTTAAAAAGCTAATCGCAATTCCCAATACTAAACCAATAAAACCGGCGGTATATGTTTTTTTATTCCAGTGATTAAAATCTTTTGAAATGTAATAGATAGAGCCTAAAATCATTCCGAAAAATGCCGACCAAACAAAAAGTTCTTTTTGCACTAGAAAGTAATCTAATATTTTAGAGATGCTAAAATAACTCACAAGCATGCCGAAAATTAAAAGACTTAAAAATTGTAGATTTGTATAGCGGTAAAAACTTTTAAAACGACCATTAAAGAAAAGTTTAAAAGCTTTGCTGTTTACTTTTTGTAGGGAATAAATAAATTCTTCGTAGAAACCAGCCACATAGGCAACAATACCGCCAGAAACCCCAGGTACTTTATTCGCAGCACCCATGAACAAGCCTTTGATAACAAGCCAAAACTTATCTGAGGATGTTCGAGTTTCGTACATAAAAAGTTGTGCTTATTTTTTCGAAGCAGATTTTTCTAGGATAAAAATAAGGGAAAAACCCACTAAAGCCAGCAATATGGCAAATAATAATTGATTATCGCCCTCGAAAGTGAAAGGAGAAATACTTTGTTCTTTTATCGTAATTATTTTATCGCCAAAAATTTTGGTTTCTAACACCTTTTTCCAAGGCCATATTTTGGGTAAAGAACCTAAAATAAAACCAGTGAGCACGGCTAAGGTGATGTTTTTGTAGCTGTTAAATAGCCATTTTAAAACTTTAGCAAAACTCAACAGGCCAAAAATAGCGCCAAAACCTACAGTGACAACTATTTTTAAATCTCTTTCATGAACAGCTTCAAGAATTACCTTATAAGAACCTAAAAGCACTAAAATAAAAGCACCTGATATGCCTGGTAAAATCATAGCGCATATGGCTAGCGCCCCAGAAAAGAATAAAAACGGTAAACTTTCAGTATTCTCAGCAGGCGGTAATGTAGTGATGTAGTACGCCAATACCGCCCCTATAGCAAAAAATAGCACTGCCGCTAGATTCCATTTTTCTATAGATTTCCCTACAAAAAAAATGCTGGCAAGGACCAAGCCGAAAAAAAACGACCATAAAAGAATAGGTTGGTGTATTAGTAACCAACTAATACCTTTGGCTAAAGAAAGTACACTTATGGCGATGCCCGTAAAAAGAGCCAGTAAAAATGGACCATTTAATTGTGTCCAAAAAGCTTTAAAACCATCCCTTTTTAAGGTTTTGAAAAGCGATACATTAATATTGTTGATAGAGGTGATCAACTCTTCATAAATTCCTGATATAAAAGCTATGGTACCACCTGAAACACCAGGAACTACATCTGCTGCTCCCATGGCTAGGCCTTTCAAAGTAATAAAAAAATACTGTAGTAAGTTTCTGTTTCTCATTCCAATAAAAATTCACTGATCTATTTAGGTACTTTTTGTTCCCGTATATTATTTTATACCTTCAAAATTGGACCATTCAAGAAACAAACCTAATTGGGGTTTTTTCATAGAAAATAGCGAAAGTAGTGGACAAAAATACTTTTTTTATTTGGAAGTCTTTTTATATTCTTTTAGGATCATCTTCACCCAATCTGTTTCACAAAACTTAGGGTAATTTATTTGAAAATCAGGAAGACCATCGGCATCTAAAATAATGGCTTCGGCTAACAAAACCTTGGCTCTTTCGTTATTAAGCACTAAACTGTAAAGACCCGACAGTTGAAATAAAATAGAAGCTTCTTCAGGATGAAACTCCCTTCCTTGCTTTAAAATTTCGATAGCGGCACTGTATTCTTTGTTTTTTACCACTACGGCCGCCCAATGCAACCAAGTGTCTAAGTCATAATCACCAAAATCAATGGCTTGCTTATACGCATAATCAGCTTCATCATACTTTTTTAAAGCATTTTTTATTTTACCGCATTTTTTCCAATAGCGTGGATTTTCGGCATCAATGTTTAAGGCCTTATTAATATAATACCCAGCTTTTTGGTAATTATTTAAGCGGAAATAAAAATCAGTAATGGCCAACCAACCCTTGTCTAATAGGGGGTCTTCATGGACTGTTTGGTAATAGTGGTATTTTGCCATTTCGATATTCCCTAATTTCTCATGGCATTTGCCTATTCTTAAATAGGCATGTGATGTAGGATCCTCGATACTTATGGTAGTTTCGTAATTTTCAATAGCTTCATTGTACTTACCCAATTTTTCAAGTACTTTTCCTTTTTCAAAATAGGCGCCTAAAAAAGTATCATCAGATATAATTGCGAAATCATAAGCGGTTAGCGCTTTTTTGTACTTCTTTTTGGAAAAATACTGTTTTCCAAGTTGGTGCCAAGCAACTTCACTGTAAGGATTCTTTTCTAAATAATCATTCAGGTAACTTATGGCACCATCAAAATCTTCTAAAAACTCAAAGCAATAAATCACATTGTAAAGTGAGGAATAATCCTCCTCATCAAAATCTACACATTTCATGAAGCTCTTCTTAGCCATTTCAAAATCATCCATAAATAAATACTCCATACCCAGGAGAGCATAAATATCAAAGGTGTCATCTGTAAGTTCTAATGCACGTTCTAACAATTTAACGGCTTCGGGATGGTTGTTCTTTTTTGAGTGGATATTAGCTCTTTGAATGTAAATTTCTTCGTTAGAATGTGCTATAATTTGAAGTTCGTCTAACAAGTTTTGTGCCGCTTCAAGCTTATCTTCAAACACCAAAACCTCGACATGCAACAATTTAAGTTCTATAGAATTAGGATGTTGTTGTAGTCCAATTTTTATTGCTTTTTTAGCCAAAGAAATTTTTCCATTATTTAAATAATGGTGTATAATGTCTTCAAAATCTTCTGAATCAAAGAAATAGACATCATCTGTCTTTAACATGGATTCAAACTTGGTTATGGGTTGGCTAGGTCTTTCCTCTGCATCTAATGCCATTGGCCTTTATTTTTCAATTATTTTAAAAGTAAGATTTTGAGGTGGTCTATTACCTCCGTGTGTAGCTATATTATTAACAAATTAGTTAACAAGTTCTGAGGTGTGGTGATTTAAAATACTGATGATTTGCTCACAGCCTACTTTAATCTCTTCATTAGAAATGGTTAATGGCGGAGAAATGCGCACAGCTCTAGGTTCAAAAAGCAGCCAAAAAAGAATTAAATTTTGCTTTGCAGCGGTTAAAACCAAAAAGTCTGCCATCTCGCTACGATCCATTATTAAAGCTAACATGAGACCTTTACCTCGTATTTCTTGAATGAATTTATGTTTTAAATACCTTCTAAAGAGCGCTTCCTTTTGTAAAGTTTGAGCCATTAAGGTAGTTTCTGTAATTTCTTTTAAGGTTGCCAAACTTGCTGCGGCAATTACAGGATGGCCACCAAAGGTCGTAATATGACCTAATTTAGGACTGTCTTGCAAGGTTTGCATTAAGCTTTGTGAGGCCACAAATGCCCCTGCAGGTAAACCACCTGCCATTCCTTTTCCAATCACTAAAATATCAGGAATACAATTATAATGTTCAAAAGCAAACAGCTTTCCTGTGCGTCCAAATCCAGGTTGAATTTCATCTAAAATTAATAAGGCACCAACTTCGGTACAACGTTTTCTAATTTTCGAGAGGTAGCCATTTTCAGGTTCAATAAACCCAGCGCCGCCTTGTATTGTTTCTAAAAGTACACCAGCGGTTTTATCTGTAATTTTTTGGATGTCTTCTTCCTTGTTAAAAGTAATGAAGCGTACATCCGGAATTAAAGGTCTAAATACGGCTTTTCGCTCCTCAAATCCCATGACACTTAAGCTGCCCATAGTATTGCCGTGATAGGCATGGTTCGCAGCAATTAATTCGGTTCTTCCTGTAGCTCTACGTGCCAATTTTAATGCCCCTTCAATGGCTTCTGTTCCTGAATTAACTAAATAGGTGGTCTGTAGGCTTTCGGGTAGGTGTGAGGCTAATAGTTTGGTATAAGCAACTGCTGGCTTTTGAATATATTCCCCATAAACCATGACATGGGCATACTGATCTAGCTGATCTTTAATGGCTTGAGTGACTTTTGGGTGGCAATGTCCCAAACTACAAGCCGATACGCCTGCCACAAAATCTAAATGGGCATTACCGTGAGTATCATAAATATAAGAGCCTTTAGCATGCGAAATTTCCAGTGCTAAAGGGTGCGGTGTGGTTTGAGCTTGGTGTTTATAAAAGTCGGTTTTCATACTAATTATTCGACTTTTTTAAGATGGTGTTCGATATATCTTCCTTAAGTTCTGGTTCTTTGGGAGCCGTTACTTTGGGTTTAGCAGCGCCTTTTTTGGGCGCTAAATTTTGTGTTTTCTGGTTAATGGGATCAGAAATATTTTTGCTTCGTTCTGCTTCTTCGGCATCGATATCTATGGGGTTTTCTATACCGCGAATAACCACTAAGGTTAAATTGTTATCATCCTCGTCAAAAATAGCATCCTTAGTTAAAATTCGTTCATCGCCACGCCAAACCATACCTTTTAAAATTCTAAATTCTTCTTCTAAATTCGTTTCGGTGAAAATAGTGCCGTCTGGTTCAACAAAAAAAGTTAAATCTTCTACATCATTATTTGCAAAGGTAATATTGATTTTACTGCACAGGGTTTTATTGATACCGATGAGTTCTTGATCGTCGTTATACATCCAATAAACCACTTCGGTGTTGCTAATTAAATCTACCTCTTTGAGCTCATTCTCGAAAAATTTTCCGAATAAATTAATGCCTTTTGCTTGGTTATACCCTGTTTTTCCGACGGTATCTAACGAAACGATAAAGGCGTTTTGTAACACTTTAAGGGAATCTAATTTTTCTGTTTCTACATTTGATAATAAATGAATAGTATCACCAGTCATCTGGTTTTCACCATTCCAAATTATAGGATAAAACTTCGGCCAGTCTTTTTCTTTTGCCACGACAGGAATTTTTTTTCCAATCAATTTTGTTAATCCTGTAGCTTGATCTATATGTATAGAGTCTGCCTTACCGCTTAAATCTGTTTTAAAAAATTTTGCATTTCTAAAGGCTCTTACAATTCTTTTGTCAGGAACACCGGTAATCATTAAGGTGTCACCATGCATATAGAGCGAATCTTTTTCTACTAAACTCACAGCAACTGCTCTTCTGGTGGCAAAAACCGAATCTTGTGCTTTAAAAACTTCTGCGTAATGGGCTCTTAAAATACCTTTATTAATGGTATCCGTGATTTTGATATTGTTGGTGGCAGAAGCAAATTCATTTGCTTTATTGAAATACACGCTATCACCAACAATTATTCGGTTATTGTAGTCAATTCTAGTGTTCTTAATGCCATAGCCACTTTCTACTTTAGTGTCATAAAAGCCTCTTTCGCAGTAAATTTTATAGGTTTCACCGGTTATAGTAGATGGCCCGTACATGTAGGCATTTTTAGAATTGGTATAATAATCTAACTGCTTTGAATCTAAAATGTATTCTGGATTATCAATATGGACACTATCTAAAAATTGATATTTTTTAGTTTCCATATAATAGCGACCAATTTGGCTAGTCAGTGTGTTTACAGAGTCGATAACGGTCCCGAAATCTTTGTAATAGGCTTCTTGGTTTTCACGGTCAAAACGCAAGGTATCGGTTTCTAGACGCATACCTGGATTTTGTTCTAAGATCACACTTTGCCATGCTTTGGCGAGTTTTGTATTCCCGTCGTAATCTATTTTGCCACTTGTCATTTGAATCGAATCGCCTTGCTGTAAACGAATGTTTCCTATAGCTTTTAGACGATTCTCCTTTTGATAAAAGATAGCAATATCGCACCATAAATCAGCTCCTTGATGCTCAAATTGTACTTGTCTTTCATCCTTGCTGAAAATAGAGGCGCCAGGATATTGAGCTTCATCTTTACTAAACGAACCTCCGTAAACAATATTTATTTGCTTGCCTTCAGCCGGTTTAACCTGCCCAAAACTAGAAGTAACAATAGCAAGCGTAAGTAAAAAGTAGAGGGTTTTATACACCTATTTTATTTTTGTCCAAAAATAGCGAATTTTCAAGCAGTCAAAAGCAGATTGGGATAATTTTAGTAAATCTGTGCGCCAAATAAAAAGAAAGCTACTCGAGAGTAGCTTTTTAGATGTAGGTAAATGATTCTTAATTTAGTTGCGATAAATGGTCTGCTTTCTATCAGGCCCTACAGAAACTATTTTAATAGGCACTTCCAATTCTTTTTCAAGAAAATGTATATAATCGTTTAGCGCCGCAGGTAATTCACTGGCTGCACTCATTTTTGTTAAGTCTTCTTCCCAACCCTCCATTTCAGTGTAAATAGGCGTCACACTTTCTGATTCAATATTGTAAGGAAAATGGGTTATTTTTTCTCCTTTATAATGGTAAGCCGTGCATACTTTTAGTTTTTTAAAACCACTTAACACATCGCCTTTCATCATCATTAATTCGGTAACACCATTAATCTGAACAGCATATTTCAGCGCTACTAAATCTAACCAGCCGCAACGTCTTGGTCTGCCTGTAGTAGCGCCAAATTCGTTCCCTACACGTCCCATGGTTTCTCCATCAGCATCAAAAAGCTCTGTTGGAAACGGACCGCTACCAACGCGTGTGGTATAGGCTTTAAAAATTCCTTTTACCTCACCAATTTGGTTCGGGGCAACGCCCAAACCAGTGCATGCACCAGCGGCTGTAGTGTTTGAGGAGGTGACAAAAGGATAGGTGCCAAAATCAATATCTAATAAAGAACCTTGGGCGCCCTCTGCTAATATTTTTTTACCTTCTTTTTGTGCTTTGAATAGGTATTCTTCGCTATCGATAAAGGTCAGTTTTTTTAACTCCTCAACCGATTTGAAAAAATCAGCTTCTAATTCGTGCAAATCATACTGAACATCTACATTATAAAAACCAATCATCGCTTCGTGTTTATCCGCTAAATGACGGTACTTCTCTTTCCAATCACTTAATTCTAAATCACCAACGCGCATCCCATTTCTTCCGGTTTTGTCCATATACGTTGGACCAATACCTTTTAAGGTAGAACCTATCTTTGCTTTACCTTTTGCAGCTTCTGAGGCAGCATCAAGCAAGCGATGTGTGGGTAAAATTAAGTGCGCTTTTCTAGAAATGAATAGGATTGATGGGATATCTAAATTAAATTTCTTTAGGTTCGCTAATTCCTTTTGAAAAATAACAGGATCTATAACGACACCGTTCCCAACAATATTGATAGCGCCTTTATGAAAAATACCCGATGGTATGGTGTGTAACACATGTTTTATACCGTCAAATTCTAAGGTATGACCAGCATTAGGCCCCCCTTGAAACCGGGCGATAATGTCATAGTTTTTAGTTAATACATCAACAATTTTTCCTTTTCCTTCGTCTCCCCATTGAAGCCCAAGTAGTAAATCTACTGCCATTCTTGTAATTTGCTTAGTTGTTTTTAATTTCTTCTTTGTGCTCGTTTTTATTCTTTGTTCCGTAGAAGTATAGCGAGTGGTTGCTAATGGTGATATCAAAAACCTCTTCTATGGTTTTTTTTATAGATTGAATTCTAGGATCGCAAAATTCGATAACTTCACCCGTATCGGTCAAAATTACATGATCGTGCTGCCTATCAAAATAGGATTTTTCGTATTGTGCCTGATTTTTGCCAAACTGATGTTTTCGAACCAATTTACAATCTAATAAAATTTCAATAGTATTGTATAAGGTGGCTCGGCTTACCCTGTAATTTTTGTTTTTCATTTTAATGTAGAGACTTTCTATATCAAAATGATCTTCACTAGCGTATATTTCTTGAAGTATAGCATAGCGTTCAGGTGTTTTTCTGTGCCCGTTTTCTTCTAAAAAAGTGGTAAAGACATTTTTTACGATGTCTTGGTTCTTGTTATTGCTCATGAGAACTTTTGCATCAATCAGGTTACAAATGTACAGCTAAAATTTAAATTCTACTGACTTTATCAATGCCATTGATGCTCTTTAAATTGTTGATAACTTTTTTAAGAATCTCATTGTTTTTGACCACAACTGTAATTTTTCCTTTAAAAGTACCCCCATCCGTACTAAAATTAATATTTCGCATATTTACATGCATATTTCCTGAAATTACTTCTGTTATTTTACTTACCAAACCTAGATTATCAATACCTGTTAAGTTAATTTCAGAGGTAAATTCTTGTTGGCTCGAGTCAATCCATTTCGCAGACATAATACGGTAGGCGTAATTGGACTGCAGCGCAATGGCATTCGGACAATTTTTTGAATGCACCTTAATGCCTTCGTTAATACTTACAAAACCAAAAACTTCATCTCCTGGAATAGGGTTGCAGCAAGGCGATAACTTGTAGGGTAGTTTTTCTTCTTCTTTTCCAAATACTAAAACATCAAATTTTGACGTAATTTCTTCTTTATCAATTTCACCAGGAGTTTGCTGTCTTCTTATTTTATTTTTGAAAAAACTAATAAATGCGTTGCTGTAAGACGAAGCAAATTCTTTTATTTTTTGATTGTCTATGGTCCCAATACCCACCCTGTAAAACAAATCTAGACTTGTTTTTAATTTAAAATAAATCACCATTTTATTGATGGTATCCTCGCTGAAATTTATTTTTTGGGATTTTAATTTCCTTCTTAATACCTCTTTACCTTCAAGGGCAACACTCTTTTTTTCTTCTCTTAAAACCGATTTTATTTTTGATCTCGCCCTAGCAGTAGTGGCATAGTCTAACCAATTTTGATTAGGTTGAGCGCTTTCAGAAGTGATGATTTCTACTTGGTCACCGCTCTGCAATGTGGTATTTAAAGGTACAAGTTTGCCATTTACCTTGGCACCACGGGTATGCATCCCAACTTCGGTATGTATGTTGAATGCAAAATCTAATGGGGTCGAATTTTTCGGTAGCGACTTTAACTCACCCTGAGGGGTAAACACAAATATTTCTTTGGCGTAAAGATTTAATTTAAATTCCTCAACGAAATCTACGGCGTTGGTATTTGCATTTTCTAAGGCTTCCTGTAGTTTATTGAGCCATTCTTCAATCCCAATTTCTTTTTGGTTGCCATGTTTGTATTTGTAATGTGCTGCGTATCCTTTTTCTGCAATTTCGTGCATGCGTTCGCTGCGTATTTGAACTTCCACCCATTTCCCTAAAGGTCCCATTACGGTAATGTGCAAGGCTTCATAGCCTGTAGATTTAGGCGAAGAAATCCAATCGCGTAAGCGCACTGGGTTGGGTGTGAAATGGTCTGTGACAATAGAGTAAATTTTCCAAGCCAGGAACTTTTCGTTTGGTTTATCAGACTTATAAATGATACGAAGCGCAAATTTGTCATAAATTTCATCAAAGGTCACGTTTTGAGTAACCATTTTTCTTCGGATAGAATAAATAGACTTCATCCTGCCTTTTATCGTGTAGTTCAACCCTTCCTTATCTAGAGAATCGCTGATGATCGCCGAAAAATCTTCAATATATTGTTTTTGTTCCTCCTTAGTTTCTTCAATTTTACCAAGAATATCATTGTAGACTTCGGGCTCTGTATATTTTAAACTTAAATCTTCTAATTCTGTTTTAATATTATATAATCCAATTCTATGGGCAAGCGGTGCGTAAATATATAAGGTCTCTGAAGCTATCTTTACTTGTTTATGCTCTGGCATGGAGTCCATCGTGAGCATATTGTGGTACCGATCTGCGATTTTGATAATGATAACCCGAATATCGTCATTTAAGGTCAAAAGCATTTTTCTAAAATTCTCAGCCTGTTGCGATATGTTCATATCTTTTTTCAGGTGGGCAATTTTTGTAAGTCCGTCAACAATTCGCGCAACAGTTTCACCGAACATGCGCTCGATGTCATCTAAAGTATATTCAGTGTCTTCTACCACATCGTGGAGTAGGGCAGAAGCGATAGAGACAGCATCTAAGCCAATTTCAGAAGCTACAATTTTAGCTACAGCAATAGGATGAAATATGTAGGCTTCACCAGATTTTCTCCGCTGATCTTTATGCGCATCAACCGCAACATCAAAAGCAGTCCGAATTAATTTTTTATCATCGTCGCTTAGTGTTTGGTAGCTTATGCGTAATAACTCTTTGTATTGCTTGGCAATTTGTTTGTTTTCTTTTTCTAAAGCTTCTTCGGTCATCATAAATGGTACGTATACTATAATAGCTATACTAAGTTACAAAAATTATGCCTTTAAATTTTTTATTCTTTCTAGTAAGGTTGGGTGTGAATAATGCATAAATACATAGGCAGGATGTGGTGTTAGATTGCTCAAACTATTTTTTGATAATTTTTTTAGCGAAGAGATTAAGGGAGACGCGGCAAAAGTAAATTTTGCATAATCATCAGCCTCGTATTCAAATTTACGAGACATAAAGTTCATCATCAATCCAGTAATTTCAGAAATAGGACTGTACAAAATTCCAAAGCCAATTAAGGCCGCATGAAAACTAGCTTGTTGTACCCCAATGACCAAAGATACCTCTGGTGTATTTATAAAAAGTGACAAAATAAACAGGGTAAATCCTGTAAGAATAATTGAGGCAACTAAATTAAATACAATATGATTTCGTTTATAATGCCCAACTTCATGGGCTAAAACAGCGACAACTTCATCTTCACTTAAATCGTTGACTAATGTATCGTAGAGCGTTACCCTTTTTTGTTTGCCAAATCCTGAGAAATAGGCATTGGCTTTCGTCGAGCGTTTAGAACCATCTATGATAAAAATATTGCGCAACTCGAAACCCACTGTAGCGGCATAATGTTCTATTTTACTTTTTAAAGTGCCTTCTTCTAGCGGGGTTTGTTTATTAAATAGGGGAACAATTAATCTACTGTAAAATAGGTTCATGATTAAGGTAAAACCAGTTACTAGGAGCCAAGCATACATCCAAAAATTAGTACCAGCCCATTCAAAAAACCAAAGTATTAAGGTCAAAATTGTTCCTCCCAATAGCGCCGTCATCAACCATCCTTTTACTTTGTCAAGGATAAATAATTTTTTGGTAGACTTGTTAAAGCCGTATTTTTCTTCAATCACAAAGGTGGCATAGTATGAAAATGGTGTCGTGAGAATATCGCTGCCAATCATAATTATTCCAAAAAAAGTTAAAGCGATTACTATTGGGTTATCCGACAAATTTCTAGCCAGTGCATCTATCCATTCAAAACCACCAAATAGCAAAAAGGATAGGGTAAGTACAAAAGAGAAGGCTGAGGTTAGTACCCCGAAATTATAATTCGTTTGTTTGTATTCTTGTGATTTTTGATAGGCTTCAGAATCATAAACATCGTTTAATTCATTGGGAATGGCATCTTTATAATGTTTTGCATTTAGATACTCTAAATAGGTTTCAATAATAAATTGAAGTGTAAGAATCGTAATGATGATATAAAATAAAACTTGCGTATTCATTAGCGTGATGGTTTGGTTTGGTTCGTGTGGCCATCGAGCTACATAGCTCGTTGTCTTTTGGCTTCAAAGATAATTATTGCGGCGGAGACCGACACATTCATAGAGTCTATTTCGCCTTCCATAGGAATGATGATATTTTGAGTACTGCTTTCAAGCCATTCTATAGGTAAACCAGTTGATTCGGTGCCTACGACAATAGCACTAGCTTTTGTGTAGTCAATTTTCGAATAATTTTCTGAGGCTGTAAGTGCTGCGCAATAGATAAAAATTTTATTTTCTTTTAAAAAAGCAATCACCTCTTCTGTGCTTCCTGTTGCTATAGCATTAGTGAAAATACAACCTACACTGGAACGAATGATGTTGGGGTTATAGAGGTCGCCTTTGGGATTGACTATAAGCACCGCATCTAGTCTAGCGGCATCGGCAGTTCGTAATATAGCACCCAAGTTACCTGGTTTTTCGGTGGCATCAGCCACTAGAATAAGCGGATTTTTATTTTTAAATTTTAAATCGGATAGTAGGTGCGATTTACTTTTTACCAAAGCGATGATACCTTCAGTCGTTTCTCGATAGGCTATTTTTTGATAAACGTCTTTAGAAACTTTAATGACTTCTAGTTCGCCATGATCAAGCGGAATGATTTTTTCTAATTGATCGCTAGAGAGGATGGCTTCATTAAAAAAAACAGTTTTAATATCATAATTAGCTTTTAAGGCTAATTGAAATTCTCGTAGTCCTTCTAAAATAAATTCACCTGTTTTTTTACGTTCACGCGACTTATCTTTTAGGACTAAAACCTTTTTAATTAATGGGTTTTGTAAGCTACTTATTTCTTTATACCTGTTCATGCTTTACTAAATGACTACCAAAATAAATTTTATAAAAAACAATGCGTTTTTCATTTTATTTACCAGCTGTATCCTTGAAAGTCAAAAGTATAACAAAATCTACAGAAAGTCTCCGTTAAACATTTGGCAATTTTCAGTTTTTATTGCCAAGCATTATCCTTAACTTTCTACCTTAATTTTAAAAGCAAAATTTTAGAAACCTATTGTACCCTATAAGGCGTACCATTTTTCGAAAAATTTATAAGTACTGCATCAGATAAAAAGTTTATTGAAAATGATTTTCCCAGATACATTATATGGTTTAGTACTTTCTGGCGGTAAAAGCATCCGAATGGGAACGGACAAAGGATTAATTACTTATCACAACAAACCTCAACGAGAGTATGTTTATGATTTGTTAGCTAAAGTATGCAACAAAACTTTTTTAAGTATCCGCCCAAATCAATTGGATGAGGTTTCTAAAAAATTTGAATTTATCGCAGACGAGGATGAGTTTAGTGGTCCTTTTAATGGGATACTTTCAGCGCATAAAAAACACCCAAAAGTAGCTTGGTTAGTTCTAGCCTGCGATTTGCCGCTGATGAAAATTGAGGCCTTGGAAGTCCTAATTTCAAAACGGAATAGGTCTAAATTAGCCACTGCTTTTGCTTTAAAGGAGAATCCGCTACCAGAACCCTTAGCGGCTATTTGGGAGGCAAAAGGGCTATCACGAGCACTAGATTTTAAAAAAAGTGAACAGGGTACCGGTCCTCGCAAATTTTTAGTTCACCATGATGTGGAACTTGTTTTTCCGAAGGATGACAACGTACTTTTAAACGCTAATTCCGAATCAGAGTATGTACATGCCCTTAAATTAGTGAGTAGTTATGAATAGCAATCGATATTCAAGGCAAATTCAACTTGCACAATTTGGTGAAAAAGCACAAGAAAAGCTTTTCAATGCTAAAGTTTTGGTCGTTGGCGCTGGAGGTTTAGGAATTCCGGTACTGACGTATTTAAATGCTATGGGCGTGGGAACACTCGGTATCATCGATGACGATGTCGTTAACATATCTAATTTACAACGCCAAGTGGCTTATCGTGAATCGGATGTTGGAAAACTAAAAGTAGATGTTTTAACCAAAGTTTTAAAGGCTCAAAATTCTGAAACCACCCTAATTAAGCATTATGAATTACTGACCACAAAAAATGCCTTAGCGCTCATTAGTTTGTATGATTTGGTCGTCGATGCCTCTGACAATTTTGGTACACGGTATTTAGTAAATGATACTTGTGTTATTTTAAAGAAACCTTTTGTGTATGGGGCACTACACGGTTTTGAAGGGCAAGTAAGTGTTTTTAATTACAATGAGGGTCCCACCTATCGTTGTTTATTCCCTGACTTACCAAAAGCGAATACTGTTCCTAATTGTGATGAAAATGGCGTTCTAGGAGTTATCCCTGGAATTATCGGGAATTTACAAGCCTTAGAAGTTGTGAAAGTGATCACAGGAATAGGGAAAGTGCTTGCTGGAAAATTATTACTTTTCGATGCCTTGCAACAAAATTATCAAAAAATAAGCTTTAAAAAAGTACCTGAAAATTTAGAAATAAGCCAATTAAAACAGCATTACGGTTTTGATTGTGCCACTAGCTTTTCGACGATTGATGCGCATAGCTTTGAATTAATTTTAGGCAAAAAATCGATTCAAGTAGTAGATGTGCGAACCGCAGAGGAATTTCAAGAATTTCATTTAGAAAATACCATTCATATTCCACTTTCTGATTTAGAAAACAAGCCAACTGAATTAGATGTCTCCCAAGAAATATATGTACTTTGTGCTTCAGGAAAAAGAAGCCAACAGGCAATTTTAATTTTAGAAAAGTACTTTCCCCAAACAAATTTTATCAATGTTGTAGGAGGTATTCAAAAATTTAAGCGCTATGATGCTAAGCACTGAAAACTTAATATTGCTTTGTTTAGGGTTTTTTGTTGTGGCTACCTTATACTCTTCGGTTGGTTTTGGTGGAGGCTCTAGTTATTTGGCTTTGTTGACCTTATTTTTTGCGAGTTTTTTTGTCATACGCTCCATTGCTTTACTGTGTAATTTAGTGGTAGTGAGTACCAGTACCTATTTGTATTTTAAACACGGTCATGCGAAGCTCAAAGACTTTCTCCCATTTGTTGTTACTAGTATTCCTTTGGCCTATGTTGGGGCTAGCTTTACATTAAGTGAAAATGTGTTTTTTGTCATTCTAGGGATTTCTTTAATCATTTCAGCCTTGGCCTTGGCATGGCAAACCTTTCGTAAAACAAGCTCAGCTATAAAAAATTATCCGTCTTATTTTAGTTATAGTATAGGGGGGGCTATTGGTTTATTATCAGGTTTGGTGGGCATTGGAGGGGGTATTTTTCTAGCCCCTATTTTAAATCATTTTAAATGGAGTCTTCCCATAAAAATTGCGGCTTTGGCCAGTTTTTTTATTTTGGTAAATTCGGTTTCAGGTTTGGTAGGTTTGTTTCATGCAGGCACCTTGGTTTTGCCCTGGAAAGAGGCTATTATTTTAATAATCGTTGTTTTTTTAGGGGGGCAATTGGGCATTAGAATTAGCTTAAAAAAATTGACGCCCAACGGTATTAAAAGAGTAACGGCACTGCTAGTTTTAGTCGTTGGTTTAAGAGTATTATTAAAAAACGGATTAGAAGTATTATGATAACATATGACGAAGCTTTTAGAAGAGTGATGCTTTATGCCAAAGAATACGGTGTTGAGTCTGTTCCCTTATTAAAAAGTAATTGCAGAGTTCTTGCAGAAACAATTCACGCAGATCGCGATTTTCCTCCCTTTCATCGCGCTACAAAAGATGGAATTGCCATAAATTTTTCAAGCTTCGAAAATGGAACAAACACCTATAAAATTGAAGCTGTTGTGGGCGCTGGAATGCCTCAGAGCGAACTTCAAAATACTGCCAATTGTTTAGAGATAATGACAGGAGCGGTATTGCCTCAAAATACAGATACCATTATTATGTATGAGGATATTGAAATTAAGGATGGTTTTGCTACTATTTTAAGTGTTCCGGAAGTGGGTCAGAACATCCATATCCAGGGCGCAGACAAATTAAAAGGTACTGCGCTTTTAGAAAAAGGACTAAAAATAACGCCGGCAGAAATTGGTATTTTAGCCTCGGTGGGTAAGCGAAAAGTTAGGGTCACAAAATTACCGAAGGTGCTTGTTATTTCTACTGGAAATGAACTCGTGGCAGTATCAGAAACACCAAAGCCACATCAAATTAGGACTTCAAATGTTATATCACTACAAGCAGCATTAAGCGCAGAGCATGTAAGCGCCAGGCACATGCATATTTCAGATAATAAAAAAACGATAACTAAGAAAATTAAAAAAGCACTAAAAGAACATGATGTTTTGTTATTAAGCGGAGGGGTGTCAAAAGGTAAGTTTGATTTTATACCCGAAGTCATGGATGATTTAGGCGTAGAGAAAGTTTTTCATAAAGTGTTGCAACGCCCCGGAAAACCTTTTTGGTTTGGAATTCATGACAACCTACAAACTTTGGTTTTTTCATTTCCCGGAAATCCTGTTTCTACGTTTGTCAATTACCATAGTTATTTTTTGCCATGGTTTAAAAATTCTATTGGTATCGGCTATGGCGACCAGTTTGTAAAAATAGATGAAACTGTATCAAATAACACTGGAATGATGCTATTTCATCTTGTAAAAACGTATTGGGAAAATGGTTCCTTGTATGCATCCATTATTGCCAATAATGGCTCTGGAGATTTAACTAGCCTTTCTGAAGCGGATGGCTTCATTTGTTTGCCGCACAAAGACACAGCCTATGAAAAAGAAGCATTAGTGGTTTTTGTGGGTACGAAATAAAAAAGCATCAATTAAAAAATTGATGCTTTTTTGATTAAGTTAAATGTTTTTTATAGTTTATTCCCCTTGGTATTTTCCCATATAACGTTTCCAAAGTTCAGTTTGGTGGGTTTCTAATGATATAGCCCTTCCGTCAATATAAGCATGGCTTAAGAGGTTGGTTCGCATGTCTAAAGCATCACCTTCTGATACAAAAAGGGTAGCGCTTTTACCAACTTCTAAGGTGCCATAATCGGCGTCAATTCCTAAAATTTTAGCATTGTTACCTGTGATCATCTGTAGTGCCACTTCTTTATCTAGTCCTTGACCAACGACTTGTCCGGCATAAAAGGGTAGGTTTCTAGTCTGAAAATTAGCTTTATCTGCGTTTTGCATGCCTACTAAAAGTCCGGCATCTATCAATAATTTTGGATTTTTATATGGCAAATCATAATCTTCATCTTCATGTTCTGGTATGTTATGCGTGAAATTGGCCAATACCGGAATATTATGTGCTTTTAAAAAATCGGTTATTTTGTAGGCTTCATAGCCACCAACAAGTACTATTTCTTTTATACCATGCGCTTTTGCTAAGGTAATGGCGTCAATAATTTCGCGTTCACCATCAGCATAAATAAATAGCTTTTGGGTACCACTAAACAAACCTTGCATGGCCTTGAAGGCTAAGTTTTCTTCTTTTGCAGTTGATTGGCTGTAAGCGGTAGCATTTTTTAAAAACACGCTAATGTCATCTAGTTCTTTCTTATAGTTGTCATTAGGTTTAAAGCCGCGCTCTTCGCCAGCCCACCAACGCCCTTGTCGAAAAGCATTTGGCCAATTCATATGAATGCCATCGTCTACTTTTAGTGCTGCGTCTTCCCAGTTCCAAGCATCAAACTGTACGATCGAAGAGGTGCCCGAAATACGCCCACCTTGTGGCGTAATTTGACCAATTAAGACACCATTTGGGCGCATACTTTCAACGACCTTAGATTCTGCATTATAAGCGATTAAACTGCGAACGTGCGGAATCATGTCCCCAATTTCATCTTCATCTACACTGGCACGAACGGCATCTACTTCGACCAATCCTAAAGATTTGGTAGGAGCAATAAAACCGGGATAAATATGTTTTCCAGTTGCATTGATGACCGTACCATTTCGTGCAATTTTTGCATTGGCACTACCTATAAAGGTAATTTTGCCGTTTTCAAACATCAAAAGGGCGTTGTCTATAACCTGCCCATTTCCTAAATGCGCTGTAGCACCTTCAATACTTATGGCTTGAGTTTGTTTTGGTGCTGGTGTTTGTTGTGCAAAAGCAATGCTTGCACAGCAAAACAGCATGAGAGTACATATGTGTTTTTTCATTTTTTATGGCTTTATGCTTTTGGCCTTAAGTGGTATGCTTTAGGCCCTAAGCTTTTTAATTTTATTAGCTTTACGCTTTAGGCGCTATGCCTTAAACTATTTATTTTATTATTTTTCTAACAACGAACAACTAATTACTACTATAGGTCATACTATCGCAATTAAACTCTTCCTTGTCTTTTTTCATTGGTTTTTGAGTAGGTTTTCCACCTTCTTTTTCGGTCAACATCATGTTAATTAAGGTGTTGCGTTCATTGAGAATAGCCTCTCTTTGTTGTTTGTCTCTATCTATATCAAAATATACGGTACCATCAATAACTGTTTTTTCTGCTTTTGCATAGATCGATAAAGGATGGTCTGACCAAAGTACTAAATCGGCATCTTTGCCTTCTTTAATACTTCCTGTTCTGTCATCAATATGCAATAATTTTGCAGGGTTTATGGTCACCATTTTCCATGCTTCTTCTTCAGAAACACCACCGTACTTTACAATTTTTCCAGCTTCTTGATTTAAGCGTCTTGACATTTCACGATCATCACTATTAATAGCCACCGTAATCCCTTGACTGTGCATGATCGCTGCGTTATACGGAATAGCATCATTTACTTCGTATTTGTATGCCCACCAATCGCTAAACGTAGAGCCACCAACACCGTGTTCCGCCATTTTATCGGCAACTTTATAGCCTTCTAAAATATGCGTAAACGTATTGATTTTAAAATTGAATTTGTCAGCTACTTTCATCAACATATTAATTTCGCTTTGTACGTAAGAGTGGCAGCTGATAAAACGTTCTCCGTTTAAAATTTCGGCCAAAACTTCCATTTCTTGGTCGTAACGGAATGGTTTTCCGCTTTTTTTCAAGGCATCATATTCTTTTGCTCTTTGAAAGTAGTTTATAAACACCTGTTCAACACCCATTCTCGTTTGAGGAAAACGACTAAAGCTTCCCCAGTTCGATTGTTTTACGTTTTCTCCAAGTGCAAATTTTATAAACTTAGGACTGTTATTATAAATCATTTTGTCAGCCGATTCACCCCATTTTAATTTAATAATCGCCGAACGACCACCAATAGGATTTGCTGAACCGTGCAGTAATTGCGCAGAGGTTACACCACCAGCTAAGTTGTGATAAATGTTCATGTCCTCATTATCAACAACATCTTCCATTGTCACTTCCGCTGAAGAGTTTTGTCCGCCTTCGTTTACGGAGGATAGTGCAATATGGGTATGTTCATCTATGATGCCCGCAGTTACGTGTTTCCCTGTGGCATCAACAATTTTTGCGCCACTACTACTTAAATTTGTTCCTATTTTACTGATTTTTCCGTTTTTAACCAGTACATCAGTATTTTTTAGAACGCCATCATTTTCACCTGTCCATACCGTAGCATTTTTAAATAAAATGGTTTCTTGTGAGGGTTTTGTAGTATTTCCATAACCAATATTGGGATAGGAAACTGGCATAACTTTTGGCGCTTCTGTAGCTTTTTCTTCCTTTTCTTTCTCGGTAAAACTTTTGGTTTTTACCGCCTTAAAGGCAGACTCTCGTCCTGTTGGAAGAATTAGTCTTCCAGAAATGTCCTCTGAGTTTTTAGCGGCTACACCGGTCATTCGATACATTTTCTCTCCTTCGTCTGTGGAAAAAGATAGGTCTATCCAATTGTCAGCATAGCTTAGTTTTGATTTTAATTTTATAGTGTCTTGTTTTACTTCTACTTTAGGTTTGCTTATTTCTCCTGAAATTGCTAATTGATATGTGTTACCACCAGCAGTTAAGTCATAATCGCCACGAATATCTTTTAAATTAATATCGTTAACGATGCTTTTATTTCCTTGAACCCAATTTTCGTAGAGCGTTGTGTTTTTATCAAAAATAGGACCAGAGGTAATTAAAAAATTAGCATAACTACCAGCTTGTAATGAGCCTATTTGAGCACTTTTCCCTAAAATTTGAGCGGGGATGGTAGTCAAAGCTTCTAAAGCCTTTGTTTCTGAAAGGCCGTAAGTGATTGCTTTTAATAAATTTTCTTTAAATTTTGCCGCTGATTTAGAATCGTGCATGGTAAACGAAAATGCAATACCATTATCCGCCATGGCCTTAGGATTACTTGGTGCTTGATTCCAATAGCGCATATCGGCTAAAGAAACATAACCCGCTTGATAGGGATTAGAAACATCGTAGGCATTTGGAAAATCTAAAGTCACTATATATTTAGCGTTGGTAGCTTTAATATCTTGAATGTTTTCATATTCGTCACCACCGGCAACGATCACATATTGAACTCCATTGGCATCACCAATTTTATCGGCTAATACATCATTTTTTTTGTCTTTCGCTTCAAAAATTTGAACTAGATTTTTATTGGCTATTAAAGCTTCTAGAGAACGGTCTTTAGTGCTGGAGTTTCCTTGAGCATACCAGCTCATGTCGCTGTACATTTGACGCAGCAAAGCCGTAGTTCCCATAAGAGAGCTTGGGTAGGCTTGACTCGATAAAACACTTCGATCTAGTGAAAAATATTGTGCAGATTTGCCGTCAATAACACGAGTTGCATCAGTTTCTTCGCTATTTAAGGTAATTAAAACACCTGTTCCACGTGCTATACCATCTTGAATGTGCGTGTTTACAACACCAAAACCAGCTTCACGTAAATCTTTTGCTTTTTTATCATCGTATTTGAACGCTGTTAAAGCATTATTTTCTGGCATGATGTGGTCATTCCAATAAAAACCCTCACGAGAAGGTTCATATTGTGCATTTCTACCTCCACCAGTAGATCTTTTAGGCTTTTCAACGCCAAAATCAGAATACAAATCAATAAAAGAAGGGTAGATAGATTTTCCGCTGAGATCAATCGTTACCGTATTCTTTGGGATGGTAACTGAGTTACCTACTTGTACAATTTTCCCATTTTGAATGAGTAGGGTTCCATTTTCAATGACCTGAGTAGGGGTTACAAATATTTTAGCATTTGTAAGGGCGGTGTAATTATTGTTTTTTGATTTTACTCCATCATTTTTGGGGAAATAATCTTGTCCAAACATAGAGCCGGTGCACCATAACAAGGTGAGCACGAGAAGTCTCATTTTCATAAATTTTGATTTAGTTAATTAGTCGGTCTTAAAAATAAGTGAAATGAATGACACAAGACTCGAATTAAGCTTTTTTTAACAATTGAGAAAAATAGATGTACCTCCTGGTGCTTATAACAATAGGCGCTGCACTGAATGATGTTTTCTATTTAAATTGGTAAGCCTGATGTAATTTTATGACTAAAAATACTATCCTCTAAAAAAATCACCTACAGTGGATATTTTTGATGATAACTCACCATTAGTAATACCACTTTGCTATAGCTTTTAATACCATCAGACTGATTGTTAATTATTAAAAAAGAGTTGAAAATAGCTTTAAAAATAGGTTCTGTACTATTTTCGTAGGCTTGCCAAAAGGCATTTAAAGCCTCGTAATTTTTTAATACCCCTGCATTAATTTTTGGCAATAAACTTTGAAATAGTGCTTCATCATTTTGTTTGATATCGCTTAAACAATAACTTAGCGCGTAGGCATAGGCTGCGTATTTGAAATACATATCCTCATTATGTACGGTCACTAAATATCCAATTAAATTTGTTTCATTTTCAGCAGAGTAGCCTAATTGGTGGCCTACCTCATGACCACTAATCACTGGAAATCTAAAAGGTGGAATTAAGCTGTTGACCTGTGCTTCATTTGTAAATGGGTTAAGGTACCCACCATACCCCATATAGCTTAAAGGAATACTAAACAATGAATTTTTGATACTCGGATTTTCGTACTTTAAGAAAGGATGAACTTTTTCCAAACGTTTATAGCCTTCTATGGTTTTATCAAAAATTTCTTGGTTAGTATAGGGTGTTTCAATCATAGCCGTACTATCGTTTGCAAGCAGTAGCTGAGTTTCATTGGTTTTGTCAATTAACTCCTGTACAAAAGAGCGCAAGTCGTCACGATTACTATTTTCTTTAATACCTATTGCAATGGAAACTGGGAGTCTGTGATAGTTAAGTCCCCAGCACATATTAAAAGTAAAATAGGCTATGGCTACAACAACAATTCCGTTTTTTAAAAAGTAAAACGGTTTTCTCACCATACATTTTCTTTTTATAATAAGATATCGAATACTGTAAATTCCAAGTACGGCATAAAGCAAATCGCCTAGTGAAAAGGGGATCCAACCATTTAAAAACCTAAAAAGCTTAGCACAGTACTGATAAAATCCTAAGCTGTAATAGTTCTCAATAAATTCAGGATAAAAACTCAACCATTTTACCAATAGTATTTGTGGTAGTAAGGATAGTGCTATTCTGTTTTTAGTTTTTGTTTGCATTCAAGAAAATTTCTAATTCAAAAATAGGCATTTCTATAACTATCCGTATTTTTGAGCAAGAATATTAGGATTATGAGCAAAACGATACAAGAATTAGAGCCCAAAGCAATTTGGAAAAATTTTACAGCCTTAAACGCAGTTCCAAGACCTTCAAAAAAAGAAGCCCGTGTAATTCAGTTTATGCTTGATTTTGGCGCACGGCTAAAATTAGAAACCTTTAAAGATGAGGTGGGTAATGTAATCGTCAGGAAGCCTGCAACGAAAGGCTATGAAAAGCGAAAAATGGTGACCCTGCAATCGCATTTAGATATGGTGCATCAAAAAAATAACGACACGAATTTTGATTTTGATACTCAAGGAATCGAGATGTTTGTCGATGAGGATTGGGTACGCGCTAAGGGTACAACCTTAGGTGCGGATAATGGGTTGGGAGTAGCCACTATCATGGCACTTTTAGAAAGTGTAGATATTCCACACCCAGCACTGGAGGCTTTGTTTACGATTGATGAAGAAACTGGAATGACAGGTGCCAAGGGGTTAAAAGCAGGTGTTCTAAAAGGTGATATATTATTAAACTTAGATACCGAAGAAGATGATGAAATTGGCATAGGTTGTGCGGGAGGTATTGATGTTACCGCAGAACGAAAGTATAGAAGCAAATCAACATCAAAAAACTCCATGGCATTTGAGATCATTGTTAAAGGTTTGAAAGGCGGGCATAGTGGTATGGACATTCACAAAGGACTTGGGAATGCGAATAAAATTATGAATAGAGTATTGCATTTGGGTGCGGAGCATCATAAACTTAGAATAGCTACTATTCAAGGAGGTAGTCTTAGAAACGCTATACCAAGAGAAAGTGCGGCAACCGTAGTCATCGATAAGAAAAAGCAGAAAGCTTTTCAAAACGATTTTGAAAATTGGTCAACAACCATTAAGAAAGAAAAATTAATTACAGAACCCGCTTTAGAAATTATGCTTCGGGAGGTGAAGCGACCTAAAGGAGTGCTGCCTCAAAAAGTACAAACTAAGCTTTTAAATGCCCTATATGCTGCTCATAATGGCGTTTATGCCATGAGTGCTGCTTTTGATAATTTAGTAGAAACCTCTAATAATATAGCAAGGGTTGAGGTTGAACAAGGAAAAATTCGTATTTCATGTTTAACACGATCTTCTGTAGACTCTGGAAAATTAGATTTAGCACAATCGCTGCGTGCAGCTTTTGAACTTGCGGATTGTAAGGTTAGTTTTAGTGGCGATTATCCAGGATGGAATCCGAATCCCAATTCGGCAATTTTAGAAGTGCTAAAAAACCAGTATATAAAAATATTCAAGGCAGCGCCGAATGTGGCCGCTTGCCATGCGGGATTGGAATGCGGAATCTTAGGTCAAAATTATCCAAAAATGGATATGATTAGTTTTGGACCCACCATTAGAGGTGCGCATTCACCTGATGAGCGTGTTCAAATTTCATCGGTTCAAAAGTTCTGGACATTTACTTTGGCCATTTTAAAAAATATACCTGAATAATGGCTTAGAAGAAAGCCAAACATTTTGAAAAAACAAAGAACGAATCGTAAAAGTGGGTTATCATAAAGGAATAAGCCTTAAAGGTTTTATCTCTTAACAAAAAATCCTGTTCTGGTAAAGAACAGGATTTTTTATGCTTATTTTGCTCAGCTATTGGTACGTTTGTAGGCAGTTTTAAGAGTTTTTAGATGATCTATCATTGGCTTTAAAATCACTCAAATTCAGATGTAAATTTAAGTTCTACCGTAGGGTATTTTTGTTGGGTCATTTGTAGCGAAAATTGGGAGTCCGCTAAAAATACCAATTTTCCACGTTTGTCTTTAGCTAAAAACTTTTGCTTCACACGTTTAAATTCCTTGAATTCGTCGTTTTTAGGGTCTTTTGGGACTACCCAGCAGGCTTTAAAAACAGGGAAATTTTCATAGGTACATTTCGCACCATATTCATGTTCTAAGCGGTATTGTATTACTTCGTATTGTAGGGCTCCAACGGTACCTATGACCTTTCTACCATTCATTTCTAGAATAAATAATTGTGCTACCCCTTCATCCATTAATTGATCAATACCTTTTTCTAATTGCTTAGATTTCATAGGATCGGCATTGTTAATATACCTAAAATGTTCCGGTGAAAAACTAGGTATGCCCTTGTAGTGAAGGATCTCTCCTTCGGTCAAGGTATCGCCAATTTTAAAACTACCGGTATCATGCAATCCTACGATATCGCCTGGATAAGAAATATCTACAATCTCTTTTTTCTCAGCAAAAAAGGCATTGGGACTCGAAAATTTTAATTTTTTATTACTTCTTACGTGTAAATAGGGTGTATTTCTTTCAAAGGTTCCAGAAACTACTTTAATAAACGCTAAGCGATCTCTGTGTTTGGGATCCATGTTTGCATGAATTTTGAAAACAAAACCAGTAAAATCTTTTTCGTTGGCAGTGACAAGTCGCTCTTCAGACATTTTAGGTCTTGGTGTCGGCGCAATATCAACGAAACAATCTAACAACTCACGAACTCCAAAATTATTTAAGGCAGAGCCAAAAAATACCGGTTGCAATTTACTTTGTAAATAATCTTCTCTATTAAATTCTGGATAAACGCCATGAACAAGATCTAGATTTTCCCTGAGTTCTTTTGCTGCTTTCGTGCCAATAGTTTTTTCTAACTCCGGACTTTTAATATCGCTAAAAGCAATAACATCTTCAATATTTTTTTTACTATCACCACTAAAAAGGTTGATGTTTTTCTCGTAAATATTGTAAATGCCCTTAAAGTCGTATCCCATGCCAATAGGAAAACTTAAGGGTGTAACGGTTAAGCCTAATTTTTGTTCTACCTCGTCTAACAAGTCAAAGGCATCTTTACCCTCCCTGTCCATCTTATTAATAAAAACAATAATTGGAATGTTACGCATGCGGCAAACTTCTACTAATTTTTCCGTTTGCTCCTCAACTCCTTTTGCTACATCAATTACCACAATAACACTATCTACAGCAGTCAGTGTTCTGAAGGTATCTTCAGCGAAATCTTTGTGACCAGGGGTATCTAAAATATTAATTTTTTTATCCTTATAAATAAAAGCAAGAACAGAAGTGGCAACAGAAATACCCCTCTGGCGTTCAATTTCCATAAAGTCACTTGTGGCGCCTTTTTTTATTTTATTATTTTTTACCGCTCCAGCTTCTTGAATGGCACCACCAAACAATAGTAACTTTTCGGTAAGAGTCGTCTTTCCGGCATCGGGGTGAGATATAATGCCAAAAGTTCTTCTTCTTTTAATTTCACTCTCAAAACTCATACTCAAAATTTCGGCAAAAATACGTTAAAATAGATTGAGCATCAATTTTTAAAAAAACTAAAATTAATTTTTTGTCGCTTCACATCGTATCACTTTTTAGGATTATTGGCCAAATAGGTTTGTAGGCCTAAACTGGCATTAGGATTCCTTGTTTACAGCAATAACCTGGGGCTATTTAAGGTTTGTATTCTCCACTTTACATCGTTTAAATGCTTTTTTTTAAGATAAACTATAAAAATGAAAAATTGATTTTATCGATAACCTGCTATTACCAAGCTAAGGCATAGGTCATTGGACGGTAAAATATGTTTTTTATAGATTTTTAATATATACAAAGCTCGAGAGTAGAATCGATTAAGAATTTAACTATATCTTGCACCATAAAATTAAATTGAAGTCCCAACTTCTTACATTTACCTAATAGTTAAACCTACAGCCATGGTGATTAGTTGAATAAAAAGCTAACGCGTATGGAGATTTTTACTTGGATTAAAATTAGTGCCAACAACAAACTTAGGCTTATCATGAGTTTACTGTTGGTATTTTTTGGCATCACCTCTTTTTCTTTTAATGAAGCAGACACTTCTAGTGAGGTTATTTCTGTGGTGTTTTTAGATACTGATGGTGATGGTATTCCTAACAACGTTGATATCGACGATGACGGTGATGGCATTATTGATACGAACGAAGGATCTAATGCTAAACCGCCAAGAGATACAGATAAAGATGGTATTCCAGATTATTTAGATATTGATTCGGATAATGATGGAATTTTAGATAATGTTGAAGCGCAAACTACGGCTGGGTACATACCACCAAGTGGTAAAGACGTAGATTGTAATGGATTAGACGATGCCTATGAAGAAACCCCAGGGGCTTGTGGCGGTTTAATTCCTATAGATACAGATAAAGATGGAAAGCCCGATTTTAGAGATATTGATTCGGATAATGACGGTATTTTAGATAATGTTGAAGCTCAACCTACGGTTGGGTTTATTGCGCCTTGCGGAGTTGATAATAATAATAACGGCTTAGATGATCACTATGAAAATGGAACTACGAAAGGAATTACACCCGTAGATACCGATGGAGATACAAAGCCTGATTTTAGAGATATCGATTCTGACAATGACGGTATTATAGATAACCGAGAAGCACAAAATTCGTCTGGATACACTGCACCTTGTCTAGTAGATAAAGATGGGAATGGTTTAGATGATCATTATGAAACCACTCCGGGGTCTGGAGAAGGGTTAACACCTCTAAATTCTGATAACGATACAAATCCAAACTTTAGAGATATTGACTCCGATAATGATGGTATTCCAGATAACGTGGAAGCACAAACCACAATTGGGTATATACCGCCTTCAGGTAATGATACGGATGGTGATGGCTTGGATAATGCCTACGATGGTTCGGGGAGTAAAGGCCTTACGCCAGTAAACACGGATGGTACAGATACCCCAGATTATATTGATTTAGATAGTGATAATGATTTAGTACCGGATAACAATGAAGGGAACGATTTTAACTTCGATGGTATTCCAGACCAGACTTTTACGGGTACCGATACGGATGGAGATGGTTTAGATGATGGGTACGAAGGTGCTAATGTAAATGATGGCTTTGATGTTAACGATGAGATCAATGATCCAGCGAACGACTTGCCAGATACGGATGGTACTGAAGATGTGAACTACAGAGATTTGGATGATGACGGCGATGGGATTGATACGCCAGATGAAGATGCGAATAACGATGATGACCCAACGAATGACGATACGGATAATGACGGTACACCCGATTATTTAGATCCGACCGATGATAGAGGCCCAGACACCGATGGTGATGGTGTTCCAGATGCTGTAGATTTAGATGATGATAATGACGGAATATTAGACAGTGTAGAAGATGCTAATACGGATGGTGATAACGATCCCTTAACGAATCCTACGGATACGGATGGTGATGGTAAGCCCAACCATTTAGACATTGATGCTGATAATGATGGTATTCCAGATAACGTAGAGGCCCAAACCACTGCTGGTTATGTAGCACCAAACAATGACGATGCAGCAACCTATGCCGCTAACAATGGTGTGAATAGCGCTTACTTAGGTGGCCTTACGCCAGTAAACACGGATGGTACAGATACCCCAGATTATATTGATTTAGATAGTGATAATGATTTAGTACCGGATAACAATGAAGGGAACGATTTTAACTTCGATGGTATTCCAGACCAGACTTTTACGGGTACTGATACGGATGGAGATGGTTTAGATGATGGGTACGAAGGTGCTAATGTAAATGATGGCTTTGATGTTAACGATGAGATCAATGATCCAGCGAACGACTTGCCAGATACGGATGGTACTGAAGATGTGAACTACAGAGATTTGGATGATGACGGCGATGGGATTGATACGCCAGATGAAGATGCGAATAACGATGATGACCCAACGAATGACGATACGGATAATGACGGTACACCCGATTATTTAGATCCGACCGATGATAGAGGCCCAGACACCGATGGTGATGGTGTTCCAGATGCTGTAGATTTAGATGATGATAATGACGGAATATTAGACAGTGTAGAAGATGCTAATACGGATGGTGATAACGATCCCTTAACGAATCCTACGGATACGGATGGTGATGGTAAGCCCAACCATTTAGACATTGATGCTGATAATGATGGTATTCCAGATAACGTAGAGGCCCAAACCACTGCTGGTTATGTAGCACCAAACAATGACGATGCAGCAACCTATGCCGCTAACAATGGTGTGAATAGCGCTTACTTAGGTGGCCTTACGCCAGTAAACACAGATGGTACAGATACCCCAGACTATATTGATTTAGATAGTGATAATGATTTAGTACCGGATAACAATGAAGGGAACGATTTTAACTTCGATGGTATTCCAGACCAGACTTTTACGGGTACCGATACGGATGGAGATGGTTTAGATGATGGGTATGAAGGTGCTAATGTAAATGATGGCTTTGATGTTAACGATGAGATCAATGATCCAGCGAATGACTTGCCAGATACGGATGGTACTGAAGATGTGAACTACAGAGATTTGGATGATGACGGCGATGGGATTGATACGCCAGATGAAGATGCGAATAACGATGATGACCCAACGAATGACGATACGGATAATGACGGTACACCCGATTATTTAGATCCGACCGATGATAGAGGCCCAGACACCGATGGTGATGGTGTTCCAGATGCTGTAGATTTAGATGATGATAATGACGGAATATTAGACAGTGTAGAAGATGCTAATACGGATGGTGATAACGATCCCTTAACGAATCCTACGGATACGGATGGTGATGGTAAGCCCAACCATTTAGACATTGATGCTGATAATGATGGTATTCCAGATAACGTAGAGGCCCAAACCACGGCTGGTTATGTAGCACCAAACAATGACGATGCAGCAACCTATGCCGCTAACAATGGTGTGAATAGCGCTTACTTAGGTGGCCTTACGCCAGTAAACACGGATGGTACAGATACCCCAGATTATATTGATTTAGATAGTGATAATGATTTAGTACCGGATAACAATGAAGGGAACGATTTTAACTTCGATGGTATTCCAGACCAGACTTTTACGGGTACCGATACGGATGGAGATGGTTTAGATGATGGGTACGAAGGTGCTAATGTAAATGATGGCTTTGATGTTAACGATGAGATCAATGATCCAGCGAACGACTTGCCAGATACGGATGGTACTGAAGATGTGAACTACAGAGATTTGGATGATGACGGCGATGGGATTGATACGCCAGATGAAGATGCGAATAACGATGATGACCCAACGAATGACGATACGGATAATGACGGTACACCCGATTATTTAGATCCGACCGATGATAGAGGCCCAGACACCGATGGTGATGGTGTTCCAGATGCTGTAGATTTAGATGATGATAATGACGGAATATTAGACAGTGTAGAAGATGCTAATACGGATGGTGATAACGATCCCTTAACGAATCCTACGGATACGGATGGTGATGGTAAGCCCAACCATTTAGACATTGATGCTGATAATGATGGTATTCCAGATAACGTAGAGGCCCAAACCACGGCTGGTTATGTAGCACCAAACAATGACGATGCAGCAACCTATGCCGCTAACAATGGTGTGAATAGCGCTTACTTAGGTGGCCTTACGCCAGTAAACACAGATGGTACAGATACCCCAGACTATATTGATTTAGATAGTGATAATGATTTAGTACCGGATAACAATGAAGGGAACGATTTTAACTTCGATGGTATTCCAGACCAGACTTTTACGGGTACCGATACGGATGGAGATGGTTTAGATGATGGGTACGAAGGTGCTAATGTAAATGATGGCTTTGATGTTAACGATGAGATCAATGATCCAGCGAACGACTTGCCAGATACGGATGGTACTGAAGATGTGAACTACAGAGATTTGGATGATGACGGCGATGGGATTGATACACCAGATGAAGATGCGAATAACGATGATGACCCAACGAATGACGATACGGATAATGACGGTACACCCGATTATTTAGATCCGACCGATGATAGGGTAATGAAAATAGAAGTCAACCAAATGTTGACGCCCAATGCAGATGGTAAAAACGACTTCTTATTTATCAGAAATGTGGATGAGGCTTTAAATAATTCTCTGAGAATTTTTAATCGATGGGGAGTAGCAGTTTATGAAGGAACGGGTTATAACAATCAAAACAATGTTTTTGATGGTCGTTCAAAAGCTAGGTCTACCGTTTCACAAGAAGAGTATTTACCGGCAGGAGTTTATTATTATATCTTTGAATATCAAGATAGAAACAATAAAAATATAACGGATAACGGTTATCTATATATCAGTAAATAAACAAATAGTAGTACTGAGAACACTATATATTATGAATAAACCAATATTATTATTAGCACTAGTATGTACATTGTTTTTTATGGGTAATTCCTACGCACAACAAGATGCGCAGTATACCCAATATATGTTTAATACCATGAGTGTAAACCCAGCATA
This sequence comes from Cellulophaga sp. Hel_I_12, assembly GCF_000799565.1. NCBI lineage: Bacteria > Pseudomonadati > Bacteroidota > Flavobacteriia > Flavobacteriales > Flavobacteriaceae > Cellulophaga > Cellulophaga sp. Hel_I_12. Next base: position 3,870,575 of record NZ_JUHB01000001.1, read on the forward strand.
TGCAGGATCAAGAGGTCAGTTGAGTATAGCTGCCTTGTACAGATCCCAATGGGTCGGCTTAGATGGGGCGCCAACCTCCCAGACACTAAACATTCATTCTCCTATTCGCAATAGTAGATTAGGGTACGGTATTTCAATTGTAAATGACGAAATAGGGGATGGCACAGTTCAGGAAACCTATTTAGACGGGGTTATTTCGTATACCATTGATGTTTCGCGAACAGGAAAATTATCTTTTGGTTTAAAGGCTGGTGGAAATTTTTTAAATTTAGATTTTAATAAATTAAGAAATTTTGATAACGAATCAGTTTCAGGTGAGAATATAGAAAATAGATTTTCTCCAAATTTTGGAGTAGGTGTTTATTATCATACCGATAAATTTTATTTGGGATTATCGGCTCCAAATTTATTAGAAACTGATTATTTTGATAATTCAAATAGAGATGCAAATTCAGTTAGTTTTTTGTCAAAAGAACGGGTTAATTTCTATGCCATCACTGGTTATGTTTTTGATTTATCTAACGAATTTAAATTCAAGCCAGCATTATTGACAAAGGTTGTGGGAGGCGCTCCATTACAGGTTGATGTTTCTGCCAATTTTATGTATAATGAAAAATTTACTTTTGGTGGAGCGTATCGATGGGATGCTGCGGTTAGTGCTTTAGCCGGTTTTCAAGTAAGTGATCAAATTATGATTGGCTTGGCGTATGACAAAGAAACTACAGCATTGGGTTCAACTAGATTTAACGATGGTTCCTTCGAGGTTTTTTTACGATATGAACTGGTTAGATCGTTCCGAAAATTAGTATCACCTCGTTTCTTTTAAATAATAATTATGTTAAAAAATATAGTTTTTACGGTACTCTTAATTTTTGTTACTGCAGAAAACACCTTAGCTCAAGAAAAAATTCTTGAAAGGGCTAATCAAAAATACAATGAATATTCTTTTAGTCCGGCTATAGATATCTATAAGAAAGTATTAGATAAAGGATTTGTTTCAGCTGATTTGTTAAAGAAGTTGGGTAATTCTTATTATTTTAATGCAGACTATAAAGAAGCTTCTTTAATTTACGAACGATTATTGAAAGAATATGAAGGAGAAATAAGCCCTGATTATTTTTTTAGATATGCTCAAACCTTACGAAGTTTAAATCAGTATGTGGAGGCAGATAAATTAATGCGAAAATTTTCGGAAATGACTTCGGGAGATGTTAGAGCGAATAGCTTTCAAACCAAGCGAGATTATAGGACTGAAATAAAAGAAAACTCTGGGCGCTATACCCTAGGTAATTTTGACTATAATTCAGTGTATTCAGAATTTGCACCTTCTTATACTAATAACGGACTTTTATTTGCATCGGATCGGGATACAGGAAACTTAGCAAAATACAGACATACTTGGAATTCAAAAGACTTTTTAGATGTATATGAAGTCAAGGTAGAAAATGCTTCTAAAAATACCGTAGTAAAATTAGATAAAAACATTAATACCAAATTGCACGAGTCAACAACAGCGACAACTAAAGATGGTGCCACCTTATATTTTACACGAAATAATGTGGTAGATGGCAAAACCGTAAAAGATCAAGAAGGGATCACTAGGCTCAAAATTTTTAGGGCAAAATTAGAGGAGGGTATTTTTACAGAAATTGAAGAATTACCCTTTAATAGCGATACCTATTCCGTAGCGCATCCCACCTTAAGCCCAGACGAAAAAACACTTTTCTTTGTCTCGGATATGCCAGGAAGCTATGGAGAATCTGACATTTTTAAAGTAGCTATCAATATAGATGGTACTTTTGGACCCCCAGAAAATCTTGGAAATACCATTAATACAGAGGCAAGAGAAACTTTTCCATTTGTAACGAGTGAAGAAATTCTTTATTTTTCATCTGATGGTCATCCTGGTTTAGGAGGCTTAGATGTTTTTGCCACAAGAATAAAAAACAAATCTTATACGGGAATTGTTAAAAATGTTGGGGAACCCATAAATAGTAATCTAGACGATTTTACTTTTATTTTTAATGAGGAAACACGAACAGGTTATTTTGCCTCCAATAGAGAAAATGGTTTAGGGTATGATGACATATACAGCTTTGTAGAAAATATACCTCTTAAATTAGCATGTCAGCAAATAGTAACGGGCACCGTAAGAGATAAGATATCAAATCAGGTGCTGGTAGGGGCTACTGTTAAAATCATTGACGAAAATAATGTAGAACTTTTAAAAACACTAACTGATGCTAATGGAGATTACAATTTGATGATGGATTGTAATGTGGGTAATTTTGTTCGTGCCTTAACCGATGGGTATGTTCCTGCAGAGGTCTATATGGGTGCATCTGATGGACAGCCTCAAATCATAGATTTTTATTTAGAACGAGACGTTGTTACTGCTGGTTTTGGAGATGATTTGGCTAAGCTATTGCAATTAAGTACTATATATTTCGATTTAAATAAATACAATATTAGGGTAGACGCAGAAGTTGAAATACAAAAAGTAATTGCGGCCATGGATAAATATCCAAGTTTAAAATTAAAGGTAAATTCACATACTGATAGCAGAGGAAAAGATGCTTATAACTTGTGGTTATCTCAAAAAAGAGCCGAATCTACAGTGGCTTATATGGTTTCTAAGGGCATAGCTAAAGAGCGTCTTCAAAGTGAAGGTTTTGGCGAAACCCAATTGGTGAATCAATGTGGTAACAATTCAAGGTGTTCAGCCAATGAGCATGAATTGAACAGAAGATCTGAATTTATAATTTTAGAGTAACTTAAAAATAAATTTTACAACCTAAAAAAGCAGTTGCCCATAGCAACTGCTTTTTTAGATTTTATACAGTACCAACTAGTAAGTTTTTGCTAAGCCGCAATTTTCTTATTCATAATTTACACAGTAAATTTAGCTGGGCAAACAGCAATATAGTTGCGCTTCACTAGTCAAATAAGTGACTTCACAACATTTATTTTCGCTCTATGGTTATACCCTTAAATTTGTTAGGTGTGTGCTTAAAAATAAAATAGGTAAGCTCCGTATTTAAGCCATGTTAGTATCCACTTATATCATGAAAAACTATTTTTTTTATCTAATCCTATTTGTAATTTTCTGCATTTCTCATCAAAGTTTGGCTCAGCAAACCTATTTAGATAATTTCAATACAAGTTCTTACTCGAATAGTAACGGAAGTGAAACGTGGTCAACATCTTGGATTGAAGTGGGTGAAAATACCAATCCAAATGGTGGTCGAATTAGGGTTAATTCCAACCAATTGCGATTTTCGAATTTAGATGATAATACATTCATCTATCGATTGATTGATCTTTCAGGGTTCTCTCAAGTTACTTTAACTTTTCAATATGATGCCACAAATATAAATGGTAAGGGTCTTAACCTCTGGTTAATAGATTCTGGTGGATCATTTCAGTTTATAGGAACAATAAACAGTGGCACTGGCACAGTTACCTACCCCCTTCCTGCTGGTTTTGTATCTTCCAATAGCGGATTGGCATTCAATAGTTTTGACAATGATTGGACGAATTCTGATGTTGCCTTCATTGATAATGTTCAATTTACGATCATTACCGATACAGACGGTGATGGGATTAATGATTCGGTTGATAATTGTATTTCTACGTCAAACCCAAGTCAACTGGATACTGATGGCGATGGAATAGGCGATGTTTGTGACAATGACGATGATAATGATGGTATTCTTGATACTGTTGAAATAGCTTCCTGTTCTGCAACAACAAATGCTTTATTCTACGAATTTTATGATTTGGTACCTTCAGGGTCAACAGTTGACAATATCCCAACAACGGGTGCCTTAGCAACCGGAACGATAAGTACTTTTGATGTAAATACCTTGCAAAACTCAGTAGATCCAGGTGATACAAATTCTTTTGCTATACGGTATACGGGTACTATAAACATAAGCAATGCTGGGAATTATACATTTTATACGAGTTCAGACGATGGTTCAAAATTGTTTATAGACGGAGTGCAAATTGTAGATAATGACGGTAATCATGGCATTCAAGAACGCTCTGGTACAGTAAATCTTACTTCGGGTATTCATACTATTCTAGTGCTGTTCTTTGAAAATTCTGGTGGGCAATCGCTTCAGGTGCAATATCAGGGACCTTCTATTAGCAAGCAAACTTTACCATTTTCTATTTTATCAACCAATACGGGTTGCGATATTGATGGTGATGGATTGATTAACTCTTTAGACCTAGACAGTGACGGTGATGGTATTCCTGATAACGTAGAAGCGCAAACCACCACAGGGTACACAGCACCTACTGGTTCAGACACAAATAATGATGGTTTGGATAATGCCTATGGTACAAATGGTTTGACTTCTGTAGATACTGACGGCGATGGTATCCCCGATTTTTTAGATACCAATAGTGATAATGAAGGGGCCAATGATACGGTGGAAGCCGGAATTACCTTATCAGGATCTGATTCGGACGGGGATGGACTAGACAATACCATCGATACCATTAATGGCTATGCAGACCCAGGAGGAACTATAGACAATCCTTTAAATACCAATGGAGGTTCTATAGTATTGCCCGATTCGGATAATGATGCTGGCACAGGAGGTGATGTTGATTTTAGAGATGCTATAGATAATGCTGTGAATGAACCGCCTACCATCACCGCAACAGGTGATCAGGTGTTTTGTCCGGGAACTACCCTGCCAGTTGTTGAAACAGTAACGATAACAGACCCCGACGACAGCACTATAGCGGCAGTTTATATTCAAATATCAGCGGGTTATGACAATACAGGTGATGAATTGGTATTAACTGGTTCTCATCCGGGGATAACAGCATCTTGGGATGTTTCTGAAGGAAAATTAAGTCTTGTAGGTCCTGCGAGTTTAGCATCGTTTGAAGCTGCAATTTTGGGGGTTGTATTTCAATCATCAGTAACGTCTATAGGTGGAACCATGAAAGAAATTTCTATTGTTTTGAATGAGGCCAATTATTTACTAGCTACACAGCATTATTACGAATTTATTCCGGCTTTGGGAATTACTTGGACGGCTGCAAGAGATGCGGCAGCACTTAGAACGTTTTACGGACTTCAAGGATATTTAGCCACATTAACAGTTGCTGAAGAATCTGAATTATTAGGAAAACAGTCTAGTGGTGCAGGCTGGATAGGAGCAAGTGATGCGGCTGTCGAAGGCCAATGGCGTTGGGTAACAGGTCCAGAAGCCGGCACACTATTTTGGACGGGTACTGCAACAGGTAGCGTAACCGCTCCTTTTAATTACGCAAATTGGAACAATGGAGAACCCAACAATTCTGGAGATGAAGATTATGCACATATTAATGCTCCGGGGACTGGTTTTGATGGTTCTTGGAATGATTTATCTAATACTGGAGCTGGAAGTGGAAATTATCAACCAAAAGGCTACCTGGTAGAATATGGTGGTTCAATTGGAGATCCGGTAGCACCTCAGATTTCTGCAGTGACTAGAATTTGGGTAGATAGTGTAAACCCTACCGCTAGTAATCCAGCAGCACTTACAGTTTTTTGTAGTTCAGATGTTCCAGCGGCCGATATTACTGTCGTCACCGATGAAGCGGACAATTGTACTGTTAATCCAACAGTAAGCTTTATAAATGATGTTTCTGATGGAGGATCAGACCCCGAAATCATCACAAGAACCTATCGCGTTACAGATGCAAGTGGCAACGCAATTGATGTGATTCAAACCATTACGATACAAGCTATTGTTGTTAATACGCAACCCATAAATCAAACCGTAATTGTGGGGAGTTCAGCTACCTTTACTTCAAGTTGGACAAATGCCGATACTTATCAATGGGAGGTAAGTACTGACGGTGGTAGTACATTTAGTCCAATTTCAGATGGTTCTGAATATTCAGGAACACAAACGGCTATAGTTGTAGTGAACGATACAGCTATTGAAAAAAATGGTTTTGTTTATAGAGTAATAGCGACGAATTCTGCCTCAACATGCCCAAATGGAGTTACTAGTATCGGGGCTGTTTTAACAACGAAAGTTGGCACCGTAATCACCAATAGGAGAATAACCTACCGCGTTAAAAATAATTAATAATACAATTGAAACCGATGATTCAAATATTCCTAAAGCGACTTTAGGAACGCTAGTAAAAGTTGTCCTAATTAAAAATTATGTAATTTCTGAACACAGTTCTTTTTGGATTGTCAATTAGGCAATAAACCGTATTCTTTCATTTGTTGAATACCTATAATTTTCGATAAATAGGAGTTTTTTTAAAAATTACAGCGCGCTAGTTTTTAAGGTTTTCTTTTCTTTTTAACACTTTTAAAAATATTTCATTTTTAAATCACTTCATGAACTATTAGGTACACACTGCTTATATAAGCCTTCACAACATTAATTTTAATAGGGAAATTTAAGCCATAGTTTTGTGCCAAATATTTTGTTAGGTTTTTATTCTTAAATTTTAAAAACCTACATATTAAACACTCACATGTTAAAAAGTTATGCGAGCTATTTCAGTATTATGATTAGAAAATTATTATTGATTATTTTCTTTTTACTTCTTGGCTACCCTATTTTGGCGCAGGTTACTGGTGACTATAGATCAAAAGCCTCTGGCAACTGGAGTAGTGCTACTACCTGGCAAATATATAATGGTTCTGCTTGGGTAAATGCTACCAATTACCCAGGCCAAAATAGTAATGTGGGCACGGTAACTATTGGTAGTGGTAATACAGTTACCTTAAATGTAGATATTACCATTTACACTATAAACAAACTTGTTATAGGAGATCGCTCTGGTGGCAACGATACCCTGTCATTACCAGATAATGGGAGCTTTCAAGTTAATATTATGCAATTATCAGTGGAAAGTGATGGTATTTTATCTTGGGTCAAGAATGCCGATTTGTATTTACCTGCAGGTGCCCAGATTTACAATAATGGAGGACAAATTACTACCGATAAGAATTGTAATTCCTCACAAAGCATATTTATTGGTAACGAAAAGTTTTCAAATTGTAACGGAAATGGAGGGGCCGATTTTTCTTTTGATGACGTAGAATCTGCACTTCCTCCTCCGACTAGCAATGGGAATATTACTGAGTGTGCCCAGAACCCTATACAGACCTTAACAGCTTCTGCCACACCACCGTCAGGTGCTTCTGTGGTTTGGTATACCGCTTCTAGTGGTGGTTCTCCAGTTTCTCCAACATTAAATACGGTTGGTAATGTCACCTATTACGGTGAAAGTGTAGATAATTCAAATTCTAGCCGTAGAAGCCTTTTTAGAACTGCTGTTACATTAACCATTCGTTCAAGCCCTACCATATCGGTCACCACTGCCCCTAATTGTGTTTTTGCTCTATTTTCGCCTACAACCTATAGATTGGAAGTAACGGTCAGTACAGGCAATGTTACGAGCACGGCGGGTAACGTCACAAATGTTTCTGGTAATAGATGGTCAATCACCAATGTGCCAAATGGCAATAATATTGTAGTAACGGTAACTGCGGCCAATGGTTGTACCAATCAACTCCCAGTGACGGCACCTAATTGCTCTTGCCCTGTGGTCAATGCACCTACCAGCGGAGGTAATAGGTCGTATTGTGTTGGGGATCCAGTGCCAAGTATTACAGCGTCCGTAGGTTTGGGTGAAACGGTAGATTGGTACAGTGCGCCTAGTGGAGGAACCTCATTATTAATAGGTAATGCAACATATACCCCTTCCGCTCCAGGTACTTTTTATGCGGAGGCTAGGAATTCAACTACTAATTGTCGTAGTGGTTCAAGGACCGCAATAACGGTAACGCGTGATACACCCTCTACAGCAACTATTGGACCAGATCAATCTATTTTCACAGGAGGTAATGCAATTTTTACGGTCACTGCAACCAACGCCGATACCTATCAATGGGAGGTCAGTACCAATGCAGGTGTCACTTTTAGTACAATAGTCAATGGTGCGGAATATGCAGGCACACAATCAACCGCGCTGACTGTAATAGCAGCAGGGGTAAATAAAAATGGGTACAGGTACCGTGTTTCAGCTTCGAAATCAGGATCGGCTTGTCTGCCTACAATTTCAGCTTCGGCATTATTGACAGTTAAGCTAACGAATGTAATAACTAATCGAAGAATAACATATCGGGTTGATAAAAACTAGATTTCGGTAGGCGTAAAACTATCTTAATTGGGTGTTTTTACAAAATACTTGTAGTTAAAAGCATTAAAAATATATTTCCGGAATATCTTGTTTTTATTGGCGTTATCGGCAAAACGTATACGCCAAAATTGGAAAATGAGATGTAGGAAACCTCATGAAATACCCACTAGACCCATAAAAAATATACGTACACAACAATTATTTTCTTTCGGTGCAGCTTATGTTAATATTTGTAGAGTGTAGAAATACCTAAGTTTTTAGGATTTGTACCTACGTCATAAATAACCATTTTGAGAATAGAAATAAAGTTAACCCCAATCATGAATAAAAAATTCTTCTTATTAGTCTTTCTTCTAATATCAACTGTTGCCTTTTCGCAAACTGTAGTTACTTTAGAAGATCAATGTAATTGCGAGGTATTAAGTGGTACAGCTGTAAATGCTCCAGGCGTTTCAACTCCTTCGGGAGCTGACATTGGTGATATTTATGTCAACACAAATACAGGTGTCATCTATTTTTGGGATGGTAATTCTTGGGAATTAACAAGTTCCGATAATCAGCAAATTCAAGATTTTAGCTTTAATGGCGCAACAAACCAATTAACACTAACTATCGAAAATGGCGGTTCTATTACTGTTGATTTAAGCAGTTTAAGTGATTCTTTAGCTGATACCAATACGACTAACACAAGTTTAACGGAAGACGGTACGAACCTTATCATCACCGATAGTGATAACAATACCGTGACCTTAGCTTTAGCCGCTATTGCAGCGGTAACAGATACCAATACTACGAATGCAACTTTTGCAGTAGTAGGGACAGACTTAGTCATCACCGATAGTGAAGGCGCAACAGTTACAGTGGCCTTAGCCGATATTGCAGCGGTTACAAATACCAATACAACTAATACGAGTTTAACAGAAGACGGTACGAATCTTATCATCACAGATAGCGACAACAATACGGTTACTTTAGCTTTAGCTGATATTGCAGCAGTAACAGATACCAATACTACGAATGCAACTTTTGGCGTAGTGGGGACAGATTTAGTCATTACCGATAGTGAAGGCGCAACAGTTACAGTAGCCTTAGCAGATATTGCAGCGGCCACCAATACCAATACAACTAATACGAGTTTAACAGAAGACGGTACGAACCTTATCATCACGGATAGTGATAATAATACCGTGACCTTAGCTTTAGCTGATATTGCAGCAGTAACAGACACCAATACTACGAATGCAACTTTTGCCGTAGTGGGGACAGATTTAGTCATTACCGATAGTGAAGGCGCAACAGTTACAGTGTCCTTAGCCGATATTGCAGCGGCCACCAATACCAATACAACTAATACGAGTTTAACAGAAGACGGTACGAACCTTATCATCACCGATAGTGATAATAATACCGTGACCTTAGCTTTAGCAGCTATTGCAGCGGTAACAGACACCAATACTACGAATGCAACTTTTGGCGTAGTGGGGACAGATTTAGTCATTACCGATAGTGAAGGTGCAACAGTTACAGTAGCCTTAGCAGATATTGCAGCGGCCACCAATACCAATACAACTAATACGAGTTTAACAGAAGACGGTACGAACCTTATCATCACCGATAGTGATAATAATACCGTGACCTTAGCTTTAGCTGATATTGCAGCAGTAACAGACACCAATACTACGAATGCAACTTTTGCCGTAGTGGGGACAGATTTAGTCATCACGGATTCAGAGAATAATACGGTAACGGTAGCCTTAGCTGATATTGCAGCGGCTACAAATACGGATGCTCAGACGATTGCATTAAACAATACAACCAACATCCTTACTTTAGGAAACGGAACAGCAGCAGATACGACCGTAGACTTAAGTGCTTATGTAAGTACTGATGATCAGAATTTAACCAGTGCTACGATAGATGGAAGTAATATTTTAACGATAGCGATTGAGAATGGTGATCCTGTAACGGTAGACTTAAGTGCTTATTTAGACAATACAGACGATCAGAATTTAACCAGTGCAAGTATCGATGCTAGTAATATTTTAACGATAGCGATTGAAAATGGAGACCCTGTAACGGTGAACCTAAGTGCTTACTTAGACAACACGGATGCTCAGACGATTGCATTAAACAATACAACCAATATCCTTACTTTAGGAAACGGAACAGCAGCAGATACGACAGTAGACTTAAGTGCTTATGTAAGTACTGATGATCAGAACTTAACCAGTGCTACGATAGATGGAAGTAACATTTTAACGATAGCGATTGAGAATGGTGATCCAGTAACGGTAGACTTGAGTGCTTATTTAGATAATACCGATGAGCAGAATTTAACCAGTGCAAGTATCGATGCTAGTAATATCTTAACGATAGCGATTGAGAATGGAGACCCTGTAACGGTGAACCTAAGTGCTTACTTAGACAATACGGATGCTCAGACGATTGCATTAAACAATACAACCAACATCCTTACTTTAGGAAACGGAACAGCAGCAGATACGACAGTAGACTTAAGTGCTTATGTAAGTACTGATGATCAGAACTTAACCAGTGCTACGATAGATGGAAGTAACATTTTAACGATAGCGATTGAGAATGGCGATCCAGTAACGGTAGACTTAAGTGCTTATTTAGATAATACAGACGAGCAGAATTTAACCAGTGCAAGTATTGATGCTAGTAATATCTTAACGATAGCGATTGAGAATGGAGACCCTGTAACGGTAGACCTAAGTGCTTACTTAGACAACACGGATGCTCAGACGATTGCATTAAACAATACAACCAACATCCTTACTTTAGGAAACGGAACAGCAGCAGATACGACCGTAGACCTAAGTGCTTATGTAAGTACTGATGATCAAAACTTAACCAGTGCTACGATAGATGGAAGTAACATTTTAACGATAGCGATTGAGAATGGCGATCCAGTAACGGTAGACTTGAGTGCTTATTTAGACAATACAGACGAGCAGAATTTAACCAGTGCAAGTATTGATGCTAGTAATATTTTAACGATAGCGATTGAAAATGGAGACCCTGTAACGGTAAACCTAAGTGCTTACTTAGACAACACGGATGCTCAGACGATTGCATTAAACAATACAACCAACATCCTTACTTTAGGAAACGGAACAGCAGCAGATACGACCGTAGACTTAAGTGCTTATGTAAGTACTGATGATCAGAACTTAACCAGTGCTACGATAGATGGAAGTAATATTTTAACGATAGCGATTGAGAATGGTGATCCAGTAACGGTAGACTTAAGTGCTTATTTAGATAATACAGACGAGCAGAATTTAACCAGTGCAAGTATTGATGCTAGTAATATCTTAACGATAGCGATTGAGAATGGAGACCCTGTAACGGTAGACCTAAGTGCTTACTTAGACAACACGGATGCTCAGACGATTGCATTAAACAATACAACCAACATCCTTACTTTAGGAAACGGAACAGCAGCAGATACGACCGTAGACTTAAGTGCTTATGTGAGTACTGATGATCAGAACTTAACCAGTGCTACGATCGCAAGTAACATTTTAACGATAGCGATTGAGAATGGTGATCCAGTAACGGTAGACTTGAGTGCTTATTTAGATAATACCGATGAGCAGAATTTAACCAGTGCAAGTATCGATGCTAGTAATATTTTAACGATAGCGATTGAAAATGGAGACCCTGTAACGGTGAACCTAAGTGCTTACTTAGACAACACGGATGCTCAGACGATTGCATTAAACAATACAACCAATATACTTACTTTAGGAAACGGAACAGCAGCAGATACGACCGTAGACTTAAGTGCTTATGTAAGTACTGATGATCAGAACTTAACCAGTGCTACGATAGATGGAAGTAACATTTTAACGATAGCGATTGAGAATGGTGATCCAGTAACGGTAGACTTGAGTGCTTATTTAGATAATACAGACGAGCAGAATTTAACCAGTGCAAGTATTGATGCTAGTAATATCTTAACGATAGCGATTGAGAATGGAGACCCTGTAACGGTAGACCTAAGTGCTTATGTTGGTAGTGATGATCAAACAGCATCAGAGGTACCATATACACCTTACAAGACTATTAATTCTACAGATACTCAGAATGCTCTTAATGAGATAAAAGATGAAATAGATGCTTTATCCTTGGCAGCGGGAGCAAATACTGATGATCAAATTATACAAAATTTTTCTGTAGATGCCGTCAATGGAAATTTGAGTATTCAAATAGAAGATGGTAATACAGCTACAGTACCTTTAGCTGATATTGCAGCAGAAGTAAACACGGATGCTCAGACGATTGCATTAAACAATACAACCAACATCCTTACTTTAGGAAACGGAACAGCAGCAGATACGACCGTAGACTTAAGTGCTTATGTAAGTACTGATGATCAGAACTTAACCAGTGCTACGATAGATGGAAGTAACATTTTAACGATAGCGATTGAGAATGGTGATCCAGTAACGGTAGACTTGAGTGCTTATTTAGATAATACCGATGAGCAGAATTTAACCAGTGCAAGTATCGATGCTAGTAATATCTTAACGATAGCGATTGAGAATGGAGACCCTGTAACGGTAAACCTAAGTGCTTACTTAGACAACACCGATGCTCAGACGATTGCATTAAACAATACAACCAACATCCTTACTTTAGGAAACGGAACAGCAGCAGATACGACAGTAGACTTAAGTGGTTATGTGAGTACTGATGATCAGAACTTAACCAGTGCTACGATAGATGGAAGTAACATTTTAACGATAGCGATTGAGAATGGTGATCCAGTAACGGTAGACTTGAGTGCTTACTTGGATAATACAGACGATCAGAATTTAACCAGTGCAAGTATCGATGCTAGTAATATCTTAACGATAGCGATTGAGAATGGAGACCCTGTAACGGTAAACCTAAGTGCGTACTTAGACAATACGGATGCTCAGACGATTGCATTAAACAATACAACCAACATCCTTACTTTAGGAAACGGAACAGCAGCAGATACGACAGTAGACTTAAGTGCTTATGTAAGTACTGATGATCAGAACTTAACCAGTGCTACGATAGATGGAAGTAACATTTTAACGATAGCGATTGAGAATGGTGATCCAGTAACGGTAGACTTAAGTGCTTATTTAGACAATACAGACGATCAGAATTTAACCAGTGCAAGTATCGATGCTAGTAATATTTTAACGATAGCGATTGAAAATGGAGACCCTGTAACGGTGAACCTAAGTGCTTACTTAGACAACACGGATGCTCAGACGATTGCATTAAACAATACAACCAACATCCTTACTTTAGGAAACGGAACAGCAGCAGATACGACCGTAGACTTAAGTGCTTATGTAAGTACTGATGATCAGAACTTAACCAGTGCTACGATAGATGGAAGTAACATTTTAACGATAGCGATTGAGAATGGCGATCCAGTAACGGTAGACTTAAGTGCTTATTTAGACAATACAGACGATCAGAATTTAACCAGTGCAAGTATTGATGCTAGTAATATCTTAACGATAGCGATTGAGAATGGAGACCCTGTAACGGTAAACCTAAGTGCTTACTTAGACAACACCGATGCTCAGACGATTGCATTAAACAATACAACCAACATCCTTACTTTAGGAAACGGAACAGCAGCAGATACGACCGTAGACTTAAGTGCTTATGTAAGTACTGATGATCAGAACTTAACCAGTGCTACGATAGATGGAAGTAACATTTTAACGATAGCGATTGAGAATGGTGATCCAGTAACGGTAGACTTGAGTGCTTATTTAGATAATACAGACGAGCAGAATTTAACCAGTGCAAGTATTGATGCTAGTAATATCTTAACGATAGCGATTGAGAATGGAGACCCTGTAACGGTAGACCTAAGTGCTTATGTTGGTAGTGATGATCAAACAGCATCAGAGGTACCATATACACCTTACAAGACTATTAATTCTACAGATACTCAGAATGCTCTTAATGAGATAAAAGATGAAATAGATGCTTTATCCTTGGCAGCGGGAGCAAATACTGATGATCAAATTATACAAAATTTTTCTGTAGATGCCGTCAATGGAAATTTGAGTATTCAAATAGAAGATGGTAATACAGCTACAGTACCTTTAGCTGATATTGCAGCAGAAGTAAACACGGATGCTCAGACGATTGCATTAAACAATACAACCAACATCCTTACTTTAGGAAACGGAACAGCAGCAGATACGACCGTAGACTTAAGTGCTTATGTAAGTACTGATGATCAGAACTTAACCAGTGCTACGATAGATGGAAGTAACATTTTAACGATAGCGATTGAGAATGGTGATCCAGTAACGGTAGACTTAAGTGCTTACTTGGATAATACAGACGAGCAGAATTTAACCAGTGCAAGTATCGATGCTAGTAATATCTTAACGATAGCGATTGAGAATGGAGACCCTGTAACGGTAAACCTAAGTGCTTACTTAGACAACACCGATGCTCAGACGATTGCATTAAACAATACAACCAACATCCTTACTTTAGGAAACGGAACAGCAGCAGATACGACCGTAGACTTAAGTGCTTATGTAAGTACTGATGATCAGAACTTAACCAGTGCTACGATAGATGGAAGTAACATTTTAACGATAGCGATTGAGAATGGTGATCCAGTAACGGTAGACTTGAGTGCTTATTTAGATAATACCGATGAGCAGAATTTAACCAGTGCAAGTATCGATGCTAGTAATATCTTAACGATAGCGATTGAAAATGGAGACCCTGTAACGGTAAACCTAAGTGCTTACTTAGACAACACCGATGCTCAGACGATTGCATTAAACAATACAACCAACATCCTTACTTTAGGAAACGGAACAGCAGCAGATACGACCGTAGACTTAAGTGCTTATGTAAGTACTGATGATCAGAACTTAACCAGTGCTACGATCGCAAGTAACATTTTAACGATAGCGATTGAGAATGGTGATCCAGTAACGGTAGACTTAAGTGCTTATTTAGATAATACCGATGAGCAGAATTTAACCAGTGCAAGTATTGATGCTAGTAATATCTTAACGATAGCGATTGAAAATGGAGACCCTGTAACGGTAAACCTAAGTGCTTACTTAGACAACACCGATGCTCAGACGATTGCATTAAACAATACAACCAACATCCTTACTTTAGGAAACGGAACAGCAGCAGATACGACCGTAGACTTAAGTGCTTATGTAAGTACTGATGATCAGAACTTAACCAGTGCTACGATAGATGGAAGTAACATTTTAACGATAGCGATTGAGAATGGCGATCCAGTAACGGTAGACTTAAGTGCTTATTTAGACAATACAGACGATCAGAATTTAACCAGTGCAAGTATTGATGCTAGTAATATCTTAACGATAGCGATTGAGAATGGAGACCCTGTAACGGTAAACCTAAGTGCTTACTTAGACAACACCGATGCTCAGACGATTGCATTAAACAATACAACCAACATCCTTACTTTAGGAAACGGAACAGCAGCAGATACGACAGTAGACTTAAGTGGTTATGTGAGTACTGATGATCAGAACTTAACCAGTGCTACGATAGATGGAAGTAACATTTTAACGATAGCGATTGAGAATGGTGATCCTGTAACGGTAGACTTGAGTGCTTATTTAGATAATACAGACGAGCAGAATTTAACCAGTGCAAGTATCGATGCTAGTAATATCTTAACGATAGCGATTGAAAATGGAGACCCTGTAACGGTAAACCTAAGTGCGTACTTAGACAATACGGATGCTCAGACGATTGCATTAAACAATACAACCAACATCCTTACTTTAGGAAACGGAACAGCAGCAGATACGACCGTAGACTTAAGTGCTTATGTAAGTACTGATGATCAGAACTTAACCAGTGCTACGATAGATGGAAGTAACATTTTAACGATAGCGATTGAGAATGGTGATCCAGTAACGGTAGACTTAAGTGCTTACTTGGATAATACAGACGAGCAGAATTTAACCAGTGCAAGTATCGATGCTAGTAATATCTTAACGATAGCGATTGAGAATGGAGACCCTGTAACGGTAAACCTAAGTGCTTACTTAGACAACACCGATGCTCAGACGATTGCATTAAACAATACAACCAACATCCTTACTTTAGGAAACGGAACAGCAGCAGATACGACCGTAGACTTAAGTGCTTATGTAAGTACTGATGATCAGAACTTAACCAGTGCTACGATAGATGGAAGTAACATTTTAACGATAGCGATTGAGAATGGTGATCCAGTAACGGTAGACTTGAGTGCTTATTTAGATAATACAGACGAGCAGAATTTAACCAGTGCAAGTATCGATGCTAGTAATATCTTAACGATAGCGATTGAGAATGGAGACCCTGTAACGGTAAACCTAAGTGCGTACTTAGACAACACCGATGCTCAGACGATTGCATTAAACAATACAACCAACATCCTTACTTTAGGAAACGGAACAGCAGCAGATACGACCGTAGACTTAAGTGCTTATGTAAGTACTGATGATCAGAACTTAACCAGTGCTACGATAGATGGAAGTAACATTTTAACGATAGCGATTGAGAATGGTGATCCAGTAACGGTAGACTTGAGTGCTTACTTGGATAATACAGACGATCAGAATTTAACCAGTGCAAGTATTGATGCTAGTAATATCTTAACGATAGCGATTGAGAATGGAGACCCTGTAACGGTAAACCTAAGTGCTTACTTAGACAACACGGATGCTCAGACGATTGCATTAAACAATACAACCAACATCCTTACTTTAGGAAACGGAACAGCAGCAGATACGACCGTAGACTTAAGTGCTTATGTAAGTACTGATGATCAGAACTTAACCAGTGCTACGATAGATGGAAGTAACATTTTAACGATAGCGATTGAGAATGGTGATCCTGTAACGGTAGACTTGAGTGCTTATTTAGATAATACAGACGAGCAGAATTTAACCAGTGCAAGTATCGATGCTAGTAATATCTTAACGATAGCGATTGAAAATGGAGACCCTGTAACGGTAAACCTAAGTGCGTACTTAGACAATACGGATGCTCAGACGATTGCATTAAACAATACAACCAACATCCTTACTTTAGGAAACGGAACAGCAGCAGATACGACCGTAGACTTAAGTGCTTATGTAAGTACTGATGATCAGAACTTAACCAGTGCTACGATAGATGGAAGTAACATTTTAACGATAGCGATTGAGAATGGTGATCCAGTAACGGTAGACTTGAGTGCTTATTTAGATAATACCGATGAGCAGAATTTAACCAGTGCAAGTATCGATGCTAGTAATATCTTAACGATAGCGATTGAAAATGGAGACCCTGTAACGGTAAACCTAAGTGCTTATGTAAATTCAGACAACCAAACAATAGATGCTTTTGCACTTTCTGGAACTACTTTAAGCCTTTCATTAGAGCGAGATGGAGTAGCAGATCAAACTGTAGATTTGGGAGCAACATTTGCCACCGACGCAGAAGTGACTTCGGCTGTAAACGCGAGTGCTGCTTTAGATTTAGATAAAATAATTGGCAATGAAATAACAAATGCTACTGATGCTACCTTAGTACGAGCAGGTGCAGGAACAACAGCAAGTCCGTATACCTTAGATGTAGCTGTTTCTGGAATCACTGCGAATGAATTAGCGAGTAATGCGGTAACTACTATAAAATTAGCAGACAATGCCGTTACCAGTGCAAAAATAGCTGACGGAACTATTGTAACCGCTGATTTAGCAAATAACTCGGTGAACAGTTCAAAAATTATAGATGCAAGTATAGTGACAGCTGATTTAGCTGATAATGCTGTTACCAGTGCTAAAATAGTAGATGGAACTATAGCAACAGTTGATTTAGCTGATAACGCTGTAACTAGCGCTAAAATAGCTAATAACGCAGTAACGCCTTTAAAGATAGATGCCGCTATAGCAGGTTCTGGATTAACAAGAAGTGCTTTGGGTGTGTTATCAGTAAATGGAGCGGCTTTAGCTAATGGCAATATCACTTCATCTGATTTAACAGTAACAGGGGGTGCCAACGCAGCTTTCACCAATGTGACGTTAACGATTGCTGATAATGCAGTAACAAGTGCTAAAATAGCAGATGGAACTGTAACGATAGCTGATTTATCTGATAACTCAGTAACGAGTACAAAGATTGTTGACGGAACCATTGCAGCAGCAGATATAGCCAATAATGCAGTAACGCCATTAAAGATAGATGCTACACTAGCAGGATCAGGCTTAACAAGAAATGTTACCACAGGAGTTTTATCGGTCGATGGAAGTTTGGCCACGGATACAGAATTAGCGGATGCCATAAATGCAAGTGCAGCACTAGATTTAGATAAAATCGTTGGGAATGAAATTACAAATGCTACTGATGCCACATTAGTACGAGCAGGTGCAGGAACAACAGCAAGTCCTTATACTTTGGATGTAGCCCCAGCCGGAATTACAGTAAATGAATTAGCTGATAATGCAGTAACCAGTGCCAAAATACTTAATGGAACTATTATAACTGCTGACCTGTCTGATAGCTCGGTAACCTCGGCAAAAATTACTGATGGTACTATTGCAAGTGCTGATTTATCCAATAATGCAGTAACTACAGCCAAAATAGCTGATGATGCAGTAAGCTTATCAAAATTAGCCAATGGCACCACAACAGGGCAGATAATGCGTTGGAATGGTAGCGATTGGGAATTAGCACAACCTACAGCAACCACAGTAAATACTACAGTTATAGATGCTGATGGTGACGGTACTAATGAAGCAAACATCCAACAAGTGGTTGATGCCATTGCGCCAATCACATCAAAGGCAGCTAGAATTTTTTATCCACCGTCCATAGCTGTCGATGCATCAAGTACTGGAACCTTACGAACTTTAAATTTATATACTGAATATACAGCTCAGTACGCTACACCAGCTGTAGCCAGTGCAGGTGCACCATTAGCAATACCAACCTACGCTGCTACGGAACTTTATTATTATGTTACTTATTTTGACACCAGTGTTTTTGCAAATGTTAGTGTCAATGCCAGTGGCGTCATGACTTATGATGTTATTGGTTTGCCATCAGATTATAATTCATTGATCAATGTAGTGTTTGTAGTAAAGTAATAGGTACGAATAAAAAATAGACAACAAATTTGAAATCAATCAACACATATAAGTTTTTATTCGTTCTTCTCTTTGGATTGCTCTGCGCTAATTTAGCTAGTGCTCAATATTTGCTGCAAGCACCAAATAGTACCGATGAAAATAATTATCGATGGTTTAATGCTTCCGATACCAATACGGTTTTAGGTACTGATTTTTTCTACGAAGTAAATCAACCTGGGGTTTATTTTGCTACCTATGACGGAACAGCCTGTGGAAAAAATGCAACTACGTATTTTATTTTAACAGACTGCAATGCACCTGATAATCAAGTGACTTTAGATATCGCAAACAATGTTCCTCCGGGAGCGAGCATTACTTGGTCACCAGCCTTAACAGGGGATCAAAACGCACCTACCATTACAGCAACGCAAGATGTTATTAAATATGTCGCCACATTGGTAAAGGCAGGAAACTCAAAATTATTACCGAGTTTTACGGTGGTTTGTATGAGTCAATCCAGTACCTTGTTAAATGATGTGGCAACGGTAGATGAAGATTCATTTGTAGTGATTGATATTCTTACTAATGATACTGATGTACCCAATTCGGGTACCTTAACTACGTCTAGCCCTGCTAATGGTTCAGTAACGATTGATGACAATGGAACACCAAATGATCCGTCTGACGATCGTGTTACCTATACACCCAATCCTGATTTTAATGGAGCAGATAGTTTTACCTATACCGTATGTAACGCTTTAGGAGATTGTAGTACGGCAACCGTAACGATTGATGTATTGCCAATTTTAGATACCAATGATGACGTTGTAAGCATTAATGAAAATCAAATTATTGTCATTGATAACTGGGATGTAAATGATAATGACCTTCCATCAAGTGGAACATTTACAACGACCTCACCTACCAATGGTAGAATCGTTATTGACACAAATGGAACTCCTAACAACCCATCGGATGACATAGTTACGTACACCCCTAATAATGGTTTTGTAGGCACAGACACTTTTCAATATACCGTTTGTGATACCGCGGGCAACTGCAGCACATCAACCATAACTATAGTAGTTTCGAATGCCTTAGATTTAGATAGCGATAATGACGGTATTTTAGATGCATGGGAAGATTTGAATACTGATAATGATAATGATCCAGCAACTAATGCTACCGATTCTGACGGCGACGGAATTCCTGATTATTTAGATATTGATTCTGATAATGACGGAATACCGGACAATGTAGAAGCGCAAACCACGGCAGATTATATCGGGCCAAGCGGCGTAGATGCAAATAATAATGGTTTAGATGATGCTTATGAACAAAATGGTAACCTTGGTTTAATCCCTGTAAATACGGATAACTCAGATTTACCAGATTATTTAGATGAAGATAGTGATAATGATGGTGTTCCTGATGCCATTGAAGCGCACGATCACAATCATGATGGTATTCCAGATGTGGTATTATTAGGATTGGATGAAGATAACGACGGACTTGATGATGGTTATGAAGGTAGTAATACCAATGATATTGATCCTAATGATGAAATAGATAATCCTTTTACAGATCTTCCAAATACAGATGAAGATGATGAAGTAGATTATAGAGATGATGATGACGATGATGATGGTATCGCGACTATCGATGAAGATGTAAATGGTGATGGTAACTGGGCTAATGATGACATTAATAATAACGGAATTCCAAATTATTTAGATCCTGATTTAGTGGTTGCGGGTGATAGTATAAAAGTGTATAATGTGGTCACACCTAATGGTGATGGTGCTCATGATGTACTTAGAATTGATGGATTAGAAAATTATCCTAATAATACGGTTAAAATATTTAACAGATGGGGTGTGATGGTGTTTGTAACGAAAGCATACAATACCCAAGGAAACGTATTTGATGGTACTTCTAATGGTAGAGTAACTATTGATAAGGACAATAAACTTCCTGTGGGTACCTATTTCTATATCATAGATTATCAAGATGCCGTCAATAATATGAAAAAACTTACAGGATACATTTACATAAACAGATAGTATACATGAAAAACCCCAATCATCATACTTATTTTAACTCACTATTTGCCTTACTATGCTTTACACTATGTGTAACAACTAGTAGTGTTTTTAGCCAGCAAGACGCACAGTATACGCAATACATGTACAACACAGTTAGTGTAAATCCTGCCTATGCAGGTTCACGTGGACATATGAGTATTGCAGCCCTGCATCGTTCGCAGTGGTTAGGCTTAGAAGGTGCGCCAACAACGCAAACACTAAATGTACATACACCAATTGGGTATAGGGGCATGGGTTTAGGAGTATCCATAGTAAATGATCAAATAGGACCCACCTCTGAAACAAATTTAGATGTTGATTTTTCATATACCATTCAAACCTCAAGAGAAGGGAAACTGAGTTTTGGACTTAAAGCAAGTGCTAACTTATTAGACATTCGATTTTCACAGTTAGATCAATATGTTCAGAACGATCAAACCTTACAACAAGATGTCGACAATAGGTTTTCCCCGAATATTGGTGCAGGTGTGTATTATCATACGGATAAATTTTATTTAGGCTTGTCAGTACCAAGAATATTAGAAACATCTCATTTTGAATCTTCCTCTTTATCGACGGCTAGTGAACAGATGAATTTTTATTTTATTACTGGGTATGTTTGGGACCTAAATCCTTTCTTAAAATTTAAGCCAACAGTGCTAACTAAAATGGTTCAAGGAGCGCCCTTACAAGTAGATGCATCCGCTAATTTTATGTTTGATAATAAATTTATACTCGGTGCGGCATACCGCTGGGATGCTGCACTTAGTGCTCTAGTAGGCTTTCATGTTTCTGATGAGTTGCTCATTGGAATAGCCTATGACAGAGAAATTACCGAATTGGGTAATGCTGCCTTTAATGACGGTTCCTTTGAAATTATTTTAAGATATGATTTAGTAAAGACCAGAGGTAACCTAAGATCACCTAGATTCTTTTAAAACGATAAGTTTTTTTTACCAAATTTCACTTCGCTTTTTACTGGTCATCCAATATAAAATAGGCCTAAAGCATTTTTTTGTCTGAGCTGCTATTCCATAAAAAAATACATCCTCATAGAACTATTAGGTTTTTATATCTTCTTTCTAGTGCTTGTTTTATTGTAACACATGTCTATATATTGATTTCATAAGGTCTTTAATCATATCCACAGCAATATTTTAGGTTTTCATTATAAATTATAACTTAAAGGTATTATTTTTGTCCTGCGATGTAGTATCGCAATTGCTAAGATTTAAAGAAGATAAAATTGAAAGAAGAACGTGTCATACTCGTTAATGAATTAGACGAACAAATTGGTACCATGGCAAAAATGGAAGCTCACGAAAAGGCCTTACTTCACCGTGCTTTTTCTGTTTTTGTGATGAACGATAAAGGCGAAACTATGTTGCAACAAAGAGCAGCGCATAAATACCACTCTCCTTTATTATGGACCAATACCTGTTGCAGTCATCAACGTGTGGGGGAATCAAACATTCAAGCAGGAAAAAGAAGGTTACAAGAAGAAATGGGTTTTACAACCGAATTAAAAGAACTTTTTTCATTCATTTACAAAGCACCTTTCGATAATGGGTTAACAGAACACGAATTAGATCATGTGATGATAGGTTATGCCCATGATGCGCCACAGATTAATTCTGATGAAGTTGCCGATTGGAAATGGATGAAACCTGAAGCTATAAAAGCAGATATGATTGAAAACCCAGACCGGTATACGGCATGGTTTAAAATTATTTTTGATAAATTTTACAATCACATTACTGAAAATAATTTTATACAATGAAAGTAAAAGTAAGTAGAAAAGCACATTTTAATTCCGCACATAGATTATACAGACCAGATTGGAGTTTTGAAAAGAATGATGCTGTTTTTGGTTTGTGTAATAACCCTAATTTTCATGGCCACAATTACGAACTTATTGTAAGTGTTACCGGTGAAATCGATAAAGAAACAGGATTTGTTATGGATGTAAAAATCCTAAAAGATTTAATTAAAAGCGAAATTGAAAATGCCTTTGATCACAAAAATCTAAACGTAGAGGTTCCTGAATTTAAAAACCTAAATCCCACAGCTGAGAATATTGCAGTGGTCATTTGGGATAAATTAAGACCACATATTGATCAAGATAAAGAGTTAGAGGTGGTGCTCTATGAAACCCCAAGAAACTTTGTGAGCTATTCAGGATAAATAAAAAAATAAGCATGTACTACCCACTAAAATTTAATCCTATTTTAAAAGAGCGCCTTTGGGGTGGTACTAAGCTAAGGGATATTTTTGGCAAACCTATAGCTAGCGATAGTGTTGGCGAAAGCTGGGAAATATCAACTGTAGAAGGCGATATTTCGGTGGTTGCCAATGGCGATTTAGCCCATACATCGCTACAACAATTAATCGACGAAAACCCAGAGGCCTTGTTAGGTAAAAGTGTCGTAGAACGATTTGGCACTGCATTCCCTATTCTGATTAAATTTATTGATGCGAAACAAGATTTGTCGATCCAATTGCATCCTAATGACGAATTGGCAAAAAAACGTCATAACTCTTTTGGCAAAACCGAAATGTGGTACATCATGGACGCTGAAACAGATGCCGATTTAATTGTTGGATTTAATAAAACGGTCACAAAAAAAGCCTATCAAAAGAGTCTAGAAAATAACACCTTATTAGAGCTGCTGCATTATGAAAAAGTGAAAGAAGGGGATACTTTTTTTATCAATACAGGAAAAATACATGCTATTGGAGCAGGAGTTGTGCTGGCAGAAATTCAGCAAACCTCTGATGTGACCTATCGAGTTTTTGATTTTAATAGAAAAGATAAAGCTGGTCAATTAAGAGAATTGCACACTGATTTGGCTTTAGACGCTATCGATTACGAGAAGAAAGATGATTTTAAGGTTGTATATACCACCGATACAAATACTGTAAATTCTATGGTAGATAGTCCTTATTTTAAAACAAATTATCTACAACTTACAGAAAATATGAATTTCGACTTGAGTCAAAGAGATTCATTTACCATTTATATGTGTGTAGCAGGGGAAGCAACTATCGTTAACGAGCATGGCAAAGCACATTTAAATAAAGGAGAAACGATACTCCTATCCGCGAGTTCAACAAAAGTGAGTATTCATACCCAAGATGCTACCTTATTAGAAGTAACGATTTAATTCTATTCGATAGTACTATTGTACTATTAAAAAGATTACTTTTGCAAAAAATAAAATTAGTAAAATGGCAAGTATTCAAAATTTAAAAAAAGATATCAACTACGTTTTAGGTGATATTATTGAAGCAGTATATTTTTGGGAAGCTTCAAATAACAAAAAAAGTTCAAAAGAAGGTTCTGCCCTTATAGATGATGCAATTAAAACTTTTGACGATTTAATTGTTGAAGTAAATAATAAAAAGGTAGATAACAGAAGTAAGCATCTTAAAAAAGTGCGCGTTGAGTTAGAAGAAAAAGCAACAACTTTGGTTGAGAGATTAAACAAATTGGGTTAAGCTAGGTATTCAACGATACAAAACAAAAAAGCATCCAATTTAATTGGATGCTTTTTTGTTTTCTATTAAAAAATACAGATAAAGATTTTAATTTTTTGCCTTTTTTACTTCTTCAATATGTTGTTTTAATTTTTTACCGTATTTAGAAGCTGCTACTTCTGGTGTAAGCATTTTGTAAATAGAGTCTAAATATTTTACGTTCGATTCTGCCACCTCATTTACAGCAACGTAAGGAGCTACATAAGAATCTTTGTTATTTAAAGCAAAATTTAAACCGTAGGCATAACTTCTATATAAATTTTTATCACTTAATTTTAGTAAAGAGTCTATAGCTAAAGAGTCATTAGAAAACTTAGGATTAAATTGAGCCTGTAATAGTTCTAAATCTTTTGCATTATAGCGAGCCATTCCTTTTCGATACTCTTCATATTTTTCGTTCGATGTTGACCCTGGTCCCGTTATTTTAGCCTCAGCTTCAAATGAATTCCAAGAGCTTGTAATAGTAATAATACCGGGCTCACCAAAAAAAGTAATTCTGTCATTGATATCATTATTATCATCTTTAGTTAAATAAAGGTAAAATATATCTGGATCACTAAGCCTTGTAGAAAAACTAAAATCGCCACTTCCCTTTATTTCTAAGGAGTCTAAGTTTTTAAGAATAGTATCTTGAATTTGCTGCAAGTATAAGGTTCCTTTTTTTAAGCCTTTAATAGTGCCGTTAACCACCATGGTATTTTTATCATCACTACCACAAGAAGCAACTAAAAGTCCTACTAAGGACCATAAAATTAAGTTTTTCATCTTCATAAATTTTAACCAACTCATTGTATTTTATGGAAAAAGTTGGAACGTATTAGTTGTTTTATGAAGGTCTATTTTAGACCTTCACTTTAATTAGTTTAGAGGGCAAATATCACTATTTTTTTTATTTAAACTAAGTTAAATCGTATTTTAAAAATGAGAAGCAACTTCCATCAAATAGGCACAAAGTAAAGCACCACCAGTACCCACCACATAACCAAAAACAGCTAATAAAACTCCAACAGAGGTCAATGAGGGGTGAAATTCGGCAGCAACGACTGGAGCAGAAGCAGCGCCACCTACATTGGCTTGACTACCCACGGCCAAAAAGAAGTATGGCGCCTTAATCAGTTTGGCGACAAGAATAAGCAAACCGGCATGAATGCTGATCCAAATAAAACCTATGATTAATAAACCCGGATTTTCTAGTACTTTACTTAGATCCATTTTCATACCAATAGTGGCCACAAGGATATAAATAAAAACACTCCCAATTTTACTGGCTCCAGCTCCTTCATAATTTTTTGCCTTGGTAAAGGATAGTACAATGCCCAGCACAGTGGCAACAACTACCATCCAAAAGAAACTAGATCCTAAAAATGATAGAAAGTTACTAGGATCTGCCACAGAACTACTATTTTTTGTTAAGTAGTCACTGATACCATCTCCGAAGAAATGAGAAATACCTACAGCTGTAAAAGCAAAGAATAACAACATCATATAATCTTTTAAGCTAGGTACACGTGTAATTTTCTCAGAAAATAGCGTTACTTTTTTTCGCAATTCTTCAATGGCAGACGTGTCGGCCTTAAGCCATGTATCGATTTTTTTTGTTTTTCCAACACCAAATAAGATGATCGCCATCCAAACATTAGCCACAACAATATCCACTAAAACCATTTTGCCATATTCATCAGGATTATACTGAAAAATTTCAAGCATGGCAGCCTGGTTGGCACCACCACCAATCCAACTACCTGCAATCGTAGATAAACCTCTCCAAATAGCATCAAAATCATTACCGCCAACTGTTTCAGGAGAAAAAATAGATACGATTAAAATGGCCAATGGACCGCCAATAATGATACCTACTGTTCCTGTAAAAAACATAATTAAGGCTTTTGAGCCTAAGCTGGCAATTGCTTTTAAATCGATACTCAATGTCATTAATACCAATGCTGCTGGGAGCAAGTATCTACTCGCCATAAAGTAAAGATTAGATATCTCATCAGAGATAACCCCAGTGCTTGTTAAAATTGCAGGCAGTAAATAGCACATTAAAACGGCAGGTACAACGCTATAGAATTTACTCCAAAAACCTTTAGAGATCGACGATGTGTAAAAAATAAGACCTAAACATAGGGTGAGTAATCCAAAAACTACGGTATCGTTGGTAATAAGTGTTTCGTTCATAATTTTTTAAAGCTTTTGTCAAATATAATTAGAACAGTTGAAATTTACAGCTGTTCTTTTATGAATCTAGCAACACCATCATCAGTATTTTTTGCTGTAATGTAATTTGCTATTTCTTTTACAGTATCACGAGCATTAGCTACAGCAACGCCACAACCTGCATATTTAAGCATATCAAAATCGTTATAGTTATCGCCAAAGGCAATGACCTGGTCTAAGGTTTCATTAGGCGCCAATAATAATTGTATAGCGGTTAATTTAGAGACCGATTTTGGGGCTATTTCAATGAGCGTTTCGTTAGATCTGTAAATAGCAATGGCATCACTAAGTGTATCTTGTAAATCTTGAAATAGGGAGTCAGTTGTGTCTTCGGCTCCCATTAACATTACTTTGTGTGCTCCAGAAATTTGTCGCGCTTCCCAATCGCTCAAGGTGTCCGTAGTACTTCTAAATTCTGGGTGGTTTTTTGTATAGTTAATTTCTTTTGCTACCCGTTCTGAGTCTTCTTCTACAAACCATTCATTTTTATAATACAAACCTAATTTAATACCATGAACGGCTGCAAGCTGGTGAATTCTGTTTAAAATTGTAAGGGGAATAGTGACCGAGCTTATTTCATTTTCTCCATGTACAACAAGTGCTCCATTATAACAAATCATTGGCTCTTTTTCAATTCCTAAGCTTTTCTGAAGGTAGGTCATGGCCTTAGGCATTCTAGCAGAAACTAAAATAACGCGAAGTTTGTCTTTTATCCTTGAGATTTCAGAAATGGTAAATGCAGACACATCACTTTTTGTAGAAAGTAGGGTGCCATCCAAATCAGAACAAAGTAGTTTGTAATTCAATGAAGTGTACTTTATATATTTAACCAGTAGGTAAATTTAAGATTTAAAGATCTATTTCTTGGTTGAAAACTATTTACAAAATAATTGTCGTTATAGACGATAAACAGGTCAGATAAAGGAGCAAAACGCCATTGTAGTCTAGAATTAAATCCTAAATTATCTCTCTGGTTGCTGTATTGTACCAACGTAGACCAAAAAACGGACTTACTAAAGGTAAAGTCGAAACTTGGACTCAATAGCCAAAAATTAGCGCTAGAATAGGGCTGTGGTAAGTCTACTTGGTCGTAGTTGAGCGCTAATGAAATATTGGCTTTGGGCTGTAATCGCAAACTCATTTCAAAGCCTGCAGCGTATCGGGTACCATTAAAAAACTCACCATAGGCTTGTTGAAGTTCAAAAGAAAAAACCTTTCTCCGATCTGATCGAAAACTTGTTTCAGCCCCAGAATAGTAGTATCCCACATCGGCAGGAAGAGGTGTTGCACCCTCTTTTCTACTGGGATCAAAACTACCTAATAAAAAGGTGTAGTTATTTTCGATACTTGCGTTTAATCTAGATTGATTTTTAAATTCTGCTCCCCATGAAAGTTTAACGGTATAGTCTGTTGTTTGGAAATCGAGGGATGGGTTTAAGGTGAAGACTGGAAATAACTCAAAGCTATGCTGATTTATTTTCCCAGAACTAGGCCAGAAAATTTTTTCAAACCCTGTTACGAACTTAAAGATATCTTTTCGTCTAATAAAACCTAAGTCCGAATTAAAATTCTCCCCAATGTATACCCAATCGGTAAAAACATTTAGTTTTCGGGTTTTATACGACATGAAGGCACCCGTAGATAGGTCATTACCATCACTATCTGGATCAAATGATTTGTGTACATAAAACTTGCCATTCCAAACGTTATCCTCGGAGGCTAAATTGTAATCAACCCCTAAAACACGGTTGTAACGATCTTCGGGAGCTAAAAAATCATAATCTTTAAAACTTTCCCTATTGATAAAAAAGAGGCCAAAGTTAGATCTTGAAAAGACTTTCTTTTGAATAGCTAACATCATGTTATTGTTCGATGCAATTTCGTTTTCTAAATCTTCTGCCGTTTGCATATTTAAAAAACCTAAACGCCAATTTTCATTTAATTTACCACTCAAGCGAACGCCGCCAATAATTTTATTTTCTACAGAATTTCCATTTTCGTCCGTAGCAATACCAATTCGCCGTGAGAAAAATGGATTTGCATCTCTACCACCACCAAAACTCGCAAATAAATCTCCATTATCTACAAAAAATTGCCTTCTTTCAGGTAAGTTAACCTCAAATCGAGTAAGGTTGGTAAAAAGATTATCTACTTCAACATTAGAGAAGTCTGGATTTAGGGTAACATCTAAATTCATTCCATTACCTATGGCTATCTTGGCATCACCACCAAAGTTAGCTTTCGAAAGGCCTTCATCGGTTTCAAAGTTTTTTTGTGACAAGCCATTTACGTAGGGAATAATAGCTATAGGTGTTCTGTATTTTCCGAGAGGTTTCTCAAAAGTCATAACTCCCATAAAAGCTAAACTATAGATCGATTGATTTTGTGGTATTCTAGCCCAAGTGCTCGTCTCATTAGATTGGGTGTCAAAGCGGTAGGCGTTGAACCTAAACTTAGTTTCACCTTCTTTAAATTTTAATGAGGTAAGGGGAATGGCTAATTCAGCTGTAAAATAATTTTCAAAAGTTTTAGCCTCACCACGCCATTTAACATCCCAAGAAGTATTAAAACCGCCATCGTCTCCACCACCATTTGAAATTAAGGCTTCTCGAATTACGCCATAAGGATTGATGCCAAATAAAAATGCATTTGTGGCATCATTAAAGGTATCGAACATTAAACTAATATTATCATTGCCACCAGCTCTAAAATCTCGCCGTAGGGAAGGAGTGACATAATTATTCCCTGAGGTGTTTAATTTTAATGCTACATACAACGTAACACCATCGTAATACATTTTTATACCAGTATCTTTATTGGCTAAAATAGTATCTGCTGGAAAATATTGTTGAAATTGGTTCACCTCTTCAATCTCATCCCAAACAGCTTCGTCGAGAATGCCATCTATTTGAGGAATATCGGCAAAAAATTTAACAGTAAATTTTTTATCTTCATTTTGGGCATTAGAGGTGTAAAAAAAGAAAATTGTTATAAAAAAACAATAAAACCTGGCCATTTGTTAGTTTTTTGGATGGTCCGCCAAAAATAAGGATTTATCTAGTTAAGAAAATCTTAAAACCTTAGTCTTTTTCTGATTTGTTTTTAGGTTCGCGTTTAGCATCCTTTAAAGTTTTCATTAACATCCATTCTATTTGTCCATTTGTGCTACGGAACTCGTCTGTTGCCCATTTTTCAATGGCCTTCATCATATCTTCATTTATCCGTAATGCAAATGGTTTTTTTTTAGCCATAGCTGTATTTTTAGCCACTAAATTAAACTATAATTAATGCTTTTATTCGTGTAATTTTTCTATTTAATATTTTTGCCGTTCTAAAATGACTTTTAGCAAATGGGTGTGAGGGTTAGAGGTGGAACTAATTACCGACCACCCTTCACGAGCAAAATCATTCAAAATTGTTTCAAACTCCTCATCTTTATTTCTAAATAAGCCTCCTTTTTGGGCTATAATTTTATATTCTTTCATCAGGTTTTATTAGTGGTTTAAAGTTCCTGAATTGACTACAGGACTTACATCTTTATCAGAACATAATACCACCATCAGGTTGCTCACCATGGCTGCTTTTCGTTCTTCATCGAGTTCAACGACTTGTTTTTTATTCAACATATCAATGGCCATTTCCACCATGCTTACAGCACCTTCTACGATTTTGTGACGAGCCGCGACTATGGCTGTGGCTTGTTGGCGTTTTAACATGGCACTCGCTATTTCTTGCGCATAGGCCAAATATCCAATTCTCGCCTCTAACACCTCAATACCAGCCATTGCCAAGCGCTCTTGAACTTCTTTTTCTAATGCTTCACTTACCTCATTAACACTCGACCTTAATGTAATATCCTCTGTATGCCCTTCATCAGCAAAATTATCATAGGGGTACATACTTGCTAATTTCCGAACAGCAGCATCGGTTTGTACTCGTACAAAATTTTTATAATCATCTACTTCAAAAGCCGCCTTATAGGTATCAGTAACCCGCCATACCAAAATGGTGCTAATCATGACAGGATTTCCAAGTTTATCATTAACTTTTAAGCGTTCACTATCAAAATTACTAGCCCGTAGTGAAATTTTACTTTTTGAATAAAATGGAAGGACCCAGTAAAACCCGTTTTCTTTTATCGTTCCAATATACTTACCAAAAAGCAATAAAACCCGTGACCCATTTGGGTTAACCAAAATAAAACCGGGAAGTAAAAATAGGGCTAGGACTATACCAATAATATAAATCGGATTTTGTTGTGAAATTATAAAATAGACGCTTAGTCCGATAAGCAGGAATACGAGAAATAAAAATAAATAACCGTTGGCAGGTTTGGTGGTTTTTTCGTTTGTCATGATTTCTTAAATTTGATATTAAAATGATATCATAAATATATTAAAATAAAATGATATTTTAAACTGTTATATATTTTATTTTTTTTAAATCGTATGGAGACAGGACTTTTTTAGTTGTTATTCTTATACATAAACTATGCTTACTCTACTTGCTTTTTGATCCAAGTAGTAATTGCTTCTAAAGCCATAGGGGAGAAGGTTTGTTCAATGCTAGCATATTCAGAAGGCGCACCTGTTTGTGATTCTTGAAATAAATGGTTTAGATTAGGAAACTCAATAGTCGTTAGCTTTTTATTTCCACCTTTTGCTAGCGCATTTTTAATAGCCGTTAAATTTTCTTTAGGCGGAACTTGTAAATCTTTTTCTCCATTGACCGCCAAAACAGGACATTTTACTTTTTCTAATGCAGGAGCTGGGTCGTATTTTATAAAGAATTTCATCCAAGGATTTAAAATTTGATTCAATTGTTGCGCCACATATTTTTCTTTTGTCATGCCATCAGGAATTACAATACTGGCATCATTTTCAATAGCTGTATGGATTAGTTTTGACAAATCATCATTCAACTTTTCACTGTTCTTAGAAGTAGCGACTAAATTAAAAATAACTTTATTTACGTCGTAGGTCTTTTTTATTTCGGATTCAGAGATTCCAGAAGCTCTAGCGATTAATTCTTGCTGTAAGAGTAGTATTTCACCTCCTGAAATTCCAGTTCCAGCTAGTAAAACAATAAAGCTCACATTTTTCGATGTTGAAGCAACCATCGGTGCAATTAAGCCACCTTCACTATGCCCTACTAAACCAATTTTATTTTTATTGATTTCTTTTCTAGTATTTAAATAGGCAATAGCACTTTCTACATCTGTGGCAAAATCAGCAGAGGTTGCTGTAGTGAAATCTCCTTTTGATGCACCAACGCCTCTGTCGTCGTACCTTAAAACTGCAATTCCGTTTTTGGTGAAGTGGTCAGCTATTACCAAAAAGGGTTTGTGGCCTAGCAGTTCTTCATCTCTATTTTGGGGTCCACTCCCTGAAATTAGAATAACTGCCGGATATACACCTTCTTTTTTAGGGAGTGTTAGTGTGCCTGATAAAGAAATATTTGCTTTGGCGTTTTGAAAACTAATATCTTCTGAATAGTAAGAATAGGGTTTTTTAGGCTCTTGTGGTCTTTTTAGTACTAATTTTTCAATCTCATTCCGAGATAAATTCATAGCAAATGCTTGTCCGCTCTGAGAAAAATTACCGATGATCTCATTATCTTTTAATTCACCAACATAGCTAATAAGTAAGTTTGCGACTTCAAATTTTATGCGATTGTTTTCAAAGGTGGTTTTGGTAACAGGAATGTCAAAGGCGCCTTGGTCTGGACTGTCCATGGTGGAACTAAATCCGGCATCTGATTTATCCACATTAAAAGCGAGTCGCAATTGTGTTCCTTGAACTTTTAAAACACCATTCCATTTTCCAGTAATTTCTTGGGCATTTACAGTAAAAAATGTACCCACGATTAGGAGTAAAATTGTAGCTTTTTTCATGATGGATATGTTTAGTATTTATTTTTCTTGTCGCAAGGCTGTATGCTCTGAGTACTTCTGTGAAATGGGTGTTAAAGTAAACCTCTAAGCATGTTTTAGTATAAATAAATCAATACGGAAAATTAACAATGATAACTTTTGTCATAATTTCCGCTAAAATAAGTGCCAAACAAAAGAATAAAATAGTTAGTCCGCCTTTTGCATTAGAAGCAATTTTATAGCCATTGAATAGTAAAATGATATACCAAACTAATGCTACAAGAGATATCAATGCAAAAACGCTAATGATTATTAATGAGCTTACGGGAATAACTGCCATATTGATATTTATGGTATCACCAACAATAGCCATCATTTGGTCTGTCGCCTTCGAAATAGTGTTGTTTATATTCAGTAAGGGAACTAAATAATAGGGAATTCTCGCAATCAGCACCGCATTTAAAATATCAACAGCTCTTGTTTTTTTATTGTGGTATTTTGCCAACACAAATAGCACTACAAACAGCGTTGCGATATTAATGCTATTGTCAATAAAGGGCTGCCAAAGGTTAATATCGGGTGTAAAATGTAAATCAATCGCCCCGTCAAAACGCGCAAAAAAAATATAGGCGACCAAGGACCCTAAAAGCGTGGCAATGATTCCAATAACTAACAAGGTATTTTCTTGGTATTTTTTAAAGGGATTAAAAAGTATGGTTTTCATAGTTTTTATAGCTTAGGTTGTAGTTTTTCAATAATATCATCTAGCTTATTCCGCATGGTAGGGTAACTGATTTCCATTTGTAAAGCCATTTTTTTAAGACTTCCGCTGTGCAGCACAAATTGAAGTATAAAGTCTTGATCTTCTTGTGGAAGTTGCATTAATTTCGGTAATGGATAACTACCAGAAATTAAGGTATCACACGTTAAACAGGAAAGCTGGCTTACATGTAAATGCTGTTCGCAACTCGGGCATTTGACGGGTAATTTACTCATAATAAAAGTATTATTATGATGTAAATATACTATTTATTTAAATAAAGTTAAAACAAATTTAAATAAAGTTAAATAAATAATTAATTATCTTTAAAATTTTTAGTTCTCTTTTTGTCAGGATTTTTGAAAAGTCGCTTTAAAAATCCGTCTTTTTTAATAGGATCACAGTCTAATTTATCGAGCACATTAGCCGAAGGGGTTTCAAACTGTGCCTTGGTAATCTCTGAAAATTGTTTGTCTTTATTCAATTTCTGCATAAAGATGGCGAACATGGGAAGTGCTGCATTAGCACCTTGTCCTAAACTCGTATTTTTAAAACCGAGTTCGTAATTATCTAGTCCAACCCAAGTGATGTGTATTAATTTTGGAGTTATACCCACAAACCAAGCATCTTTATTATCTTGTGTAGTTCCTGTTTTACCGGCAATGGCATTAGGCAATTTATAAGTGCTTCTGATTCTTGATGCTGTTCCAGTGTTGATGGTGCTTTTCATCATCTCGAGCATTAGTTGTCTTGTTTCTGATGAAAATGCTTCAGGTACATTGATAGTTGGTTTAAAAACCTGAACAATAGCATCTTTGCTATTGACAATTTTTTCAATTAAATAGGGGGTTACGGGCTTACTTTCATTGACATAACTTGCGTATGCACCTGCTAGTTCTGTAATTTTTATTTCTCCAGTTCCTAAAGCTAATGATGGTTCGTTGGGTAGCTTTTCTAAAATACCCATTTTACTGGCTTGACGAATTACGTTTAAGATACCGACATCTTCTAATACTTTTACGGCTACAGTATTTACGCTGTTACTTAAGGCTTCTTCCATGGAGTAGTTTAAGTAGCCTTCCTCTTTAGTTCCAGAATTACTAGGGGACCAGCCTTTTAAATTTTTGTATTCCACTTCTTGAGCCGAAAAATAGGTACAAGGTGAAATACCATCTTCTAGGGCGGCAGTATAAACAATAGGTTTAAAAGTAGAACCTACTTGGCGTTTGCTTTGTGAAATATGATCGTATTTATAATATTTAAAATTGATACCACCTATCCATGTTTTCACCGCACCGGTTGTAGGATCTATACCTAATGAACCCGTGTTTAGGAATTTCATATAATGTTGCAAACTGTCAATGGTACTTACCATACTGGATTTCTCACCATCCCAATCAGCTAAGATGATCGTTTTTTTAATCTCCATGGAATCCATGATTTGAGAAGAAGTAAGTCCCATTGCTCTAAGCTTTTTATAGCTTTCAGTTCTTTTTAAAAGTTTATCGATTAGCTTTTGATCACGCAGCCAAGGTGGATTTTTACCATAGCTTTCTTCAAAATTTTTCTGTAAAGCAGTTAAATGCTCTACCATAGCCTGCTCTGCGAGCACCTGCATGTCATAATTTAGCGTGGTGTATATTTTTAAGCCGGAGGTATAGATATTGTAATTGGCACCTTTTTCATTTTCACTTTTTGTCCATACCAATAGTTGTTTTCGTACCTCTTCTCTAAAGTACGGTGCCAAGCCATCACTGTAGTTGTAATCCTTATAATCTAATTTTAGTGGAATTTGTAGTAGACTATCTTTTTCAACTTCTTTTAAAAAACCATTAGAAAACATCGCTTGTAACACCAAATTTCTTCGTTTTAAACTATTTTCAGGATAAATTCTGGGATTATAGCCATAAGTAGCTTTTAGCATTCCTACTAAGACCGCAGCTTCTTCCGTTTTTAACTGTTTGGCTTTTTTGTTGAAGAATTTTAACGAGGCACTTTCAATACCAAAGGTGTTATCACCAAAACTTACGGTGTTTAAATAGTGATAAAGAATATCTTCTTTGGAGTAATTAGCTTCTAACCGAGAGGCAATCATCATTTCTTTTAGTTTATCAACAACAATATTGGTTTTTGTCCTATCTTTTCGTGGATATAAATTTTTTGCTAATTGTTGTGTTAAGGTGCTTCCTCCTCCAGCAGATTGGTCTTGCATTAAGATAGACTTAAAACCTACTCTCATTAAGCTTTTATAATCAATACCAGAATGCTCGTAAAAACGCTCATCTTCAATGGCGATCAATGATTTTAATAAATGTTCAGGGAATTCTGTATAAGCGATTGGCTGTCGATCAAATAAATAATACTTTCCAATTAAAACACTATCTGCTGTATACACCTCGCTAGCTTTTTGGTATTCTAAGCTTGAGAGTTCTTTTTTAGATGGAATTTTTCCCCACAACCCGAGGTAAACAGAGCCAATAAAAAGTAATAAAAATACAAGTAAGGCCCCTAGTATTAGGATGCCATATCTAAAAATGGGTGATTTTATTCGGTTAAATTTCAATGCTGATAAGATTTTGTTAAATGCTCATAAACTATATACGCGTTAAGGCTGAATTTAAGATCTATTCTCTATTTTTGAGGCTTATTTAACGCAAATATTGACGAAATTTTTAAACCATGAAGAAAATATCCATTTTATTACTAACACTATTGGCTCAATTAACTTTTGCTAATGAGTATGATTGGTCAAAAACTGGTCACAGAACCACGGGTGAAGTAGCACAAAGACATCTTACAAAAAAAGCGAAAAAGGCAATTGCTGAAATTTTAGACGGCCAAAGTTTGCCGTTAGTGTCTACGTATGCGGATGATATCAAATCAGATCGAACCTATAAAGAGTTTAGTGCTTGGCATTACGTGAACTTTCCTGCGGATAAAAAATATACCGATGTAGCTCCTAGTCCATATGGCGATATTGTGTTGGGTATAGAAAAATGTATGGCCATCGTAAAAAATGAAAATAGCAGCAAAGAAGACAAAGCTTTTTACTTAAAATTATTAGTTCATTTAGTGGGCGATTTACATCAGCCTATGCACGCTGGGCGAGAAGAAGATAAAGGCGGTAACGATATTCAATTGCAATGGTTTGGCAAGGGAACTAACCTACACCGACTTTGGGACAGTAATATGATTGATGATTATGGAATGAGTTATACCGAATTAGCAGATAATTTGCCAGCCGTAAATAAGAACCAAATCAAAGAAATTCAAAAAGGAAATGTATTTGATTGGGTAGAAGAATCTCAAGACCTAGCCAATGAATTATACAATTCTGTAGAGGTTGGCGAGAAGCTGGGCTATGACTACAGCTATAAATATTGGGGTATGGTCGAAACGCAACTTCAAAAAGGAGGTTTACGTTTGGCTAAGGTGCTGAATGATTTGTTTTAATAGATAGTAATTAGTACCTAAAATAAAACCCCTAAGCTTAAAAAAGCTTAGGGGTTTTTTACTAATCATAATTAGAATCACTTATTTTAAACCGATTGGGTTATCATTAAGCTTTTTAATAATCATATTTATTCATTGATTATTTATAGTGGATTTTGCTCTAAAAGTGGGTTTGCATTTAAGGCATCCTGAGGGATTAGCCATTGCCATCTGCTATCTCCAGCAGGAACTTGAAATACATCAGATATTAAATCTGCACTATGATTTGAACCCCTGCGATCTAAAGGAAGGTTTAACCTCTTTAAATCATAAAATCTAAATCCTTCTCCCCAAAGCTCAATACGTCTTTGAACGTATATTTCTTCCTTTAAAGCTGGACCTGAATTTGTAGATAAGGTATAATTTGGATCTCTATTAGAAGCCAATTCAAAGAGTACCTGTCTGGCTGCTGCTTCGTCACTGTAGGAAAGTGCTTCTGCTTCTATAAGATACATTTCGGCAGCTCTCATATAAGGAGTGTCCATTCTACTGTCTCCAGTACCTGCCGCTAAAAACTTTTGGTTCGTATAAGGTCTTCTCGAGTGTGCAGAACTTATTTCAATACCAGCAGGTAATACTGGATGTGCACCTGTTGGATCCCATAATCTTTTTCGAACATCAGTCGCTGCTATTTGGTCATATAATAACCTGCTTATAGCTTTTGGATTACCACGAATATTTGATGAACTAAAGTTACGTGAAATATAAGCGCCAAAATTACCAAAAACATCAGTTTGATCTTCCTGAATAAAGCTGCCCCACATCCATTCCACATTATTATAATCACTAAAATTATTAAAATAAGTGTCATTATCCATTAATTGGTAACCATCTTTTGCTTGTGATGCAAAATCTGCGGCTATACCGTAATTACCTTGTACTAGTGCCACTCGAGCTTTTAAACCTCTGGCAACACTTACATCTAAATGCGATTTATTAGGTCTAGTATAGTTGCTAAATACAGCGATTGCATCGTCTAAATCTTGATTTACCTGTGTATAAACCTCTTCAACAGTATTTCTTGCCAATGGCTCATTATCAGGCGTAAGACGAATAGGAATTCCTAATTGGCTGTTGCCTCCTCCTGGCACATAACGCTGACCGTATAATTGTACCATTTGAAAATGAGCCCAAGCTCTATAGGTCAGTGCTTGACCTACAGCTGCATCTCTTTCGGCCGCATCCCCAACAGCATTTTCAGCCCCATTAATAATAACATTGGCATTTCTAATGATCCTATAGTAGGTTCTATATGGGAATAAATCATCAGCGGCCGTTGCATTTGTATGTGATTGCCAACCACTAGTAGCTATAAACCAACCATTGGCTCTGGCTGTATTGACGTAATCTTCACCAAGATTCTCATTCTGAAGCATAAGGGAACTAATACCCGTTCTACCCTGTGCTCCATACCTAATATATAGCGATCTATGAATTCCATTAATCACTAAAAATAAGTTACCAGTGGTTTCTGTAGCACTGGCAGTGGCCACACCTTCTGTGGGCACTTGATCTAAATATTCTTTTTCACATGAAGTAACTAGGACTCCCGTAAAAAGAACAAAAATTAAAATAAAACTAAATTTTTTCATATGTATATTTTTTAAAATGTAACATTAAGTCCTACGGTAATAGCTCTGGAAGGTGTAAACCTATTGCTTGTTGTTCCTTGGAAATTTTGAACAACATCCAAACCTTGTCTTTTATTTAATAAAAATAAATTCTCACCAGCTAAAAATATTCTTAATCCATTTAAGCCAATGCTTTCTGAAACTTTTTTATCAAAACTGTAAGCTATGTTTGCTTGTCTCAGGGATAAGAAATCTGAATCTACTAAAAATCTATCAGAACCAGCTCCAAACTGTGCAATTTGATTCGAATCTAACCTTGGTACATCAGTAATATCTCCAGGTTGTTGCCATCTTCTTAAAATTTCGGTGCTTAAAGCATCGCCAGCGCTACCAGGGTCCATTAGATTTGCCCAAGTAGTGTCATAAGTACTTCCTCCTAATTGGTAGGTAAATGTAAAACCTAATTCAAAACCTTTATAAGCAAAGGTATTGGTAAATGCTCCAAACACGTCTGGAGTAGCAGAACCTACAAAATCAAAATTAGCTTTATTTTGGTTGGTCGTAACATCGTTTCCGTCAATTTGTCTAACATCGGCATCACCAACAGCTCCTAATTCTGGATCTAAAACGTAAAGCGCTGAAC
Source organism: Cellulophaga sp. Hel_I_12 (assembly GCF_000799565.1). NCBI lineage: Bacteria > Pseudomonadati > Bacteroidota > Flavobacteriia > Flavobacteriales > Flavobacteriaceae > Cellulophaga > Cellulophaga sp. Hel_I_12. The sequence goes on from NZ_JUHB01000001.1 coordinate 3,910,070, forward strand.
CATCAGCTGGATCTACCCCATACCAATCTCTAAGCCAAAAATCAAAAATATCACCTCCTACAATTAGCTTTTTAGAACCATTAATCAATTCTTCTTGTGGCAATACCGTAATTTCATTATTTAAGGTTGAGGCATTTATATTTAAATTCCAAGAAAAATCATCTGTCCTAATAATCCCTAAATTTAAGTCTAGTTCGATACCAGAGTTTGTCCAACTACCAATGTTCGAAGATACTTCATCCAAACCGGCACTTACTGGTAAGGGTACATCAAATAATAAATCTGTCGATTCTCTTGTGTAATACTCCAAAGTTCCAGAAATTCTATTCTCTAAAAAGCCAAATTCCAAAGCAACATCTGTTTGAATGTTCGTTTCCCATCTTATGTCTGGATTACCTGCCGCGGAGGCAAGAATACCACCTTCACCTGCATTATTGTTACCAAGAGCAAAAAGTGCTTGACTTGGAAAGAAACCACCTATTTCATCATTACCAACCTCACCATAGGAAGCTCTTAGTTTTAATGCATTAATCCAAGAAATATTATCCATAAAATTTTCTGAATCTATTCTCCAAGAAGCCCCTAGAGAGTAAAAATCACCCCATCTAACATTTTCATCAAATCTAGAGGATGCATCTCTTCTATAAGAAGCAGAAAGGTAATATCTGTCATCAAAATCATAATTTACACGAGAAAAATAGCCTTCTCGCGTAAGGTTTCTTCTATAAGATTCTAAATCTGTTGTAGTAGTAAAATTAATAAGCTCTGTGTTACCATCAACAATAATATCTTGTCTTGTTCCTGTTAGTAATTCTATTTTAAAGTCATAGTTTTCATGACCTAATAGCACACCTACAGAGTGTTGTCCAAATTCTTTATTGTAGTTCAATAACTGATTGTAATTGATGGTAGTCTGTATCGAAGAAGTTTTAAGGGACCTTCCAGCAGGGTTACCATCGCCTACCACTGGCGTTTGAAAACGCTCTCTATAGAAAAAACGCTTATCTAAAGTGGCGTTAGCTGTAAATGTAAAATCTTTTAAGAATTTTATTTCAGCAAATGTTCTCCCTGATAAGTTATCAGTTTGTTGTATGTCTGTATTTAAAATAGTTTCTAAAATGACATGTCTTCCTGTTGTATTACCTACTCTGCTGTCATTACGGAAATCATATATGCGGTCTCCATTGCCATCAAGTATAAACTCTCCCGTTACAGGATCATGCTCAAATACTGGGTAAATCGGGGCAATAGATCTTGTGGTGAAAAATGGATTTACAAAAGAATTTGATCCCCCATCAGATGCTTGGTTTGATACGGCAGTAGAGGCAGAAATATTTACGCCAGTTCTCAACCAATCTGTAACATTTGAATTTACATTAACACGTCCTGTAATTCTTTCAAAACCTGAATTAATAATCCAACCTTCATCATCTAAATATCCTATTGAGGCAAAAAAGTCTGAATTTTCAGTACCTCCAGAATAGGCAAAATCAATATTTTTTCTATTACCAGCTCTCACTAAAGGCTCTTGCCAGTCTAGATCGTCTGGATACAATAAGCTCGCTGCAGGGTTTAACTCTCCAGTAGGTAAAACAATTTGATTGTTGGGTACGTTGAAAGGATTAACTCCTAAAATACCAAATATTTCATCAGTAGCTCTTTGGTTTGCAGTTGCAACAGGTACAGTTCCGCTAATAGAAAGGGCATTTCTTCTAGCTTCCCATAATAGTGGATAATATTGTTGAGCATTTACTCTGTCATATTCTTGTATTGCTCTTGAAGTTATCCCCTGAGAAACCGTTAGGTTCGCAGTGCTTCTACCTTGTCTACCTTTTTTGGTGGTGATTAATACAACACCGTTAGCAGCTCTGGAGCCATAAAGTGAAGTAGATGCAGCATCTTTAAGTACGGTAAGGCTTTCTATATCATTTGAATTTAAACTAGAAAGATCTCCTCCAAACTGAACACCATCTACAACGTATAAAGGTTGGTTAGAAGAGCTAAAAGAACCATTACCTCTAATTTGAATTTCTGGAGTTGAACCTGGCTGTCCGTTGGCAGCTGAAACGTTAACCCCTGGCGCAGCACCTTGTAACGCCTGTACAACATTAGATATTGGTCTATCCTTAATATCTTCTGCACCAATCTGCACAGCAGACCCGGTAAAATCTGATTTTTTAGAAGTACCATAAGCAACTACAATAACTTCATCAAGAGATTGTGCATCTTCTTGCAACTGAACATTAATGGTATTAGAAGTACCAACTGTTTTTTCAGTTGTTTTTTGACCAATGTAACTAAATCTTAATTTTTGACCAATCGCAGCAGTAATTGAGTAGTTACCGTCAAAATCAGTTTGTGTTCCGTTAGTAGTTCCTACGACAACAATTGATACTCCTGGTAAAGGAATACCACCTTGATCCGTAACGCTACCCGTTATAGTTTTTTCTTGTCCATAAGAAAAACTAATGAGTAACATCATCATTGATGTTACAATCCAAGTGATCTTTTTTTTCATTTAGTTTGTTTTAAATTAATTAGCAAGCCTAAATTGCAAATAAATATGCAACTAATCAATTAAAAAATCCATTTTCTAAAGAATTTGTTAAAATATAGGGTTTAAATTATATATAATTTTTTATGTATGTTTATTTATTAGTTTATTCTCAGTATATTTAATTATATTGAAATTATTATTATTTTTTTAACTAAAAAAAACATTGTTATAATATTAATTAACTTTTTTAACAGTTTTTTGTAATAGTATGCTAAAATAAAATTTCGATACATACAAATGAGTACCAAACATTTGAGTTGGCTTGAGTTTTTTATCTAGGCTAACTATGGTAATTGTGTTTATTTTTTTCATCCCAAGTACTTCTTCATTTTTTAAATAAAACTACTTATTTGTTAAGATCTATTCAGTGAATTATACAATTCTTTCTTTTGAGCTTGATGACAAGCTGGGCTATGCGTATAGCTATGAATATTGGGTATAGTCCAGTCGCAATATAAAAAGAAGGTTTGCGATGCATTAAGGTGTTAAATAAATTATTTCAATAATTAGCTATAATCATGTTATGGTGTAATCTGTATTTGTTTTCTTGAAATAAATTTTTTTTATCATCTATATAAAAAAAATTATCAATATTTCAAAAAGTAATCCTTATTTTTTGATTTATAATTAAAATTTTAACATAAATTATTTTAAAAACCATAAAAAAATAACTAATGATGTATTTTATGTAAAAATGCAAGTTTAAAGTGTTAAAATTTTAAAACTATTTAACTTAAAATCTAATTTTGGATTTACTAATTCAAAAATTTAAGTTAAATGAAATCAAAAATAAGAATGTTTTTAACACCGCTCTTGGTGTTATTTTTCAGTTTTGCTCTTGCTCAAGACAAGACTATTACCGGTAATGTCACAGACCAAAGTGGAATGCCATTGCCTGGAGTTTCTGTGCTTATTGTAGGATCTACAACAGGTACGCAAACCGATTTTGATGGTAACTATACCATAAATGCTAGTGAAGGCCAGCAGTTAAGGTTTAGTTATATCGGACAAAAAACAACAGAAAGACTCGTTGGTGCTTCAAACACCATTAATGTTCAGCTGCAAGAAGATGCGCAGGCTTTAGATGAGGTTGTGGTAGTTGGTTACGGTGTGCAACGTAAGCGCGATTTAACGGCAGCAATTTCTACCATCAAAGGTGAGGAAATTGCGAATTTAATTACACCAAGTTTTGAAGCACAATTAGCGGGTAGAGCTGCTGGTGTGCAAATCACAACACAATCAGGAATTATAGGAGAAAGACCCAGAATAAGAATTCGTGGAATTGCATCTATTAGTTCTGGAACATTTCCTTTAGTAGTTGTTGACGGTATTCCAATCTTCACAGGAGAAAGTGGAGGTTATGCCGACACAAATCCACTAGCAGAAATTAATCCTGCGGATATTGAATCTTTTGATGTGTTAAAGGATGGTGCAGCTACAGCTATTTATGGTTCTAGAGCTGCCAATGGGGTTATCTTAATCACCACTAAAAGAGGTAAAGAAGGTACGGTTGCTATCAACTATAATACCTCTGTTGGTTTTGCTAGTCCTATAAGAACCTTTGATCTTTTAAAGGCTCAAGACTTTATCACTATCAATAATGAAAAACGTACCAATAGAAACCAAGGTTTATGGGCAGCAGGTACTGATTTTGAAACCGATTGGCAAGCAGCAGTTTTAAATAATAATGCTTTTCAACAAGATCATAACTTATCATTTTCTGGAGGAACTAAGAATACACAATTTTTTACTTCTGTAGGTTATAATGACCTTGAAGCTGTGGCTAGACCAAACTCTCAAAGTAGATTTTCATTTCGTTCTAACATAGATCAAAAAATAAAAAGTTGGTTGAATGTTGGGGTTAGTGCAGGTTTTACCAGAACAGAAACCTTTGGTTTGAATACAGGAACGAATTCCTTATCTGGAAATATTTTCAATGCCATGCGTCAACATCCTAACGTAGCTATTTTTGATGCTAATGACCCAACTGGGTATAATTTAGATGATGTTTTTCCAGATAGAATGGGTAGAGGTTCTAACCTAGAAACCATTGGTGATAACTTACCTAACATTCGATTTGTCTTAGATAATAATCAAGAAACCAGTAGAGTAAATAGATTAATTGGTAATGTTTATATGGACATTAAGCCATTCTCTACAGTTAACTTTAGAACTCAGGTAAGTATTGATAATACAAATGCTAACGGTTTTTTATATTGGAGTCCTACACATGGTGATGGTTTTGGTTCCAATGGTCGAGTTCAAAATAATTTCCAAGAAACGGTGAACTGGAACTGGCAAAATGTATTGAGCTATAATGAAACCTATGGAGAAGACCATAATGTTTCTGCTACCTTAATTAATGAATATCAAAAAAGAACAATTAAAAGCTTTTTTGGATCGGGTACAGATTTAAGTAATGAGTTTTTTAATCAGAATTTAGTTTCTGGAACCTTCGGCGTACAAGGTTCAGGTGGTGGTTTTACAGATAATGGAATTATATCTTTCGCGGGTAGATTAAATTACAACTACAAACAAAAGTATTTTATTCAAGGAAGTTTACGTAGAGACGGTTTGTCTTCTTTACCACAGGCCAACAAATATGGTGTTTTCCCAGGTGCTTCCGTAGGATGGACAGTGAGTAAAGAAAACTTTATGCAAGGCTTAGAGAATGTAGTGTCTGACTTTAAAATTAGAGGTTCTTACGGTAAAGTAGGGAATACAGAAATTGGGAACTATCCTTATTTTGGCCTGTATGGCTCTGCACAATATGGTAACAATAATGGTATTGCTTATGTGCAATTTGGAAACAATAATCTATTGTGGGAAACAAGTGAAAAGATTGATATTGGTGCTGATTTAAGTTTATTTCAAAATAAATTCTCTTTGGCCTTTGATTATTTTAGAAATACCACAGACGATTTAATTCTAGCTTTAGAAACACCACAATCATTTGGTATTCCAAGCAATAGTTATGATACCAATATTGGTAAAGTAGAAAATTCAGGTATAGAATTCGCTGCTAATGCTGTTTTGTTTGACAAAGATTTTAAATGGAATGTTTCTGCTAATATTTCTTTTGTAGATAATGAAGTACAAGAATTAGTAAATGGTCAAGATCGTATCGGAACCAATACCATCACTCGCGAAGGTGAGTCTATCAATTCTATTTATGGCTACAGGTATGGTGGTGTAAACGCGGCGAATGGTAATCCTATTTATTTTAAAGCAGATGGGACTCGTGTTCAAGCTTTATTACCAGGCGCTAGTTTTGCCGTATACGATGAAGCTAACCCAGCAGACGTTTCAGTACCAGGATCTATTAGTGCTATAACTGACCGAGAAATACTAGGACAATCACTTCCAAAATATTTTGGTGGTTTTAATTCTAACATGTCTTATAAAAACTTTGATTTAGGCTTCTTGTTTCGTTTTAGTGGAGGTAATAAAATTTTCAACGCTACGCGAAGAGAATTGTTAAATACAAACTTTACCAACAATGGAACCGAAATATTAGGCAGATGGCAAAGTGTGGATAACCCAGGTGACGGTGTAACGCCAAGATTGTATGCCTTGAGCAATACAACAAGTAACTTAACCTCTGTAGCTACTTCTAGATTTTTGGAAGATGGCGATTTTATCAGATTAGATAATATTACCTTAGGCTATTCTTTACCTAAAACCATTACAGAGCAAATTGGAATTTCAAAAATGAGAATGTTTGTACAAGCTCAAAATGTATGGGTGATTACTAATTACAGAGGTTTAGATCCTGAACAGGAGGCTGCTGGTGTAGACCTTAACGGAACTCCGATATCGAGTGTATTTTCTTTTGGACTTAATGTTGGATTTTAATAAAATATAAATAAATATGAAAACAATATATAATAATAAATTTTCAGCCTTAAAATTTGTCCTAATAGCCGCACTTGGCTTTGGCTCTTTTACTAGCTGTACCGATGATAATGTAATAGCCCTAGAACCTTTTAATCAGGTTTCAGAAGCAGCAGCATTTACTACGCCTGCATTAATTGAATTATCTGTGACTGGAATGTACAATGCTGCCCAAATAGGTATTTATAACGGTGCTGGTCGTGGGTATCCTTTTGGAGCTGCTTTTGTGCAACAAGGGGATAATAGAGGTGAGGATGCTGTAAATATAGCAGGGTTTTACCAATTAACGTATACGGCTACCTATGACCCTACTACGGCAAATAATGTTTTTTATTGGAGCGATACCTATCGCTTAATTAATAGAGCAAACCTTGTTTTAGAAGGAGTAGAAGGAGCTGTAAGTAATGGTGTTATTACTCAGGAAGTGGCCAACGATTATATTGGTCAAGCTAAATTTTTCAGAGCTATTGCACATCAAGAGTTGTTGTGGCATTTTGCAAAGCCATATAACGATACACCAGGTGCTACACACTTAGGCGTACCTTACCGTGATTTTGCAATTAATACGACCGAGTCTATAGATTTAGCCTTAACATTAGGTCGTAATACAGTGGCAGAATGTTATACAAGGATTCTTGAAGATTTAAATGATGCAGAGGATTTAATGGATACCAAAGCAGAAAGAGGTGGAACTTTAGGAATTGTAAGAGCTACCAAAGAGGCTGCTATAGCATTTAAGACTAGAGCCTATCTTCATATGCGTAATTGGCCCATGGTCATTGCAGAAGGAGTTAAGTTAAATGGAATTTACTCAGTTACTGCTACACCTGATGGTGTTTTTGGTGACGCTGGCTATAACAATTCAGAGTCTATTTTTTCTATGGAAAACACAGCACTGAATAATCCTGGAGTGAATGCAGCTTTAGCATCACAATACAACCGAAGAGGTTTGGTCGCTATAAGTCCAATTATCTGGAGAAACCCAGCTTGGTTGGTTGACGATTTACGTAGAGAAGAAGGTGTTTTAGTACGGACTGTTGGAGGTGTGAAATACACTAACAAATATAAAGATGGCGTAAATTATACCGATCCTTCTCCAGTAATGCGTTATTCAGAGGTGCTTTTAAACATGGCTGAAGCCTATGCTCGCATTCCAGGTAGTGAAGGACTTGCACTTACCGCTTTAAACACGGTTCGAAACAGATCTTTGGCTTCACCAGCTACACAACAATATTTAGCCGCTAACTTTCCAACACCGGCAAGTTTGGTGGAAGGAATTATTACTGAAAGAAGAATTGAATTCGCAATGGAAGGCAGAAGATGGCCAGATATTCACAGATTGCAAAATGATAACTTGGCGCCAATAGTTGGTATTCCAGCAAAAGTAGGCAATGGAACCCCACCAGCTTCGGCATATACCCTTGGTACACCTTATGCAGGTCCCTTCGGTGTTCAAGCATTCCCTTACAGTGCCAAAGAGTTTTTATGGCCAATACCACAACAAGAGGTTAATAATAATCCTATTCTGGCAACGCAGCAAAATCCAGGCTGGTAATCCATTTAGGGTTTAAAATTGAATTAGCAAAAAAGGCTGCCCATAATTTGGGCAGCCTTTTATTTTATCACCCTAAAGGTTAAATTAATCCGTTCTTGTATGGGCCTAGCTGTTTTTGGAATTTGGTGCAACCAATGGTGTTGTGTTTCGCCTTTCATGACTAAAAGACTGCCGTTCTCTAAAAGAATTTTGTGTTTTAAGTTTTTGTGGGTTCTGTGTTTTAGATGAAAAAAACGTTCCTGACCAAAGGTAACCGAAGCGATAACAGGATTTATGCCCAACTCTTTTTCATTATCGGCATGCCAACCATTACTGTCTTTGCCATCTCTATATAAATTTAAAAGGCAGGTTGTAAAATTCGTTTCAGCAATTAATTCTATTTTCTTTTTTATGGCTATGAGTTCATCAGAAAATTCATGGGGTTGCATGGTAATGTTCGAATAAGAGTAAGGTTTGCCGTTGTTTGCATATAAGGCCGTTAATCTTGGTTGCGCATAGGTTTTGCCAAATACTTTAATAGCATCTTGTTGCCAAGGGGTATTTGTTTTTAAGTGGTTAAAATAGTTGTTTGACGCTTTTATAGTGAAGAAGTTAGGGTAGTACCAAATATCACTAACAGGTAGGTTGAGGTTTATTTTTTCACTAAATAGACTGCTCATAAAATTTATTTCTATTGTTTTCTTGTTTTACTTAATGCTATAAACTTTTGTACTTTAAAGCTTGGTGTCAATTCATTGTCTATACAATTGGTTGAATTTATGATGGTCACAATATATAAAAATACGTTTATTTTTTAAGTTTAGTTGTCTTTACTTTTTGAAAATAGTTTGCATTTAAGGTCTTATATCAATAAATGAAATTTAAAAATTAACGGCTATTTAATTCCTAATTCAAATTAAAAACGCGTGTCAAATTTTCATATTCTGAAAAATGAAAATTTATGTTTAGGTTCGGTAAATGAAGCTAAAATTCTTTTTTACCTTTATCAAAAAAAAGCATGAGATACCATACAAGAAAATGGGTTAAACCAGAAGATTTAAATGCAAATAATACGCTATTTGGAGGTAAATTATTAGCTTGGATAGACGAGGAAGCCGCACTTTACAGCATAATTCAATTAGAAAATAAAAGAGTTGTTACCAAATATATATCAGAAATTAACTTTATGAGTACTGCCACAACTGGAGATATAGTTGAAATTGGCATAGAAGTAGTGAAGTTTGGAAAAACTTCGATCACCATTAATTGTGAAGTTCGGAATAAAATGACCCATGAAACTATTGTTACCGTAGATAATATTATTATGGTAAATTTAGATAATGAAGGTAAACCTTTACAACATGGTAAAACAAAAATAGAATTTGTTAAAGATAGGTTAGCATCAAAATAATTAATTTTAGCACTAAATTTCTTATAAATAAAAATTAAGCAATAGATAATTTTAAATTAATACCAATTAAAAAGCATACGATATTTCTAAATTATCATAGCTTATTATTGTAATACTTTTTTTAGTTTATTTCGATATTCAGACGGATTTTGTCCTGTGAAATTTTTGAAAGATTTGTTAAAGTGAGAAAAGTTATTAAATCCACTTTCAAAACACACTTCGGTTATACTGGTGGCATTTTCTGCTAATAATTTTGAGGCGTGTACCAAACGATATTCGTTCACAAACTGCACAAATGTTTTTTTGGTGATATTTTTAAAATATCTACAAAATGATGGTATTGTCATGCTCACCATATCCGCAATTTGTTCTAAGGTAATTTCTTGCTTAAAATTTGTTTTTACGTAATTGAAAACCAGATTTATTCGATCGTTATCTTTAATAGAGGTTTCCATAGAAAAACCTTCACCATTTAAAATTTTAAACTCACTAGAATTTGCCAATTCATTTAAAATATTTAAAATCGATAATAGTCTTTGAAAATCGGTTTGATATTCTAAAACTTCAATTTTTTCTCCAATTTTCTTTTTTGTTTTACCATAAAAAGCAATCCCTCCTTTACATACATCAAAAATAGTTTGAATCTTCTTCATTTCAGGAATATCAAAAAAATCATTTCCTAAAAAATCGTGTTTCATTTGCACCACGGTTTCTGTTTTATTGCCTGTAAAACTATCCGTGAAGCCACAATGCGGTAAGTTTGAGCCTATGAGTATTAAATCCCCGTCAGCGTAATAAGATATATGGCTACCTATTTGACGTTTGCCCGTACCACCATTAATATAGACTAATTCTATCTCAGGATGAAAATGCCAAATGGCATGAGTATTGGGTTTATCTTCATCAAATTTTTGATAGGTAAACGAATGTCCGAAATCGGGAGCTATTGCTTCGAAAGCAGGTTTTGGCACTATCATATTTTCTTTTTTGTAAAATTAAAAAACCTTGTTTTTCTAATTCTTTGCAAAGTTAACCATAATCAATGTTATTTTACCATAGTTGTGCGTAAACATGTTTGTGAATGGTAAAATAGCAAAGAAATCGGCAAATTATGGTGTATTTATAGTGGTTTTTCGAGGGTACATTTGTACCATCATCATTTAGTAATCTTTTAAAATAAAAAATTATGAAAACAGTCGTAAAATTTACAGTAATGGCAGCATTATTATTCCATATAGTAATAGCAAATGCCAGTGAGCCAAAATTAAACCTAGTGGCAGACCTTAACGAAAAAAGTTTAATCATTGATTTTGATGAAGTATCTAAGGACACTAAAATTCAATTTTTAGATAGTGAAAACTACATCATTTACTCTGATAATTCTTTTAAAAACAAATCAATTCACACAAAATTTGATTTAAGTAATCTTAAGGCGGGAACCTACACTTTTAAACTTGAAAGTTTAACGAAAACCATCAATTATGATATCTTAATTCAAAAAGAAACAATTATCATAAAGGATAAAGTAGAAGTAATTAAGCCAGCATTTAGAGTCAAAGAAGATGTGGTTTACATAAATTTTCTGAATATTTCTAAAGAAGGTGTTGAGATTAAGGTTTATGATGGGGAAGACAGAATATTATATTCAGAAAAATTTATGGATACCCTTACGGTTGAAAAGGCCATCAATTTTAAAAATGCCAATAAAGGAGAATATACGGTTATCGTAAAAAACACTCATGGTAATTACCAAAAAAGCGTCAGTATTTAAATTGGTTTTAAGTTAAGTTGAGTTAATTTTTTAAACCAGAAGGGGAGCGTTTGCTCCCCTTTTTTTTCTAGGACTTAGTCTTTATCCAAGCATCAATCTTATTTTCTAAAAGTGCCAATGGCACACACCCGGTTTCTAAAACTTGGTTATGAAATTCTTTGATATCAAATTTATCTCCTAATTCTTTTTCTGCCTTCGCCCTTAGATCTTTTATTTTTAATTGTCCTATTTTATAAGACAAGGCCTGACCCGGCATCGCCATGTAGCGTTCAATTTCTGAAATAATACCTGCTTCAGACTCTGCTTCATTAGCTAAAGAGTATTGAATGGCTTTTTCACGAGACCAACCCTTAGAATGTAAACCCGTATCTACCACTAAGCGAATAGCTCTATGCATTTCGGCACTTAACATGCCAAAGTATTGATAAGGATCATCGTATAATCCTAATTCTTTCCCCAAAGATTCTGTGTAGAGGGCCCAGCCTTCACCATAGGCGCTATACCATAAGGTTTTTCTAAATTTAGGTAAGTCTTCATTCTCTTGAGTCAATGAAATTTGAAAATGATGCCCAGGAATAGCTTCATGTAAAAATAGATCCTCGTCAGAAAATACATTGTATTCGTTTATGTCTGGAATGGGCACATAAAAAATGCCTGGTCGTGTTCCATCCATAGAACCTGAATTGTACTCCGCACTTGCAGAAGCTTCTCTGAAAGCCTCCGTTCTACGTACTTCAAACTTTGTTTTTGGCTGTTTCCCAAATAGTTTGTTCACCTGAGGTTTCATTTTTTCATGAATCGCATTAAAATTGGCAATCACCTCTTCTGCACTTGTAAAAGGCATCAACTCTTTCTTAGTCCTTACATGATTAAAAAACTCTTTTAAATCGCCCTCAAAACTGACTTCCTTTTTTACTTTTTCCATTTCAGTAGAAATCCGAGCTACTTCACTTAATCCTAATTCATGTATTTCATCCGCTGTCATATCAGTTGTGGTGAATAACTTAATCGCATAGTCATAATAGGCTTTTCCGTTGGGAATGCTATCTATGCCGCTACTTGTTCTTCCAGCCGCCATATATTCTGAGGCCATAAAATCATGTAGCCTCTGGTAGGTTGGAATGATATTTTCAGTAATCATCGCCTTATAATAACTCCTAAGATTTTCTTTTTGCTCATCGGTAAAGTCTTCAGGAAAATTCTGAATAGGGCTGTAAAATAAATTTTCCTCCATATTTTTATTGGTCATGGCCAATAGTTGTGGAATTACTTTTGCAATCAAAGATTTGGGTAATACATGCCCATGAGCCATACCTTCTTTCATACGCGTTTCTGCGGTATTTAACCAAGTGATATAGGCATTTAAACGCAACAGCCAATTTTTATAGTCTTGTTCGGTTTTAAAAGGTTGTGAGCTTTGACCACTGGCTAATTGCCCCATCATTAATTGTAGTGACCACATCTGGTTTATGGGCATTAAATCTTCTCTAAAGCTTAAACGTTCTAAATTTCGATTGCACTCCCAAATAAGTATGGCTTTACTCATCTGCTGACTTTCACTCAGCGATTCGTCATTTACTTCTTGCGCTTTAGTCAGGTATTCGGTATAAAATGCTTTTTCCTCAGCTTTAAACGCGTCACTTAAGTTGTTTGGTAATATATCATTGTAGCGCGCATCGCCTTGTGAGGTAGCGTTTAAAGGGTATAATTTTAGACCTTCTTCCGCATAGTTGTTTAATAGGAGATCAAAATTTATATTTCTTTCAAGCCCTTCTGTTGGGTCTTTTTTCTCTTCTTTACACCCTTGGAAGGCGATGATACTCAAAACTAAAAGAATTATTTTTTTCATAGGACTATTATTTTTAGGATTTTTTATACACCCATTAAGTGCTTTTTTAATTTGCTTTAGACAATGTGTTTATTAATTTTTCTTTTTTATCAGCAGGTAAAGCATCGTTGTCTAAAATAAGTTGAATCGTTTCAGGATCTTTATTTTTTGCAAACAAGAATTTATAATATTGGTTGATGGTTAAGGTACTTTTGGACTGGGTAACTAATTGCATTTCATCACCTTTTTTAACGCTTCCCGTGCTTAAAATTTTAACGTAGGCACCGGGAAATTGGTGCTCCACGTATTGTTGTATAATTTGTTGATTTTCAAAACGAATTCCCAGTTTATAGCAAGGTTCTCTGGGTTGGGTTATTTGCACCAAAGCAGATCCTAGGGTATAGATATCTCCAATTCGTAAGGTATCTTCGTCTAAGCCTTCCACTGTTAAATTTTCGCCGAACATACCCCAATCCCATGATAAGTTAGGGTATAGCGCTTTCCAATAGGTATATTGATCCGCACTAAACAAAAAACAGGCTTTGTTTTCTCCACCATGGTGTTTTCTATCAATAACGGTATCCTTTTCAACATCATTCGCCCCTAAAAATAAGGCTGTGTTCGTAGGATATTTAAATATACCCGTTTGCTCTTCTTTTCCCTTCCATTGAAAAGTAGTAGCTGTTCCCAAATTTGTGGAGATTACCTTCATATTGTAAATGTAAAAAACCATTGTAAGTTACTACAATGGTTTTTACTTTTAAAAAATAATTTTTTACACTAACTTTTTTGTCACAAAAAAACCTGCTAAAAGTGCAATGCCAGCCATTAGGAAAATAGTACCTGGGTAGGCAATACTTTCCTCTATACCCATTGTATTCTCTAATAAAGAGGCGATAAAAATAGCTATTCCTATTCCGATTAGTAGTAGGGCAAAATTTAAAATAAATATTTTCCATGTTGATGTAACATTTTCTGATTTCCCCTTTGCAAAAATACTTGCATCTGCACCTTTTTCAATAAGTGCCATTCGTTCTCGGTTTCGAGTAGAAAAATAAAGATACGTTATTGCAAAGACTACTAGAAAAAAGCTAATTGGGATTAAAATTGCTGCTGCCATATTGTTTTTTTTAATGATTAATGAATTATGTTTTCATGTATGACGATATTTATTTATTTGAGGTTACAAAAAAACATATTTTTATAGTTTATGTAACCACATGTTTATATTCTTCGTCATATAGATTAAATGAACCAAAAAGAAGACCAATACTACATACGCAAAGTATTAAATGGAGACGAAAAAGTATACAGCTTTTTAATTGAGAGGTATAAATATATGGTTTTTACAATAGCTTTAAAGGTGTTAAAAAATAGAGAGGACGCGGAAGAAGTTGCCCAAGATACTTTTGTAAAGGCTTATCATTCTTTGTCTAAGTTTAAAGGTGAATCTAAATTTTCAACTTGGCTTTATAAAATTGCTTATTTTGGAGCTTTAGATGCTCTAAAAAAAGAGAATAGAAGATTGGTTACGACTACTATAGACAACGACTACGATATTAATTTATCAGAATTAATTGGTGTTTTAGATCAATTTGAAATAGAAAATAGGACTAGGATTATCAAGGAATCATTAAATGAACTTTCTTCTGAAGACTCAATTTTGGTCACCTTGCATTATTTTGATGAATTGTCTTTAAATGAAATTTCTGAGATAGTAGACCTTTCAACCAATACTGTAAAAGTTCGTTTATTTCGAGTAAGAAAAAAATTAGCAGAAATTCTAGAGAAAAAATTAACACCAGAAACCATAAAAAGTTATGGAAGAAAATAAGATAAGTGAATTTGATATCTTTTTAACTAAGATAGTAAAAGAAGCAGGTGTGGAAGCTCCCAGTAAAAATTTCACAAATGCTATAATAGCTAAGATTGGTTTAAAGGAAGAGGCTAAAGTAAAACTATATAAACCTTTGATTTCTAGTTTTGGATGGATTTTTTTATCTACAAGTCTATTCTTAGGAATACTGGCTACTATGTTTTATAATCAGGGCAAAACGGATGCTACTTGGGTTACAGGAATATTTGATGGTATATTTAATTCAAGTTTAATTACTAGTACGATCAATATTAAAATTTCAGATATAACAAGTTATGCCATATTAGGTTTAGTTTTTTTCGTGTATGTACAAGTCTTCATCGTCAAAAAGTATAGAAATAAATCGTACGCTATTTAAATTAGTAGATTAAATACCTATACGCCCAATACATCAATCCAAACTGTAGGGGTATGCGCAGCAGTAATATCCATTTTGGAATACCTGCAGCCGCTTTTTCGCCTGAAAGCATATAAAAATGAACCAATAGAAATACCGCTAACATGGCGATAATGCCATAGATGGCTATGTTTTTAGTAGCAGGAAAACATAGACCGATACCCAAAGCAATTTCTGCCAAACCACTCAAGGCTACTAGCGATTTATGATTGGGTAAATATTTAGGCATGATGCGCAAATATACTTTTGGCTTGATAAAATGCATGATGCCAGCAAAAATATATAGGGCCGCCATAAAGTATAAATCGTAAGGATACATCATCATTTTATTTTTTAGAAAGGTATTGATTTTTCCACAAAAAAAAGCTGCTTCAATGAAATGAAGCAGCTTTTTTTTTCTTAGATTGAAGGCAAAGGTCAAAAGTTTTGGTGTGTACCCTCAACGCTTGCATCGAGCCTAGTCAAAGGGAACAGCTATTTTACCATGTCGTAACTACGCTTAATAAAGTTCGTTAATTCTTCGCCTTTTAGTAATCCTTTTGACAATCGAGCTAAGTCTAAAGACTGATTAATTAAACGTTCTTTTTTCTTAGCAGTTTTTGTATTTAAAATTTCGCCAACCAATTCATGATTGGTGTTCACAATAAGATTATACATTTCAGGCATATTCCCCATGCCGAACATTCCGCCACCACCAGTTTGCTGCATCTCTTTCATTCTACGCATAAACTCTGGTTCTGTAATGATAAAAGGAGAAGCACTGCTATCCATTGCTTCAAGCTGAATCGTGTATGATTTATTTGCAATAATACTTTCTAAATCAGCCTTAAGGCTATCTTTTTCCTCATCAGACAATTTAGAAATCTGTGTGTCTTCTTTCTTAATTAAATTATCTAAATGATCCGCATCAACGCGAGCAAAAGAAATATTTTCTTTTGAGCTCTCTAATTTTTGCATCAAGTGCGAAATAATTGGAGAATCTAATAATAAAACCTCAAAGCCTTTTGCTTTAGCAGCCTCAATATAACTGTGTTGTGCCTCTTTGTCAGAAGCGTACAGAATTACTAATTTATCATCCTTATCGGTCTGGTTTGCTTTTACTTTTTCTTGTAACTCATCAAAGGTGTAAAATGCACCATCAACAGTTGGGTATAGTGCAAATTTGTCTGCTTTGTCAAAGAATTTATCTTCCGAAAGCATTCCGTATTCAATTACAATTTTGATATCGTTCCATTTTGCTTCAAAATCTTCTCTATTGTTTTTAAATAAAGAGGCTAGTTTATCGGCCACTTTTCTAGTGATATAAGACGATATTTTTTTAACGGCTCCATCGGCCTGTAAATAAGAACGAGAAACATTTAAAGGAATATCAGGAGAATCAACCACGCCACGAAGCATCATTAAAAATTCAGGAACAATCCCTTCCACATTATCGGTAACATACACCTGATTTTGGTACAGTTGAATTCTATCTTTCTGTACATTCATATCGTTGCTTAACCTTGGGAAATAGAGTATTCCCGTTAAGTTAAACGGATAATCAACATTTAAATGAATATGAAATAAAGGTTCTTCGAATTGCATTGGATACAATTCTCTGTAAAAACTTTTATAATCCGCATCGGTTAAATCTGCAGGTTGTTTGGTCCAAGCAGGAGTAGGGTTGTTGATTATGTTGTCAACTTCTTGGGTAGGTGCTTTATCTTCTTCTTTAGCACCCTCTGGTTTGGGTAAAGTTTCTGTCTTCATTCCAAATTTAATCGGAATGGGCATAAACTTATTATACTTTGTTAAAAGCGAAGTAATTCTGCTTTTTTCTAGAAACTCAGTGGAGTCTTCAGCAATATGCAAGATAATCTCAGTACCTCTGGTGTTTTTATCAGACGCTTCTAAATCAAAATTAGGAGAACCATCACAAGACCAATGAACTGCGGGTGCATCTGTATGACTTTTTGTGATAATTTCTACTTTTTCTGCTACCATAAAAGCAGAGTAAAATCCTAAACCAAAATGACCTATAATCCCAGAATCTTTAGCGCTGTCTTTATACTTATCTAAAAACTCTTCAGCGCCAGAAAAAGCAACTTCATTGATGTATTTTTTTACTTCTTCTTCGGTCATTCCAAGACCTTGATCGATAACATGTAATTTTTTACCTTCTTTATCGATCTTTATTTCGATAATAGGATCCCCGTATTCGCTTTTTGATTCGCCAATAGAAGTTAAATGTTTTAATTTCAAGGTTGCATCTGTAGCGTTTGAAATTAATTCTCTTAAAAATATCTCGTGATCGCTGTATAAAAATTTCTTTATTAACGGAAATATATTATCAACGGACACATTAATTTTACCTGTTGCCATCTGTTTATTCTAATTTTAATGATTAATACGAAACCAATAGGTCAAAAAAAATACCAAGCTTATGGTTTGTGACAAACTGACATACACTAAATGAAATTCCTAGTCAAAATAGAAGATTTGTGCAAAACTTAAGGAATACCACTACTTTAAATAAATAAAATGACATTTTTTGTTAAGGAAAGTACTAGAAATACGACTGTTTATAGGTAACAATAGCATAAAAAGATTAGTGATTTTGATGTGCTAGAGCTATTTAGAAAAATTTAACAAATATTTTGTTTAATTTATTTGATATATAGTTAAACAAAAATTATCTTTACTCCGTATTGGGAATATAAATTGCTATGAAAAAGAGTTTTATTCTACAATCGATTTTATTGGTTAGGTTGAAGAAAGCGCATTCCTTAACTGGAATGCGTTTTTTTAATTTTTACCACTAGTCACTAGTAGCAGTTTTGTATTATTCGTATCTTTAAATGAGCTAAAATTAAAGGAAAAAATATAAAAAAAATGGCAGCAAAAACAGCAACAAAAAAAATTACAGACGATCAAATTATCGCCATGTATATGGATTATGTTCTAGAGCATGAAATGGTTCCAAAATCAATTTATAAATTTTGTAAGTCGAATAAAATTCAAGAACAAGATTTTTATACGCATTTTGGTTCTGTCGAAACCATACAACAACGTATCTGGGAAAAATTCTACGAGAATACCTATACCTTAATGTTAGAAAATAAAGAATATGCCTCTTTCTCGAATAAAGATAGGATGTTAACTTTTTTCTTTTCTATGTTCGAACTTCTGACCATGAATAGGAGCTATGTATTATTTGCGCTCAATGAGCATAAAGGTATGTTGAAAAATTTGAGCCAATTAAAGGGCTTAAGGCATAATATTAAAGAGTTTTCTACGTCGCTTATCAATGAGGCGAACGAATCTAAAAACTATAAACTAACGAAAAGAAACCCTACGCTATTCTCAGAAGGGGCATGGATTCAATTTTTATTTCTTTTAAAATTTTGGATGGAAGATGCCAGTGCTGGATTTGAGAAAACCGATGTAGTTATTGAAAAATCTGTCAATACTATTTTTGATGTATTTGAAAACACGCCATTAGATAGCATTATAGATTTCGGCAAGTTTTTGTACAAAGAGAAAATGGTTTAAGGTCATTTTTATGGGGAGCAGATGAGCACCATGAGTTGGTTCACCTCGACTCCTCAAACTGTTCTAGAAGCATTTGAATTGTGCTGATCATCAACTGCATTGAATGACAGTATAAAAGAATTAAATAAGAGGTACACATGAAAACGTTAGATAGAATACCCACAGGTAAAATAGAAAGAGCTAGTAAGTTGGTGAAAACGGGTGTTAAAATCGGTGGTAACTACGTTAAGTATTATGGTAAAAAATTAGTAAATCCCGAATTAACGCGAGATGAATTAAATGAAGATAATGCTGGCGATATTTATGACGGTTTAAAAACCTTAAAGGGGAGTGCCTTAAAAGTAGCACAAATGTTAAGTATGGATAAAAACATACTACCCTCTGCCTATGTAGAAAAGTTTTCGTTGTCCCAATTTTCTGTTCCGCCATTATCAGCGCCTTTGGTACGTAAAACCTTTAAAAAATACTTAGATAAATACCCCGAAGAAATCTTTGATACCTTCGATAAGGATTCTATTAATGCCGCAAGTATTGGTCAAGTGCATAAAGCCACCAAGGCGAACAAAGAATTGGCGGTTAAAATTCAATATCCAGGCGTAGCGCAAAGTATCAGTAGCGATTTGGCATTGGTAAAACCAATCGCTATTCGCATGTTTAACTTAAAAGGCAAAGATTCTGATAAGTTTTTCGAAGAAGTAGAGCACAAGTTAGTAGAAGAAACAAACTACTTACTCGAAATGAAACAAAGTCAGGAAATTACTAAGGCCTGTGCTATAATTCCGAATATGGAATTTCCAGTATACTATCCTGAATTATCCAGTGAACGGATTATTACTATGGACTGGATGCACGGAAAACACTTAAGTGAGTTTGCAAAAACTGATTTTGATGAAGCCACTGGAAATAAATTGGGGCAGGCCCTGTGGGATTTTTATATGTATCAAATTCACGGCTTACGGAAAGTACACGCTGATCCGCATCCAGGTAATTTTTTAATTAGTAAAGAAAATACCTTAATTGCCATCGATTTTGGATGTATTAAAGAAGTTCCAGATGAATTTTACTATCCTTATTTTGAATTAGCGCGGACGGAAGTTCTTCAGAACGACACATTATTCATGGAGCAATTGTACAAATTAGAAATTTTAACAGCGACAGACTCTCCAGAAGAATTACTATTTTTTAAAGCCTTATTTAAAGAAATGTTAAGCTTGTTTACGGCACCTTTTAACGAAACCCAATTCGATTTTGGAGCCGACGAGTTTTGGCTTCAGATTGCCGATTTAAGCCAGCGTTATGCCAATGACCAGCAAATTCGTAAAATGAATGGAAATAGGGGGTCTAAGCACTTTTTATATATGAACAGAACATTCTTTGGGCTGTACAACCTGCTACATGATTTAAAAGCAAAGGTTGAGGTAAATAGCTTTAGAAAATATATTGAGTAAAAATAATTAAAACTACCCATAGCACATGAAAAAAGCCGCTTCAAATTTTTTGAAGCGGCTTTTAATTTTTTAGTTTGTAGATGCTTGGTTAAGCATACTTGCAGGGTCGATGATCAATTAATCAACCGATACCAATTCTAAATCAAAGATTAAATCGGTATTTGGTGGAATTGGTCCTCTACCAGATTCACCATAAGCCAAATGGGCAGGAATAAATACACGTGCTTTCTCACCCACTTTTAAATTCATAACAGCTTCTTTAAAACCTGCAATTACCCCAGCATCCATGCTAACTTCCATAGGCATGGTCTGGTATCCACCTTGTGCCTCTCTATTAGGGTTAAACTGTCCGTTTAGTTTCGATATTTCTAAAATATTGCTATCAAAAAGACGGCCATCTTCAAAATAACCAGCGTAGAATAAATTGGCAGTCTGTCCAATTTTTGGCTTATCACCGGTGCCATTGGTAAGGGTATGTATTTTTAATCCAGAAGCTAATGTGGTAGCCGTTTTCTTTTGTGATTCTAGCGTTGCTACAAAAGCCGCTTGGGCTACTTTCATTTGTTCTTCGCGTTCAGCCGCTAATTTAGCTTCTTCTTTTTCTCTAATTTCTTCGTCAGCAAAATATTTGGTCATAACGGCAACAGCATCAAATTTTTTGGCTTCTTTTCCATTGCGAATAATGACAATTTTATTCATAAAAACAGTTTCTAAAGGCTTATCTCTAGGATCTGTTTTTACATTGGCAATAGAGTCTATAACTTCGGTACCTACTACAGTTTCACCAAAAACCGTATAACCGCCATTTAAATCAGGTCTTGGCACGTGAGTGATGTAAAATTGACTTCCGTTCGATTTTGGTTGTCCAGTATTTGCCATCGCAAGAGTTCCTACTTTATTATGGTTCAAAGAGTCATGTATTTCATTGGCAAAACGGTAACCAGGGCCGCCAGTTCCCATACCTAAAGGGTCACCACCTTGAATCATGAAGTCTTTCATTACCCTATGAAACGTTAAGCCATCATAGTAGTTTTTACCTTTTAAACTGTCGCTTACAAACGGACTTTTACCTTCTGCTAAAGAAATAAAATTGGCCACTGCAATGGGTGTTTTTTCGTATTCTAAACGTACAATGATATCCCCTTTTGAGGTTTGAATATCAGCAAAAATACCATCGCCTAAATCTGCAGTTTTACTAGACTTACAGCTTGAGAATAAGACGACAGCGAATAGGAATGCACTAAGTGTTTTTTTCATTTTAAGTATTAATTAGATTGTTTTTGTTCAATTTTTAAAATTTCTATAGAAGATTTAATAGGCGTATTAGGGGCAATTTTGTTATCATCTCCGTGATAGCCAAAAGCTAAAGAAGACGGGAACAAAAAAGTTGCCTTTTCTCCCTCTTTTAATAAGGTAAACGTAGTTCTTAATCCTTTAAAAAGACTGGGCTTATCTACTTTTATTTCTTGAATACCTAGGGCATCAGCAGTATAAATGGTGTCGTTTGTAAGCGTCATTATGGTATAACGCAAGGTTACGAGATCATCATTTTTAGCGATATAGCTGGTGCTGTCGTTTTTAGTTTCGTAATAGTACCAAGAACCATTAGCTGTCGCTATATAATTGTGCAGCGTATCTTTTTTTACCAACGAATTAATAATTTGAACTTCCATAGCCAATAGGTCCTTATTGCGCTCCACCGTTGATTTTATGAGTTTCGGCGTAGAAGTTCTTACGGGTTTTCTAGCGATTGGTCCTTCACAACCAACAAGAAAAATCACAAGGATAAAAAATAAAAGATATTTCATTATTTGGTCAATTCTTTTTGATATTTCGGTAACAAGTTTACAAAATACTTTGCAGTTTCTTCTAAGGAGAGGTCACTTTTTCCGCCGGCAGCATTCGTATGACCCCCACCTTCAAAGTGTGCTCTTGCGAATTCGTTTACCGAAAAGTCGCCTTCTGATCGCAAGGATATTTTAATGATACCCTCTTCTTTATTTTCTATAAAAATAACGGCAAACTTTATACCTTCTAGGGTAAGTCCGTAATTTACGAAACCTTCGGTATCTCCCTTTTTAAACTTATACGTATCTAATTCGTCTTGGCTGAGGGTTATGTATGCCGTGTTAAACCCTTCAAGGATGACCATATTTTTTAAGGCACAGCCTAATAAATGTAGCCTACTAGGTGAGTTTGTATCGAAAATAACATTATGAATGTAGGTATTTTTTGCTCCTTTATCCATCAATTCGGCAATAATTCTATGCGTTTTACTGGTGGTTGATGCATACTTGAACGACCCTGTATCTGTCATGATACCCGTGTACAAACAATTGGCAATTTCGGGTGTTATTTCTGAGGTATCTCCTATCAAATCTATAAAATTATAGACCATCTCGCAGGTAGAACTCATAGTCACATCCGAATAGGTGACCAAGGCGTAATCTGATGGTTCTTGATGATGATCGATCATGATGATCGGCACCTTTACGGCTTCTAGAAAAGGCTGCATTTGACCTATTCTCCCTAAATGATTAAAGTCTAAGGTAAAAATTAAAGTGGCTTCTTCGATGGCTTTTTTAGACTGACTGTTTTCTGATTCAAAATTTAAAATAGCAGCAGCTCCGGGCATCCATTTTAAAAATTTTGGAAAATCATTAGGACTTATAATGGTAGCTTCTTGCCCTTTATTTTTTAAAAAATGCCATAAACCTAAGGTAGATCCAATAGCATCTCCATCAGGATTTTTGTGTGGAACAATAACAATTTTTTGTGGTACGCTTAACAGTGCTGTTAGCTGTGTAATATCGGCTAAATTCATGGCGGCAAAGATACTATTTTATCCTACAATGTTAACATTCAAAGTGCTATTTTTGTAGCAACCTTAGAGAAACATCCTATGAAATTTTTAAAACCAATTGTCACAACCTTTTCCTCCCTATTGGCTGTTTGTATGTTTGCCCAAGAAGCGCAGCATGCCATAGATACCGTAAAAACAGCAGATTTTACGATTGCCTTTGGTTCTTGTAACAAACAAAATATGCCCAACCTTTTATGGGATGATGTTCTTATAGCCAAACCAGATCTGTGGATTTGGGGTGGCGATAATGTATACGCGGATACCGATAATATGCAAAAGTTAAGAGCCATTTACGAGCAGCAAAATAGCGTAGCGGGGTACTCAGCCTTAAAAAGTAAAGTTCCAGTGATCGGTACCTGGGATGATCATGACTATGGGTTAAATGACGGTGGGGTAGAATTTAAAGCTAAAGCAGCAAGCCAACAAGAATTTCTAGATTTTTTTGGCGTACCCAAAGATAGTCCAAGGCGAGGTAGAGAAGGGGTTTATGTGGCACATAGCTATGAAACTCCGAAAGGAACTATAAAGGTATTGGTTTTAGATACCCGTTATTTTAGAACGGCACTCACCAAAGATACCGAAACAAAAAGAAGGGTGAAGCCTAATACCTATGGTGAAGGCACTGTTTTGGGGGAAGCGCAATGGCAATGGTTAGCCCATGAATTAAATACAAGTACGGCCGATTTTAATATTTTGGTGAGTAGCATACAAGTATTGTCTAACGAGCATGGTTTTGAAACTTGGGGGAATTTTCCACATGAAGTTGATGCCCTTAAAAAAATGATCGTAGCTTCAAAAGCAAAAGGGGTGATGGTATTGTCTGGAGACCGGCATATTTCTGAATTTTCGAAAACCAATGTGGAAGGTTTAGCGTATCCCTTAATAGATTTTACCAGTAGCGGACTTACCCATACCTACACCTCATATACAGGCGAGCCCAACCCATATCGAGTAGGTGAGGTGGTGTCTATAGTTAGTTTTGGAACCTTAAGTTTTGATTTTGAGAAACAGCAGGTCTTATGTACAATGATAGGCGATGATGGTCAAGTATTGGGAACTTTCGAGCAGTATTACAATGCTAAACGCTAAACGCCTAGCGCCAATCACAAAGCGCAAAGAAAAATTGAATGGCGCAAAGCGGACAGCGGACAGCGGTTTGCGAAAAGAGCAGAGCGCTTTTTAAGCAAAGACTTGCTAATTATATGAAAAGTAGTACTTTTGCACAAAATTTAAAAAAAGATGACAACAAATAGAACATTTACAATGCTTAAGCCTGATGCTGTTGAGAACGGACATATTGGTGCTATTTTAGATAAAATCAACGCTGCAGGGTTTAAAATTGTAGCTATGAAATATACACAGTTAAGCACTAGAGATGCTCAAGCCTTTTATGCTGTTCATAGTGCGCGTCCTTTTTATGGGGAATTGGTAGAATTTATGTCTAGAGGACCAATTGTTGCGGCTATTTTAGAAAAAGACAATGCGGTAGATGACTTTAGAGCTTTAATTGGCGCTACGAATCCGGCAGAAGCCGCTGAGGGTACTATCCGTAAAATGTTTGCCACTTCATTAGGAGAAAATGCAGTACACGGCTCTGATAGTGACGAAAATGCAGCTATCGAAGGTGCTTTTCACTTTTCAGGAAGAGAGATTTTCTAAGGAAATTTTTATACAAATTAAAAGGCTACCTAGAAATGGGTGGCCTTTTTTTATTCTAAAACCATTACAAACTCGCCAATTATTTTCATTTCGTTTATATTATCTTCAGTTAGAACAATATCCTTAAAATTTTTATCATAAGAATTAGGCTTTAATACAATAGAATCATGCTGCCAACCCTCTTCTGTGACAGTCTTTTCACTTGAATAAGTTTTAACAGTAAATGCTGAATTAAAATCTGGGTCAAGCGAATCTCGGTTTTCAATTAGTAAAATTTTTCCACTACGTGAACCTACTACATTTTTTCTGAATATACATATTGAATTATTTGGAATCGTTTTATTCATTGATTCACCAATTACTCGACAAGCAAAATAATCATCTCTTGCGTATCTTTCAGGAACTGAGGTTAAGTTATATTCCTTTTCATCTTGCATTTCACTAAAACTTCCGGCTGCGGCGTAAAAATCGAATAAAGGAATTGAGAATTCTGATGATTCCAGTTCCTTTTCAATTAATTGGATTTCTGTTTTTGTGTTTTTTTGAGGAGCCTCCTTCTTATTTATAGCAGTTATGTAATTGTATAAATCATCCTTTACTGGTTGTTCCAATTGAAATTTAAAGTGAACAACAGGTTGTCCAGAATCAGGCATTTTTTCTTGTAGGATAGAGTCTTTTATTATTGAAGCGTCTCCCATGAAATAAAAATCAGTTCCTTCTGCATCTTCTTTTTTTACAAATAATAATATACGTTTTGAATTAATTACATTTTTTATTTCTTGACTAGAAAGTTTTCTATTTGACCTTGATTCCCAAGCAAAAACAGAAGGAGAAACAAAATAATCGTTATACTTTATAGTATCTTCAATGTGGTCAGATTTATGATAAGTAACAAAGCAAGGAGTAATTTCATTTCTTGTTCGGTATCCATAAACAGTACTACTGATATCATTTTCCCAGTTTAATAACCTGCAAACATCTTTACGACTATATTTATTGAAAAGTAGAAGCCCTCCTTTATAAGAATCTAAAGAAAATTTTTTGTTGAAAGTATAAATTGAGTAGTCTACTGAATCGATAAGAAATTCTTTAAACGTCTCGTTAGACAGTATTTTTATAAATTCATTTTGAAATTTAAGTGTATTTTTTTCTTGAAAAATAACTTTTTCTTCCTTTTTTATAAAGCTAAAATTAATATTAAAAATACAGGATTTTATAGTTTCTGGACTTGGGTTATAATGATATTTATTAAATATTATTTCATTTAGTTTTGAAATACTTAGTTCATGATTTTCAAGTAATTCTTTTAAAATTAAACTCTCTTCAATTCTTTTCGAATTGTTTATCTCTTTTGAGAAAAGTTCTAATAATTCAGAACGTTTTTTGTCTAAAAATTTTTCAAATGATGAATCAACTTTTTTAATGAAATTAAAGTATGACTTTGAATATTCTATGAAAGTGAATGGTTCTCTAGCTTCATTTTTCACAAAATCCATCATCATTGGAGTTCGTCCAATTCTACTTTTTAAATTATTGTAATCTATTTTTAAATCAGCAAGTAACTGCATATTGGTAGAATCGATTGATTCATAAATTCTTTCCTTGGTGATTTCGTCGAAATTGATAGTTGATTCTCCTGGAATCATACTACTGCCTTCAGAAATTAATTTTCTTATTTTATCTTTATTGTAGGAAGTGTCACCATATAAAGCTATTGGGATTAAATAATTGTTTTTATAATTACCAATAAAATCAATTGCCGTCAAATAATATTTATTTTCTGTTATTCTTAATCCTCTTCCTAATTGCTGAATAAAAATTATTGCCGACAGTGTTGGACGAATCATTACTATTTGATTTATTTTAGGAATATCTATTCCTTCATTAAATATATCAACAGCAAAAATATAATCTAATTTTATTGATAAGTCGTCACTTTCTAAAAGATCTATGGCGTCTGATCTTTCATCCTCTAAACTATCACCAGTTAAAGCGACTGTCTTGTATCCTCTTAGGTTAAATTTTTCAGATAACTCTTTTGCTTCATTTTTTAATGAACAAAAAATCAAGCCTCTCGTTATTCCATTATCAGAGCCATAAAATTCTATTTTTGAAATAATTTTTGAAACTCTTTCGTCAGCAGTTAAAAGTCTGAAGTCTGATTCTTTTTCTAGTATTTCATTATTTACTGACAAATCTGTAACGCCATAATAATGAAATGGAATTAGCATATTTTCTTCCATTGCTTTATGAAGTCTAATTTCATAAGCTATATTATAGTCAAAAAGTCGATAAATATCTTTGTCGTCTGTTCTATCAGGAGTTGCAGTCATGCCAAGAAGAAATCTTGGTTTAAAATATTCTATTAATCTAATATATGAATCTGCACCAGAACGATGTGACTCATCTATAATGATATAGTCAAAATAATCTTTTTCAAATTGGTTTAAGTGGCTTGCTTTTGAAATGGTTTGAACTGTACTAAAAACAAAGTCTTTATCTAAGTCCCTTAGTTGACCAGAGTATAACCCCATTGTTTTAGTTTCTCCAAAAATAGTTTGAAAAGTTTCCATTGCTTTTTTAGAAATATTTAATCTATGTACAACAAATAATAATTTTTTAGGATTAAAAGCTTTGGCGTCAAACGCTGCTAAATACGTTTTACCTGTTCCAGTTGCAGAAATTATTAAAGCTTTGTTCTTAACCTCCTGTCTTAATTTTTTTAGATTCTCTAATGCTTCTATTTGCATCGAGTTAGGAGTTATTTCAAAATTAAGTTCTTTGGATAACTCTTCCTCACTTTTTTTATAAACTAGAAATTGTTTATTATAAATCTCTTTATATTTTTCAATATAAGTTTCATTTACAATTTGGCCTATTTCAAAATCATCTTGAAATTCGGTTATCACTTTATCTACTATAGAGCTTGAGTTTCTTGCGGAAACTTTCATATTCCATTCTTTATTTATAGATAATGCAGAGGAAGTTAAATTACTACTACCAATAACTAAATTATAATAATCTGAATGCTTGAAAATATAACCTTTGGAATGTGAGTTTTCTTTAGTTATTATTTTTAATTCTATATTTTTAAATTGAGAAAGCCTTTTTAAAGCTTCGGGTTGAGTGAAGTTTAGATATTGAGAAACAAGTATTTTTCCTTGGATACCATTGTCATCAAGAATCTTAAAGGTGTTTATTAAAGCTGCAACACCACTTGTTGTAACGAAAGCAACAGAAATGTAAAAGCTCTCACAGGTTTCTAATTCTTTTTTAATTGTAGATAGAACTTTCTTTATGGGTATTTTTCTGTTTACAAGCAACTCTGGTTGATAGAGAGCTTCAGAATCTAATGACTTATCAATGAATCCTGTGAGCAAACTGTTTTTAAAACTATCATTAAAAACTTTATTCATCCTCAATTAACTTATTAACTATTGGAATGTCAGCTTCAGCCCAATCTAATTTTTTTATGTTTTTAATTGTAAGCCATTTTGAAGAAATGTGTTCATTTAATTGAATGTCCTTAGTGTTAGAATAGCATTTAAAACTATGCATTGTTAATTCAAAGTCTGGATATTTATGAACTACAGTCATTAGCAAACTATCGATTTTAATTGGAATAAAATTTAATTCCTCAAGGAGTTCTCTTTTCAAGGCTTCCTTTTTTGATTCTCCTTTTTCCATTTTACCTCCAGGAAATTCAAATTTTTTAGAAACATAACTAAGTTTGTTTTCAGGTCTTTGAACACAAAGTATCTCTTCATTAAAATATATTATTGCGGCAACAACTTCTATTTTTTTCATCAGTTAACTTTACAGTAAAGGCCTACCTCAACACCAACTTCCTAATCACCTCTTTTCCTAATTCCTCGTTCAGCATCGCGATGATTTTACTTTTTCCAAGGCTTAATTCTTCTCGTAAAACAGAGGAGGAGAGCGATACAAATAAGGTTTCGTGTCGTAATTCTATGGCCGTTGTGTAATTGTTAACGCCGTTCCCCATTAATTTAGCCCAAGCCTCACGCGTATCTACACGGTCAATACCTTTTTGCAACTTGTTTTTTGATATAAACTCTTGTAAGGCTTCACTAATTGGGATATTGTCATTACGTCTTTTTGCCATTACTCAGTGATATTTATAGGTTCGTATCTTTTATAGGTATAGGTTACATTCTCGCTCGTACGTACTGAAAAACTGTTGGCAGAAACGGCTATTAAATTTTCTGTCCAGTCCATACTACCGTTAGCTTTATACTGAATGATATAGCTATCTTCTAGTTTAAATATCGTAAAGAGCTCCGCATCGTCACTGGTAATATAGGTGCCTTCAAAGGTCGGTTTCATTTTTTTTCGAAATCCTGTTAAGCTGTCTAGTTGAATGTAATCGACCGTTTCGTTGATGGTGTATTCTTTGGTTTGCCCATCCGGGAAGCTTACTTTTTCAATTTCCCAATACCCATTTAATTGGTTTAATTGCGTTTCCGAAACACTATTAGCACATCCGGTTATAGCTAGAATAAGAAAAATAAGGATGCTGTTTTTTAGAAGTATCATTTTAGTTAGTATTTTTTACAAGAAAGTCAATAAACATTTTTTGTTGGTCTATAAAAAAATTATGAGAACAATGATCTGCATAAAGTACATTGTTGCTCCCGATTAGTGCTTTTAAGGCATCAATTTGTGCGGTATCATACAAGCCGTCTTCTTTACCATAAAGCCCGTAAATGGCAATATTTTTATTTTTTAAATCTTGTAAACTTTCTGTAAGGTTTATGCTCGTGTATTTTTCGTTTTTCCAAAACCCCATAGGAACCTTATAATCCATTTTTGAAGCATAGCTTTTTAATTCGCTATCAGTGCTAAACAACTGATATAATGCCCTCGCTTCTGCTGAAGGACTTTTAGGACTGTAAAATCCGTTTTGCATGGCATGTGCAAAGGTGTAAGAGCTGTACTCTAAACTTTTTGAATCCATATTTTCTAGCATGGTCATATACTTCAGATTTACAGTATCATTCTTCTCGGTATAGATCTCTTTAGCACTAGCAATAATTGTTTTAAAGGTTTGTTGCATGCTAATCGGAGCGCCAACTAGCCATAAGTCTATTATCTTGTCTGGGTGTTTTTCGGCGAATTGGGTGGCCACAATGCCACCAAAACTATGCCCCAACAAACTCGCTTTTTCTAGCTTCAATTGTGCGTAAATACTTAAAATATCAGCAAAGGTTTCTTCAAAGGTATAGGCTGCTTTTAGTTGGTCGGATCTTCCTTCGCCACGTCGATCATACGAAATGACAAAAAAACCATTTTCACTTAATTGTGCTGCTGTAGTTTTTTCAAACGCCACACTGTTGTACCCTGGTCCACCATGAAGAAAAAGAATTGGTTGATCAGTGGTTTTTCCAAAAGTTTGTATAGCGATGTCTTGCCCAACAACCATAAGGCTTGCGAAAACAAAAATTAGAATTAAAGGTATATTTTTCATTTTACGGTTATATTTTTCTTCACGCGCTATGCGCCCTGCGCTCTATTCTCTTTTTCAATCGCCAAGCTTAAATATCTTATACGATTGATGGATGTTTTGTACCACATTTTCGGTTCTATCGGCATGGGTATCACTGATGAATAACTGTCCAAAACGCTCATCATCTACCAAGCGGATAATTTGCGCTACACGATGTTCATCTAACTTATCAAAAATATCATCTAATAATAAAATAGGCGTTGTTTTTGACTCTTTTTTGATAAAATAAAACTGAGCTAATTTTAAGGCTACTAAAAAGGACTTCTGTTGCCCTTGGCTCCCGAATTTTTTAATGGGGTGTTCGCCTAAATCAAAATTTAAATCGTCCTTGTGAATACCCACGCTGGTATACTGTAAAGCCCGATCTTTATCTATATTTTGATCAAATAAAGTGAGTAGACTGTCTTTTAAAAGCTTGCTATCATACACCAAAGCTACTTCTTCATGACCTCCAGAAATGGCTTTATACTGCTCCTTAAAAATAGGAATAAAAGTCTCTAAAAAGGCGATTCTTTTGTCAAAAATTACCGAACCGTACCCGTTTAACTGTTCGTTATACACACTTAGTGTGGTTTTATCAAAAGTTTGGTTCGCTGCAAAGTATTTCAAGAGCGAATTGCGCTGCACCAATACCTTATTGTAATTGATTAGGGCTTGTAAATAGGCCTTATCAGACTGCGAAATGACGCCATCCATGAATTTACGTCTGGTGTCGCTCCCTTCTGTTATTAAATCCCGGTCTGAAGGCGAAATAATGACCAAAGGCAAAAAACCAATATGATCTGATAATTTATCATAGGCTTTGCCGTTTTTTTTGATAATTTTCTTTAATCCTTTTTTTAGGCTACACACAATTTTCTCTTCGCGCTCGTCTTTTTCGAAATTTCCTTCGATGACAAAAAAATCTTCTTCGTGTTTAATATTTTGGATGGCAATGGGGTTGAAATAACTTTTCCCGAATGACAAATGATAAATAGCATCGAGGATATTGGTCTTTCCAATGCCATTTTGCCCAACAAAACAGTTGATTTTTGTATCGAATTCAAAATCTATAGCACTAAAATTTTTATAATTGATAAGGGATAATTTCTTTAGGAACATGCAGTGTAAGCCTATTTTTTAGATTGATTTGTAGATGAAGCTGCAAATTATCGAAAAATAACGAATAAGAAGCTTTACAGTTTGAATAAAAACTTTATTTTTGCGCGATTATTAAAATGAAACAATGGCTACATATAAGAAGCGCGGTTATAAAGCGAAAGATGTTAATATAGATGGTGACGATAAGAACTTCCATGATGGGGATAGTACAACAGCTGAAGTATTTAATACGCTAGACGAAGGTGCAAGTAAAACAGAAGAATGGGTTTCTAAAAATCAGAACTACATTTTAGGGGTTATTGGTGCTATTGCTATTGGAGCCTTAGGATATTTGGCTTACAATCAATTTATCGCGGCGCCTAAAGAAGTAGAAGCAGGGAACGAAATGTTCTATGCGATGCAAGATTTTAACCAAGCCTTGCAAAACACTGCAGCACAAGATTCGCTATATACACTCGCCTTAAATGGTAGAAATGGAAAATACGGTTTGGTCGATGTTGTGGATAATTATAAGGGTACTAAAAATGCAAATTTAGCTACCTACGGGGCAGGAATGTCGTATTTAAACATACAAAAATACCAAGAAGCCATTGATTTTTTAAGTGATTACAACGCTGATGATGTTATGACCGGCGCTTTGGCCAATGGAGGAATTGGAGATGCTTTTATGCAATTGAACCAACCAGAGGAAGCCTTGGAGTATTACGAAAAAGCGCTTAATGCGAATGCGAATGGCTTTACAACCCCTATGTTTTTGCAAAAAGCAGGAACAACCGCACTAGAATTGAATAAAGCGGAGGTGGCTTTGAAATATTTCCAGAGAATTAAAGACGAATTTTCAAAATCATCAGAAGCCAATATGATTGATGTGTATATTGCAATGGCTCAGAATAAGTAAGCATTTATTAGTCTTCAGTAATCAGTAAACAGTTTTTTATACTAACGTTTAACTGCCTACTGCTACGAAACACTGCATACTACAAAAAAGTTTTGATTTGTTTTAAAGTGATATACTTAACGCAACAAGTTAATTTTCAACTTAATATTAAAATACATGGCAACAGCCACTAAAAATTTATCTGTATACGATAAAGCCACAATCCCAAATGCGAAAAATTTTCGGTTTGGGATTGTTGTTTCAGAATGGAATACTAAAATCACAGAAGGATTGTTTCATGGTGCTAAAGAAGCTTTGATCGATTGTGGCGCCATCGAAGAGAATATTATTCGTTGGGATGTACCTGGTAGTTTTGAACTTACTTTTGGTAGTAAAAAAATGATCGCTACGCAAAAGGTGCATGCAGTGATTGCTATTGGAAGCGTTATACAAGGTGAAACCAAACATTTTGATTTTGTGTGTAGTGCCACAGCACAAGGCATCAAAGATTTAAATGTAACCACCGATGTGCCAGTTATTTTCTGTGTGCTTACCGATAATACCATGCAGCAAGCCATAGACCGCAGTGGTGGAATTCACGGTAACAAAGGCACAGAGGCAGCTATAGCAGCTATAAAAATGGCCGCTTTAGGTCATTAAGTCTTCAACTAAAAAGTCAAAATTGGCATCAAGTTTTAAATTTATTTTTGAACTTGCACCTGCACTTGCACTTTCCTTCATCAAATGTTAACAATTTTTAGCATCAGAATTCTG
Organism: Cellulophaga sp. Hel_I_12; assembly: GCF_000799565.1. Taxonomy (NCBI): domain Bacteria; kingdom Pseudomonadati; phylum Bacteroidota; class Flavobacteriia; order Flavobacteriales; family Flavobacteriaceae; genus Cellulophaga; species Cellulophaga sp. Hel_I_12. Next base: position 3,943,118 of record NZ_JUHB01000001.1, read on the forward strand.
TTAAACTATGGTATTTTCAGTAATTTTGGAAGGAAAGAAAAAATTAAGTTGTTTTGAGATTAAAAGGATTTAAACTTCGTAAAAATAATAGCTTTAAATATGTACCTCGGTATACCGAAAGCGAAGCTGCGACTAATCCCTATAGTTTTGATTCTAAATTTTCTAAATACAAAAACTCAGCGAACCTCTCTGATATTCGTGGGCAATGGGGAGAAGCTAGAAAAGCAGGAAGAACCAAAGGAAACAGAGAAATAAATATTCGACTGCTGGCGATCATCGCCGTTCTTGTCTTTATTGTCCTGTGGTTTTTTGACTTTGATTTATCCTTATTTACTAAATTTTAATGGCCGATATCATTCAACTTTTACCAGACCATGTAGCGAATCAAATTGCTGCGGGTGAGGTGGTACAACGACCAGCATCAGTAGTGAAAGAGCTTTTAGAAAATGCCATCGATGCCGGAGCAGACGCCATTAAGCTGATTATAAAAGACGGTGGGAAGGCATTGATTCAAGTGGTGGATAATGGAAGCGGCATGAGTGCTACCGATGCGCGTTTAAGCTTTGAACGGCATGCAACCTCTAAAATTAAAAACGCGGATGATTTATTTCGGCTTACCACCAAAGGTTTTCGTGGTGAAGCCTTAGCCTCTATTGCAGCGATAGCCCATGTAGAGCTCTTGACAAAAACCGAAGCCGATGAGTTAGGAGTACAATTAAAAATTGAAGGTAGTAAACTCGTTGCGCAAGAAGTAACGGTTACGCCAAAGGGTACTTCGTTTTGTGTAAAAAACTTATTTTTTAATATACCTGCAAGGCGTAATTTCTTAAAATCGAACCAAGTAGAGTTTAGGCATATTACCGACGAATTTCATCGGGTTGCTTTAGCGCATCCCAACATTCAATTTCATTTTTACAACAATGGGAGTGAGTTATTTAATTTGCCGAAAGCCAATTATAGACAGCGAATTGTTGGGGTTTTTGGGGCTAAAACAAATGAAAAATTAGTCCCTGTTGCCGAAGAAACTCAAGTCGTTAAGATATCGGGCTTTATTAGCAAACCAGAATTTTCTAAAAAGAGTAGGGGAGAACAATTTTTCTTTGTAAACGATCGCTTTATCAAAAGTCCGTATTTGCATCATGCGGTAGTGAGTGCTTTCGAAGGTCTTATTCGTTCAGATAATCACCCAGGGTATTTTCTATATTTATCTATTGATCCCGCCTCTATTGATATCAACATTCATCCCACCAAAACAGAAATTAAGTTCGATGATGAACATACGCTTTACGCGATATTGCGTTCTGCGATTAAACATGCTTTAGGCCAATTTAATGTAATTCCTGCCTTAGATTTTGAACAAGATCAAAATTTAGAAACTCCTTATGCCTATCAAAACAAGCAAGCCGATGTGCCTAAGGTTGTGGTTGATGCCGACTTTAATCCGTTTGCGAAAGATATTCCGAGGTCTAAAAGCATACCTTATTTTGAAAAACAAACCACAATAGGTTGGCAGAATTTATACGTTGGTTTAGAATCAAAAGTAGGTAAAGAAGCAGATTTTAGTAGTGTTAGTTTCGAATCGGAATCGATCTCAGGATCTATTTTTGAGGATGATAACCTAATGATCGACAGTGTAACGACCACGTTTCAATTAAAAAGAAAATACATTGTTACCACGATAAAATCGGGGATGATCATCATAGACCAAAGTAGAGCGCATCAACGTGTCTTATACGAAAGTTTCCTAAAAAATATTACGATTAAAGAAGCGGTAAGTCAACAATTACTTTTTCCCTTATCCTTGTCTTTTTCCAAATCAGAGATTGCTATTATTCTGGAAATAAAAGATAGTTTGGTGACCCTTGGCTTTGCTTTTGAAGCTGTAGAAGACGAGCATATTGCTATTTCGGGCGTACCTTTATTGGTGCCAGAAAGTGAAGTAGGCATAGTTTTAGATCAATTAATTTCTGATTTTCAGATGGATGTGCCTGGCGATAGTTTTTCACAGTCTGATATCGTTTCAAAAACCTTGAGTAAATCCTTATCGGTAAAAACAGGCGAGCAGCTAGATAGTGAATCGCAGGCAGCATTGGTCAATAATTTATTTGCGTGTAAGGAATATAAAATTAGTCCGTTTAACAAACCCATATACATTACCATTACCGGTGATGATATTGATAAAAAATTCTATTAAATGATGCGACTTACAGATACCGTAAAGCATTTGATTATTATAAATGTTTTATTTTTTATAGCGACACAGATTGTTGGAGATCAAATGTACCAATGGTTCGCGCTTTGGTTTCCTGCCAATGAAAACTTTCAAATTTGGCAAATTATTACCCATATGTTCATGCACGGCGGTTGGTCTCATATTTTATTCAATATGTTTGGCTTGTGGATGTTTGGAACGGCCGTAGAACAGTATTTAGGACGAAATCAGTTCTTGTTTCTGTATTTTTCAGCGGGCTTGGCGGCGGCGGCGTTTCAATTAGGATACTACTACTTTGAATACATGCCCATACACGCTGAATTGATAAATTTAGGCTTAACAAGCGATCAAATTATAGAAATGATATCGAATAACCGCGCTATAGAGGGTTTAAGTGATACTCAATTTACCGCTATCCAAGAAGCTTTCCCTATTTACAGACAAACATTTTTTGCTTCTATGGTGGGTGCTTCTGGTTGTATCATGGGAATTTTAGCTGCCTTTGGAGTGATGAATCCGAATGCAGAATTGATGTTGATCTTTTTACCGATCCCTATTAAGGCAAAGTACTTTATTCCAGGAATTATATTGTTAGATGTAATTTCTGCATTTACAGGACAATCTTTTTTTAGTCCAAGTAATACGGCCTATATGGCCCATATTGGTGGTGCACTTATTGGTTTTATCATGATGTGGTACTGGAAAAAGAATTCATTTAATAAGAACCGTTGGGATTAATATGGCGACAGACTTAAAATATCAATATTCTCGATTAAATATTGCTGAAAAATTAATAGCGATCAATGTACTTATATTCATTGTTACACGACTTGTTTCGGTATTATTTGGTGTTTCGATAAACGCCATGATTAGTTGGTTTGAGTTGCCAGAAAACCTTTCTAATTTTATTACTCAGCCATGGTCGCTTGTAAGCTATGCGTTTCTTCACGCCAGTTTTGGGCATATTTTTTGGAACATGGTGATGCTCTATTTTACAGGCCGAATTTTTATGAATCTGTATGGAAAAAAAACCTTTATCAATGTGTACTTTCTGGGTGCTATTGTAGGGGGGCTCATTTTTTTAGTGAGTTACAATGTATTTCCTGCCTTATTAAACGCTAATAATGCGCTTATTGGGGCTTCAGCAGCGGTATCTGCAGTGTTGATTTTTATCTGTACCTACACGCCAAACCAAGAAGTACGCGTTATTTTTTTTAACGTAAAGCTTTGGTATATCGGAGCTTTATTTGTTTTGATAGATTTAGTGCAGATTGGCTATAGCGCTAATGTAGGTGGCCGTTTGGCACATTTAGGGGGTGCTTTCTTAGGGTATTATTATGCACGAAACCTACTGCAAGGAAAAGATATTGGTGCTTGGTTTTCAAGGTTTCTAGACTATACCAGCAATTATTTTAAGAAAGATAAAAAAGCACCCTTAAAGACCGTATACCGAAAACCTACTTCTAATTTAAAAAAAGAAGTGAATTACGAAAAAGAAACGCATCAAAGAAAAATAGACACCATTTTAGACAAGATAAGCAAGTCGGGGTACGAAAGTCTCTCTAAAACAGAGAAAGATTTTTTATTTAAAGCAGGTAAAGACCAGTAAGGTGAAAATAGGAGTTTTTATTGATAAACTAATCTTTGGTCTAAATATACTATTTGGAGGGGCATTGCTGTTGTCGTCGTTTGTTCCATACATCTCCATTAAGAAAGCGCCTATTGTTGCTTTTTTTAGTTTAGGGATTCCCATTTTGGTCTTTGTAAACCTTATTTTTTTATTGTTTTGGTTGTTACGAAGAAAAAAACAAGGATTTTTATCTTTAGTGGTATTACTGATCAGTTATTTTTCATTGAGTTCTTTTTTTATGTTTCGTTTTTCTGAAAAAGCCTTTCAGGAAAGTGATTTAAGTGTAATGACCTTTAATGTCAGAGGATTTAATAAAAATCAGCATATTGAAAATCCAAACCTATTGGAAGAAATTACCGATTTAATTAAAACCGAAAATCCGGATATTATTTGTTTTCAGGAGTTTAATTTTAGAAATAGAGACGATTTTAAAGCCTATACCTACAGATATTTAGAGTATATCAAGAATAAGGGAAAGGTAACTTTAGCCATTTACTCTAAATATCCGATCTTAAAAGAAGGCTTAGTAAATTTTCCAGACAGCCCAAATAATGCCGCTTTTGCGGATATTTTGTATAAAAAAGATACCCTTCGTATTTATAATCTACATCTAGAATCATTGCGGATCATTCCAGATAAAAATGCACTTGCTAAAGAACAATCGGCAAAATTGTTTAAAAGAGTGTCTCAATCTTTTGAAAAACAACAAGAGCAGGCTGGCATTATAAAAGCGCACAGAAAAACAGTGGCGTACAAAACCATTGTTGCGGGCGATTTTAATGGAACAGAATACTCCAATGTTTATAAAACCATTAAAGGAGACGATTTGCATGACACGTTTAAAGAAAAAGGCACGGGCTATGGTAGAACTTATAACTTTAAATACTATCCCGTTCGAATCGATTTTATTTTAGCGGATGAAGCTATGGAAGTCGTTGCACACAAAAACTACGATGTAAAATTATCGGATCACTTTCCGGTGATGGCTTCCTTTCAGTGGTAATCAAAGGGCTATAGTTTTAAGCGTTTAATTTTAAATCGTGGTCATCAAAAAGAATACTTTGCTCTTCTTTGAAACTTTAAACCAGTAACATTTTTGTTAACCCACAGCCCTAAATTACATCAACAGACAATCTACGGTATCTGCCAAAATATGTAAAAGTAACGCAATTCCGAAGATGCTAGTTTTCTTAAAAAAGAGCAATACAAAATATACCGCGATTGCCCAGTATTGGTGTAATAGGTGAAAGCCAATGCTACATCGTTCTGGATCAAAAATAGGATCTGCTAGTACATGATCTACATCGATTAAAATACCCGCTAAAAGAATGAGTAGAACACGAGATCTTTTTTCTTTAAAAAAAACAAAGGCTATAAAAAATGGAACGATAAAATGAATTCCGTAATGAAGTGTAAACCTAAGCATTCATAAAATCTAAAGGAATATTTTGTAGGTAATCGAGCGCATTCGTCCCTTCATTAAAAAGTAAGTCTAAAATACTGAGATTTTTTATAAATCCGTTTCGGTCATCAAAAACCTGAACATAGGGTTCAAAATCAAGAGGCGTTTTCTTTTTTGCATCAATTAAATAACGCCCATCAACATCCTGTTCTACCGTTTTGTGATAGATGCTTGTTTGTATTTTGGGCATGTCAATTTGTAAACACTCACAGGCGATTTCGATCGTCTTTAGGTTAAATTCTAATAATGAGCTGTAGGTATTGTGGTATAAAACCGCTAGGTCATCTTCATAAAATTCAAAAAATGGAGACGTCCTGTAGGCGGTTTGTAGCGTTCTCCAATGCTGCCGCTGCCATGCGTATTTGTTGTCTATGGCTACCTCGGCATACGTATTGCGTCCATTTAATTTACCATTGTGTTTAATAGGAATACTCAGGGTATGAAAACCCCTGTCGTTGGCAATATGGCATCGGTTTCTATAGCTTTGTTTCTGATAATTCCCAGAAACCTCCCAAATAATATCTTTTTGAGCGATAACCGCAAAATTTGTCAGATTCAAAAAATACCCGGGATGTAGTACTACCATCTTTTTAATTGAAAATTAATTTTCGCCTACCACTTACCGCTTGGCGGACTGCGTTAAGCTTTTTTCTTTCTCTTTTTACGCACAAAATCAAACACAAAATAACCAACTAGCACAAGTAGAAAATACTTGAAATAGGAAACGGGCTCACCGTCGCCACCGACAGTGGTAAATACACGATCCCAGCGCACTTTCCAATTTTTTACCCCATTGGTGAAATTATCTACACTAAACCATATAAAAATAGGGGTTCCTACAATATGGTCTTCGGGAACATACCCCCATACACGACTATCTTCCGAGCGGTGACGGTTATCTCCCATCATCCAATAGTAGTTTTGTTCAAAGGTGTAGGTTTTTGAAGCTTGACCATCAATCAAAATCTGATTTCCGGAAACGCTTAAGGTATGATTTTCGTAATCTCTGATTACTTTTTTATAATACGGTAATGTTTCTACAGTCAAATTGATTGTTTTACCAGCTTCTGGAATGTAAATGGGGCCGAAGTTATCTATGGTTCCGGTAAGGGCCTTGTCTTGTGGAAATACGCGATCATCTGCATTTTTTTCGCTATATCTATCCACAGCAACAATACCCGATTTCCCTACTAAATTTTTAGCTTCCTCAACGGTCAGGTTAAATAATGCCATGTTTTTAACATTGGAGGCTTGCAAGTAGTTGATGATTTTTTGATCAGAAATACTACCGGAATAATAGGTGTAAACCGAATCACTTTTAATAGCTTCTAAACCCAAACGGCGAATTAATTCGGCCGCGTTTTCTTTTTCTCGTGCTTCATTAGTGATTTTCAAGACAGGACCAGAATAGCTTTCCATACCGCCTACTACTTTAACCGTGGCATTATCTATATCATTTTTTGTCGTGATCACGTGATGAAATTCTGGTTTTGCTCTATCGTTCAAAACGAGTTTCTCACCATTGATGTAGACATCACCATTAATAACAGCAAGCGAATCGCCAGGAGAACCCACATTGCGCTTCACATAGTTCGATTTTTTGTCTATAGGCTTTACTACACCCTTGGCTCTTTTAAAAAACTGATACACGGTATCTGCTGGCCAACTAAAAACGACAATGTCATTTTTCTTTACCTTTTTAAAGCCAGGGAGCCTGAAATAAGGAAGTCTTAATTTATTTTTCCAAGAGCTTTTGTAGCTGTCTTTTTCCACATCGGCCAAGTACGATTTTGTTTTTAGAATAGGTAGGGAATCGTGAACCATAGGGGCAGCCACCACAGTCATAGGTACCCTAGCGCCGTAGTGAAACTTACTCACAAATAAAAAGTCGCCCACCAACAATGTTTTTTCCAAAGAAGACGTGGGTATCACATAAGGTTGAATAAAATAGGTGTGCACAATAGTAGCGGCCACCACAGCAAAAACAATAGAGCTAACCCATTCTCCAGCGACTGTTTTAGGATGTAAACTTCTGTCTTTTATATAGTTTACATCGAGTGCATAGTTTATATAGTAGGTGTAAAAACCAAAGCTTAATAATACCAGCCAGGTATCTAATAAGGTGTTTTTTCCAAAACTACGAATGGTTTCTACCCAAATAACCGGGAACATCAATAAATTAATAATAGGAATAAATAGTAAAATAACCCACCATTTTGGTCGGTTGATGATGTGCATCAAAACAATCGCATTGTAAATAGGAATTGCTGCTTCCCAAGCTTTTCTTCCTGCTTTTACATATAATTTCCAAGTACCTAAAAAATGGATAACCTGAATAATTAAAATGAAAACTAACCATTGTGTTCCGTTCATTGTCTGTTTTTTGTTTCGTTCTCGGTTTTTTGTTGCTATTTTTTCGGTTTCAGGTTGAAAATTCAACCATCATTCTCACTTAAAACTTACCATTTAGCACTTAAAACTTTTTTAAATTTCGTATTTCGCACTTTGTATTTTTTATCTACCGTCTAATATGAAGCACGTCTTTCATGGTAAAAACCCCATGTTTGCCTATAATCCATTCTGCGGCAGTAAGTGCTCCTAAGGCAAAGCCTTCTCTATTGTGTGCTGTATGTTTTATTTCGATAGTGTCCACAGGGCTCGTGTAACGAATGCTATGTGTACCGGGAACATCGCCTTCTCGAAGGGCAGTAATTGGCAAAATGCCTTCTTCTTTTCCATCTAATTTCCAATCGGTATATCCCGTATTTTGAATAACAGCTTCAGCTAAGGTAATGGCGGTACCACTTGGCGCGTCTAATTTTTGAGTGTGGTGTATTTCTTCAAGAGACACCTTATAATCTCTAAGATTTGCCATCATTTTGGCAAGGTAATCATTCAATTCAAAAAATAAATTTACACCTAAGCTAAAGTTTGAGGCATAGATAAACGCACCATTGTTTTGATTACAAAGCGCAACAGCATCCTCATACTTATGCAGCCAACCAGTTGTTCCTGATATAATAGGCGTATTGTTTTCCAAACACATTTTAATATTCGTGTACGCTGCGGAAGGCTGACTAAAATCTATCGCAACATCAATAGTTGAAAAATCTATCTCAGTGGTGTCGACATCAATTTTGGCAACAATAGTATGATTTTTTTGTACGGCCAGGGCTTCAATCATTTTACCCATTTTACCATAACCGAATAAGGCAATATTCATTTTTAAAATTTTATAGTTAATGCCATTCCGTAATTTGGACTAGCCGTTACTTCGTTATAACCTAAAAAAGGCTTAAAATCGATGCTTAAATCGTCATCGATATTAAATTGTTTTAAATGCGCATCCACATTCGCATCAATAATATTTAAGGCGTATAAACCAATAGTAACAAGTAACATTAAATCACGATCTCTTTGGTATCTTTCTTGTGCGTCTTGTAATGCCGCTGTTGAAAACTCGGGAGACGTTAAAGGCGTATCGCTTAAAGGAGGTCTGTCGTAGAATTCATCATCTGTAAAACCGGCTTGTCTTCTTTTAAAAGCCGTTCTAGTCCTTTTATAATTTTTATTATTAAAATCGTAGGCATAAATACTTGTGCCAAGGGCACCTAGTACAATAGGAATTTTCCAGTATTTTTTGTTGTAAGCTTGTCCCAAGCCTGGGAGAATGGCCGAATAGAATCCTGCTTTTGCTGGCGCTAAAGGATTTATTTCTCGCTTTTTGGTAAACACAGTGTCAGCAACGATCACACCTTCTTTTTTCAAATTGCTTTGATTAGAATTTTGCTGCTGCTCTACTTTTATTTCAGGTATTTCTTGTTTCTCTTCTTTCTCTTCTTCCTGTGAAAAAAGTGTAGTTATAAAACCCAAACAAAAGAATAGTATTATGAAATTCTTATTCACCAAGAATTAATTTTTTTATACGATCAAATTCTTCTTTAGAGGTAAAAGGAATTACCAATTTTCCTTTTCCACTTTCAGAAGCTTTAGCTTCTACTTTTACGGCTAAATAAGAATTGAAATCAGACAGGCTATTTTCAATATATTTTGGCGTTGTATCGGCTTTTAAGCTGCTGGCTTTCGTCTTTACTATTGGATTTTGAAATTCTTTGACCGCCTTTTCCGTATCACGCACCGATAAGTTATCACTGATTATCTTTTCGTACAGTGCTAGTTGATCGTCTTTCTTTTCGATATTCACTAAAGCTCTTCCGTGACCCATACTAACAAAACCATCCCTAATTCCTGTTTGGATGATAGGGTCTAAGCGCAACAAACGTAAATAATTAGTAATGGTAGAACGTTTTTTGCCGACACGCTCACTCATTTTTTCTTGCGTTAATTGAATTTCATCAATTAAACGTTGGTACGATAAAGCAATTTCAATCGGATCTAAATCTTGTCTTTGGATGTTTTCTACCAAAGCCATTTCTAAAGACTCCTGATCGTTTGCAATTCTAATATAAGCAGGTATAGTTTCTAGGCCTACTAATTTCGAGGCTCTAAATCTGCGCTCTCCAGAGACTAGTTGGTATTTATTAAAATCTAACTTACGAACGGTAATGGGTTGAATTACCCCTAACTCTCGTATAGACGAAGCCAATTCTTGAAGGGCTTCATCATTAAAATTAGAACGTGGTTGAAACGGATTCATTTCAATGGCCACTAAATCTAATTCTATAATATTACCGACAACCTTATCAGCATTTTTATCGCTTGCAGAATTAATATCATTACTTGGATCTTTCAGTAAAGCAGATAAACCTCTACCTAAAGCTTGTTTTTGTGTTGCTTTCGCCATTATACTATGTCCTTATTTTTCTTCAATACTTCTTGTGCTAAGCTTAAATAGTTTTCGGCACCCTTGCTACTTGCATCATATTTAATGATACTTTCTCCATAACTTGGCGCTTCGCTTAACCTTACATTTCGTTGAATAATGGTGTCAAAAACCATTTCGCTAAAATGTTTACGAACTTCCTCAACCACTTGATTTGATAATCGTAAACGTGCATCAAACATGGTGAGTAGCATTCCTTCGATGTCTAAATCGGCATTGTGAATTCGTTGTACACTTTTTATCGTGTTCAATAATTTGCCTAAACCTTCTAAAGCAAAATATTCACATTGAATAGGAATCATTACAGAGTCGGCAGCAGTTAAGGCATTTAAGGTAAGTAAACCTAATGATGGTGCACAATCTATTAAAATATAATCATATTTTTCTTTGAGATGCAGGATGCTTTTTTTCATCATGTACTCGCGCTCCTCTTTATCGACTAGTTCAATTTCAATAGCGACAAGATCAATATGTGCAGGAATTAAGTCAACATTTGGCGAGTTTGTTTTAATGATCGCCTCTTCTGCAGTTTTACTATGTTCTAAAAGTTGATAGGTGCCTATTTCCACACTATCCACATCAATACCTAACCCAGATGTTGCATTTGCTTGGGGGTCAGCATCAATTAATAAAACTTTTTTTTCTAGAACTCCTAAAGAAGCCGCTAAGTTTACAGTAGTGGTTGTTTTACCAACCCCACCCTTTTGATTTGCAATGGCTATTATCTTGCCCATTCTATTACCTAAGTTAGGGGCTAAAATTACGATTATTTATAATGTTATAAAATGTATTTTGTTAACAGTTCGTGAATAAACACGAGTAGCAGCGTTAAAGTTGGTTAAAATTTTGGTTAATTGGCTTGTGAATGTGGGGTTTAGGGATGAAGTGTTGTTAAGAACTTATTCTGTTTTTGAGCTTATATAGCCTTTTCAAATGATTTATACACTTAATTATTTATCAAAGCTAAGTAACGCTATAAGCTAATTCGTTTTTAATTCTTTGAGCTTACTCTAAGTTGTTCTAGTCATAGCCACTATTACTAATCACCGTTTTGTACAGATACGCATTCACTAGATTATGCTCCGGTTAGCAATGCAAAATAAAAATAGAACTACTTAATAATTCTTGAAATAGGACTTATAGGCTGTTAAATCGTAGCCACTTTATCTTAATTAGCCGTAACTTTTGTTAATATCAAACCTAAAATGAAATTAGAAATTAGAGAAGTAAAAGCACTTGTGTACAAGTCAATCTGAAAAAGCCAATACATGAATGCGAATTGCACTATAGCTGCAATAATAGCTATTTTAATATATATCCCCTTATTTTTCATTCCTCAATCAAGATGTCTAAAATTTGAATAGCGGCTTCACTAATTTTAGTACCAGGACCAAAAATTGCTACAGCACCAGCGTCAAATAAAAATTGGTAATCTTGCTTTGGGATAACACCACCTACAATGACCATAATATCTTCTCTGCCGTGTTTTTTTAATTCCTCAATCACTTGTGGCACTAAAGTTTTATGGCCTGCAGCTAAAGAGGAAACACCTAAAATATGTACATCGTTTTCTACGGCTTGTTTCGCAGCTTCGGAAGGGGTTTGAAAAAGAGGGCCTATATCTACATCAAAGCCTAAATCGGCATAACTCGTTGCTACAACCTTTGCCCCACGGTCATGCCCATCTTGACCCATTTTTGCAATCATGATGCGGGGTCTTCGGCCATCTTGTTCCGCAAACGCATCTGCCAATGCTCTTGCTTTTTTAAAGCTTTCGTTATTTTGAATTTCTTTTGAATACACGCCTGTAAATGTTTTTATAACCGCTTTGTGTCGTTTAAAAGCGACTTCTAAGGCGTCACTTATTTCGCCTAAGGTGGCTCTAACTTTTGCAGCTTCTACTGCTAAAGCTAATAAATTATGTTCAGATTTTTGATGATCCGCTACTTTTGCTTTGGCAGCATTGGTTAAGTTTTCAATGGCTTTGTCAACCTCCGCTTTATTTCTTTCTTTTTTTAGCCTTGATAAGCGTTCGAGTTGCTGACGACGTACTTCTTGATTATCGACCTCTAAAATATGCAAAGGATCTTCTACCGCCAGTTGATGGCTATTAACTCCGATGATCTTATCGCGACCACTATCAATCCGTGCTTGTTTTTTAGCAGCTGCTTCTTCAATTCGCATTTTCGGTATTCCTGCTTCAATGGCTTTGGTCATGCCTCCTAATGCTTCCACTTCTTCTAATAATTCCCAAGCTTTTGCTACGATTTCATGCGTTAAATGCTCTACATAATAGCTACCTGCCCAAGGGTCAACGGTTTTGGTGACTTTGGTTTCTTCTTGAATAAAAAGCTGGGTATTCCGCGCAATTCTGGCTGAAAAGTCGGTCGGTAATGCTATGGCTTCATCCAAGGCATTGGTATGTAAACTTTGAGTTCCACCTAAAACGGCTGCCATGGCTTCAATGGTAGTTCTAGCGACGTTATTAAATGGGTCTTGCTCTGTTAAGCTCCAACCACTAGTTTGGCAATGGGTTCGTAAGGCCAGTGATTTCTCATTTTTAGGATTAAATTGTTTTACCACTTTAGCCCAAAGCATGCGACCGGCTCGTAGTTTCGCAATTTCCATAAAATGATTCATTCCAATCCCCCAAAAGAAGGATAGTCGAGGTGCAAAATCATCTATTTTTAGTCCTGCTTTTAGTCCAGTTCTAATGTACTCTAAGCCATCTGCTAAGGTATAGGCTAACTCAATTTCTGCTGTAGCACCTGCTTCTTGCATGTGGTAGCCAGAAATACTAATACTATTAAATTTCGGCATTTTCTGGCTCGTATATTCAAAAATATCAGCAATCATGAGCATCGATGGTGTTGGAGGGTAGATGTAGGTATTCCGCACCATAAATTCTTTCAAGATGTCGTTCTGAATAGTTCCAGAAAGTTGCTCCAGGCTAACCCCTTGCTCTTGTGCTGCAACAATATAAAATGCCAGTATGGGTAATACGGCACCGTTCATGGTCATAGAAACCGACATTTTATCTAAAGGAATACCGTCGAACAAAATTTTCATGTCTTCAACAGAATCAATGGCTACCCCTGCTTTCCCAACATCGCCTACCACACGTTCATGATCGCTATCATAGCCCCTGTGGGTTGGTAAATCAAAAGCAACAGACAATCCCTTTTGTCCGCCTTGTAAATTACGACGGTAAAAAGCATTGCTCTCTTCTGCGGTTGAAAAACCAGCATATTGCCGAATAGTCCATGGTCGTTGTACATACATAGTTGCATAAGGGCCCCGCAAGTAAGGAGGAAAACCAGCTGCAAAATTCAAATGTTCTAAGCCTTCGATATCCTTTTTTTGATATACCGCTTGGATAGCAATACCTTCAGCAGTTTCAAAAGTACCTTTTGATTCATTTGCTTCTTGAATATCGGTTGCTAGGGTAATATGTTGAAGTGCTTTTCTATTCATCTTCTAATCTTTTTTGCTCTAATTCTTCCGCCAAGCGTCTTTCGATAATAGGTTCGATCACCGATTTTCTAGGTTTGTTTTTTACAAAAGGGTATATTTCTAATGCTCCTTTCATCGTATCTAGTGTAGATTGGTACTTGTTAGCGCCTACTAAAACCTCTTGTTTGGTATCAAAAAGTAATTGTTCTTTTTGAGCACTCTCTTTGATTTTTTTCTGGATGGTATTTTCTTTCAACTGCTTTAAAAACCCACCTGCTTTTTCTATTTCTTTAAAAAGGGTGAGTGATTTTTCCGCCAGTTGCTGTGTTAAGCTTTCAATATAATAGGCACCATCGGCAGGGTTTGTTGTTTTGTCGAAATAACTTTCTTCCTTTAAAACGAGTAATTGATTTCTAGCAATTCGTTCTGAAAACTCATTAGTTTTGTGGTAAATAGCATCGTAAGGCATGTTGCAAATGGCATCTGCGCCACCTAAAATGGCCGCCATACTTTCAGTAGTGGTACGCAACATATTTCCGTTGTAATCGTAAAGCGTTTTATTTCTCCTTGTGGGTACGGCTATAATTTTACAGCTTGTAGGTATACCATAGGCTAAGGCTAAACTTTTCCATAACAGGCGTAAGGCTCTAATTTTAGCAATTTCAAAAAAGTAATTGGTGCCGACCGCAATTTTAAACGTGATACTTACTGCTGATCCTTGTGCTTCCGGAATGAGGTTTAAATATTCGTTTACATGTGCCAGTGCATAGCCCAGTTGTTGGGTAAAATTTGCACCTGCATTTTGATAGCTGGTGGTATCTATGATCAGGTTTTTGTAGTGGGGCACGGCTGCTAAAAATAGTTCCGTATCTTTTTCGAGGCTATCATACCAATTTCCTGTTTTACAGAGGTGGTATATGATATCTGTTTTAAAATATAAACCAGTGTTATTTTTATGTTCAAAGGACTTAAAATTCGCATGGTATTCAGGAGATAAAAATTGAATATCGAAATAAACCACGGTGGAGCTTAATGGTATATTTTTTAAGAGTATTTGAATATCGATATCACTTGTGGGAATCGTAAAAATTAGGCTTTCTGCTCCTTTTTCTAAAGCTCTTAAGGCTTTTTTATTGGCTATTTCCGGATTACCGGCATAAATAGCTTCGGTAATTTTCCAGGTAGCTATAGGCTTAGGAATGGTATTTTCTGTTTCGATATCTTCAGAGTGGTAAAAGGGTTTTACCTTTATGCCTTCCAAAGATTCCCAAACCAAAGATTTGTTATAATCTTCTCCTTTTAATTCGAACTGAATTTTTTGTTTCCATTGTTTTTCAGAAACTGGAGTAAAATCATTAAAAAGTGCATTAGTCTTCATTCTGTTCAACTTTTAGACTATCTTGATATTCAATTAAATATATTTCTTCGTTCTTTCTCTTTAGATAGTACTGTTCTCTTGCGAATTTTTCTAGTTCTTCTCTATTCGATAATTTATCGATGATAATTTTGTCTTTTGCAATCTCATCTTTTAAATACACCTTAGTTTTTTCTAGCTTCTTAATTTCTTTTTTTAGTTCCCAATGAATTAAGAAAGAATTGGTATCAAAAAAAACCATCCAAAACACAAAAACAGAAAGCACCAATACATAGGTATTGGAGGCTATTTTAAACCATTTTTTATTTTTTAATTCCTTAAAATTCATTTTTTTACTTAAAAATAGTTTAGAAGTTAGGTCTAAAATTACACTAATTTTTCGTTTATAATACTCTTTACAATTTCAACGGCAACCGTATTGTACTTGTTATTAGGAATGATAATATCAGCGTAT
Organism: Cellulophaga sp. Hel_I_12; assembly: GCF_000799565.1. NCBI lineage: Bacteria > Pseudomonadati > Bacteroidota > Flavobacteriia > Flavobacteriales > Flavobacteriaceae > Cellulophaga > Cellulophaga sp. Hel_I_12. The sequence goes on from NZ_JUHB01000001.1 coordinate 3,958,547, forward strand.
TCTTTAGAAGGCTCAATGAACTCTACATGCATAGGTTTAATTACGGTTTGGTATTTGGTAATTGTTTCGTCTAGGTCCCAACCACGTTCATTAATGTCGCGCTTTAAGCGACGAATTAAACGTTCATCTGAATCGGCATGCACAAATATTTTAATATCGAACATTTTGCGAATTTCAGGATTGGTCAAAATCAAAATGCCCTCGACGATCATTACTTTTCTTGGATGTGTTGGTATGGTTTCGTCAGTTCGGTTACATTCTAAAAACGAATACACGGGTTGATTGATAGAGTTACCGGCTTTCAGTTCTTTTAAATGTTTTGTTAATAAATCAAAATCTATAGAATTTGGATGATCAAAATTTGTTTTTCTTCGCTCTTGTAAGGTTAAATGCGAAAGATCATTGTAATAGGCGTCTTGCGAAATAACCCCAACTTCACCAATGGGAAGTTCATTGATAATTTGATTGACTACGGTAGTTTTTCCACAGCCTGTGCCTCCAGCAATTCCGATAATAAGCATTTGTAAAATAGTTTGGCGCAAAAATAGGGATTTGAAGATGAAGTTAAATAACGAAAAAGAAAAAAGAATAGAGAGAAAATAGGAGGTATGAAAAATAGACAAATTGCCGGCGGCTTTTGGGTAGTTATTTTTGGTTTGAATTGTAGAATTCTTGACGAGTACAAGATTGTTCTTTTTAAAGCGTATTAAAACTAGCAGCTAAGTACAAGTACAAGTTTAAGTTCAAGTTCAAATCCAAGATCAAGTTTAGGATTATAATTTTCAAATATTTATAGGAATACAGTGTTGTATTAATTCAATATTACATGATCAAATACTTACTTTTGCACGATGCAAAAAGAAAGGACAAAACCTAATTTTGAATTTATTGCGTTAATGGCATCTTTAATGTCGATTGTAGCCTTGTCTATTGATGCCTTACTGCCTGCCTTATCTAATATTGGAGTTGCAATTCAGAGTTCGTCTACTACAGACCATCAATTATTAATTACCATGATATTTTTAGGCTTGGGTGTGGGACAATTATTTTTTGGTCCTTTATCGGATAGCTTTGGACGCAAACCTATTATTTATATTGGTTTTTTTGTGTTTGCTATTGCGAGTTTTATATGTGTTTTTGCGACTTCACTTGAAGTCATGGTCATAGGAAGAATACTTCAAGGTATTGGTTTATCTGCTGCCCGAACTATTTCTATCGCTATTATCAGAGATACCTATGAAGGGAATTATATGGCGAAAATAATGTCATTTGTAACCGCTTTTTTTATTTTAATCCCTGTTGTAGCTCCTGCTTTTGGCAAAATCATTTTAGATCAATTAGGATGGAAGGCAATTTTTTACATGCAAATAATTTTTGCCATCGCTATCGGTATTTGGTTCTGGAAAAGGCAACCAGAAACCCTGCACCCAGAGTATAAGGTAAAGTTTTCTCGTCATGTTTTTATGAAAGGCTTTCGGGAATTAATTAAATATAAAGAAACCATGGCCTGTACGATGATATCAGGCTTAATAACCGGTGGTTTTTTAGTCTATTTAAGTTCTGCACAACATGTATTTGAAGACCAGTATCAATTAAAAGAAACCTTTCCTTATTTATTTGCAGCCTTAGCGATTTCTATAGGCTTATCAACGTTTTTAAACGGTACCTTAGTTTTGCGTTTTGGAATGCGAAAATTAGCTTTTCTAGCACTCCTTTCTTTTACATCGCTTTCTTTAGGGTATGTACTATTATTCTGGAACAGCGCCAACCCTCCCGTGGTTGTTTTAATGTTGTTTTTATCACTTACTTTTTTCTCCTTAGGCTTTATTTGGGGGAATATGCGTTCTATTGCTATGGAACCGATTGGGCATATTGCTGGTATAGGCGCTGCTATAACGGGCTTTATATCGACAGTAATTTCTATTCCTATTGCAACCTATATCGGTAGTTTTGTGACCACCACGGTTTGGCCTTTGTTTGTTGGTCTTAGTATCTGCGGATTATTGGCACTCTTACTTTTTGTTCGGTTTAGACAGCCTGCCTCTGAAGTAGTTTTAAACTAAATGATTGGTAAGCGGCATTAATAAAAACTAAAATGCACCAAAGAAATCACAAAGAGTAAGGTCCATAGTACGGTCCGCATCCAGTTTTTTTGGACCAGTTTATGGCATACCTTATCCACTGGAGTATGGTTATCAATACTTTGATGTAGGGGAACAAAAATTAAAAAAGTAAGTAGCCAAAGAACAACAATCAAGAGCATGCTCAAAATACTATACCAATTCTGAAATTGCCATAGTTGCACGCTTGCTAATATGAATTGAAGCGTTATTAAGGGCAAAACAATAAACGTTACTCTAATCGTGTATTTTTGATGCCAAATGAGAAGGTTTTCTTTGGAATAGTACTGAAAACAAGGGTATATCACCAATTGTACAGCCCAAATTAAAATTAAAAAACCAAAATCGATCAGTAAACGTGCTAGTGCTAAAGTCATATTAAATTGTTTTTCTTACGGACCAAGCCCAAAAGATGAATAAAGGATGAATGGCTAGTAAACGTACCCAAGCAATCCATGGTGACACACAAAAAGCGGTTTCAACACAAGAGCCTATTTGAATAAAATAAACGTGCGAAGGGATGAATAGGACTAATAAAACAATGATTCCTTTTACGGCCACTACTCTTGTTTTTGGCAAAGCTACGCCAATAGCCAACACTAGTTCTAAAAATCCACTTATATAATTTACACTTTCTGGATAGGGTACATAAGCAGGTATTAATCCGTAATAAAAATCAGGATGTATAAAATGATAACTTCCCGCAAAGGCATAAAATGCAACGAGTACATATCGCAACAATTTTATCAGCTTAGTTTCCATTGATACTCCGTATGAACTTTCTTTAAAATTAAAAAGAAGGGAATCCACCATATAAAATCGTTGGTCACTAAGGTGTATATAAATTCAAATGGAACATCGCCTTTTAAGTAATTAAAGATAAAGCCTAATGGACCAAATATCTTCCCTAAAAATCCTACGGCTACAATAGGCCAATGTTTCATTGGGTTGTAGGACGCCCACCAATAGCCCAAACCATATACACCAATGACCATGCCCATACCTTGCCATACCATAGGGTGATTTAAGGGCTCCATGCCCACCAAATTAAAAAAATGATTTGGAAATAGTACTACCCAAGCACCCCAAAGTAGGTTATAAATAGCGGCTAAACGTAGGGTTAATTTCATAGTTTTCTTTTTACCACAAAAATAAGGTATACAGGCTTTTATATTTATAAAAAACCTTATTTATTGCCTAAAATTTAAAGCGTCTTTTTAGGTCGTTAAAAAAAATTACGCTCTTCTACAAAGTCTTTTTAGGATATAATAAGCTATGAGTTTCTTTTATAATTGGAATTTTTATAGCGAACTATTGAGAGATAATTTTTTGGTCAAATCTAGTCGGGGATAATCCTCATGGGCTGTAAAAGTTCAGAGATTATTTTTTACGTTAACAATTACAACCAAATTCCTTGAATTTATGGGTACTTTTTTAGACCTTGACTGTATGATTTAAGTCTAGGTCTTGAATATTAGATTTTTTTTAAGGCTAACTTTTTAGGTTTTACTTTACTAAAAATTTAAGCTTTTACTGTTTAATATGTTGCTGTCTTGGCACGTCTGTGACCTATAGCTTATGGGATAGTTGGGTATATTGGAGCAGCCTGATGCTAGTGTACATAATAATTTGTTTATTTTTTTGTGCTTTTTTAAATCTATTGAGTACTTATACAATGTAATTACCTAAGAATGCAGGATAAAGAACAATTTGAAGCACTTATTTTAAAACATCAAGGACTCGTGTATAAGGTAGCACGCTTGTATGTAGATACACCAGAAGATCAGAGCGATTTGTACCAAGAAATTGTATATCAGCTTTGGAAATCAATTTCACAGTTTAAAGGAGATGCGAAAATAAGTACATGGATGTATCGGGTGGCATTGAATACCGCAATTGCTTTTTTACATCAAAAAAAGAAACGACAGCATACCACTAGCAGCTTCGAATTGCCTGAGATTATCGATGATTCTTCTTTGGAAAAAGAGGAACAAAGCAAATACTTGTATAAGGCTATTAAGCAACTTTCGGTTGTAGAAAGGGGAATTGTATTTCTATTTCTAGAAGGGAAAAGTTACCGAGAAATTGCAACTATAACAGGTTTTTCAGAAAGTAATGTAGGCACTAGAATGTTACGAATCAAAAAGAAATTAAAAGAATTAATACCACAATAGGCTATGGAATTACAAGATATTCAAACACAATGGAAGGCAATGAACGCACGCCTTGAAACAATAGAAATTATACAAAAAAATCAAATTATGGAAATGACGCAAAAAAAGTATAAAAGTAAATTTACAAAACTTTGGAATATTGAATTCTTTGGCGCTATCATCTGTTATGCCATGGCAGCATGGATTGTCATTGATTTTCAAAAATTTGATACTCCTTTTTATATGGCATGCGCAATTATTACACTTTTGTTTTTAGCTATTTTACCCATTTTTGTTTTAGGGTATATCTCAACTATTAAGAACATTTCATTAAGTGAAACAAGCTATAAAGAAACTATTGCAAAGTTTCAAAAAAATAAAAATAGGCTATTGGCAACCCAACAATTTTCTGGTGTTGCAGGTATATTCATCTTTTTTTTAAGTATGCCGGTTTTTTCAAAGCTATTTGGTAATGACCAATCCTTTGAGAGCCTAAAATTATCTCAATATATTTTTATTGCACTGACTTTTATTGCTGTTCTTTTATTTATACTGTGGAGTGTTAAAAAGTATAAAAACCTTATGAGGCATGCAGAAAAGATGCTGCAGGAACTAGAGGAGTGAACTACATAAAAACCTGCAAGAGTTGGCTTGAAAGAATTTATTATTGAATTCTTTACGTTGTTACTTGTAGCAGATAGCAATTAATTCATTTGTTTAAAACTAGAAGAGCTTTGATAAAGTTTAATTTTCTTAAGAAAATTTTTTTTACTCTTCCCAGCCCCAAGGTGCGGAAGGTGTTTCAACTGCTTTGGTGGTGTCAAAAGTTACCGTAAAGACTCTTTCGCTGCCAATTCGTTTTAAATTATAGCTAAATGAATTTTTATCAACGGTAATCCACCAAACATTGGTGGATGCATAGCCAATTAAATCGCTTGTTTCTTGATCCGCCGGAAAGAACTGAATGTTGGCTAATCCTGAATTTGTTGAGGTACCTCCGTATTGGGTTATTTTATCAGGACTACCATCTTCATGTCGGTGATCATGTTTTAGTGTGATTACCTCATCATTTTTAGTTAAAACCCAAGTTCTTGACTTATCATCGCCAACAAAAAAAGGAATCCGAATGCGGTTATCTTCACAGCTTTTAACATGCATCACTAATTTTTTGCCGGTAAAAGAATCGTCAGCTGAAGCCCCAGCCGTTATTTCGCCTTCGAAAGATTGCCCACAAAAGGTTTTTAATTGCTCCCAAAATTGTTCCGATCCAGTTGGGGATTGTGCAAAACTGAATTGAAATGTTAGTATAAGTAGTAAGAAGAAGGTGTTTTTCATGGTTTTTAAAGTGTAAGAAACAGTTTTGTTATTCTATTATTCTTTTTTAAATGATTTTTGTAGTTCAATTTAATCGTCATTCAAAGATATATCCCATTTAGCACTACTGGATACGGTTTTGATTTAGTTTAATACAAATTTCACAATTCAATTTTTTCTTTTTCAAATTAAGACCAACATGAGGTGTCCTAATTAATTACAAACAACTACAATTATTTTTAAATATCGTTAATTTATCTGAGAATTCATTTCTTAAACCACATGTTCAATAATCTTCTTGTGCCACTTTCGGGTTCAATAGCGCACTGGTATCACTAAGATTAGAAACAACATTGCTCGCTATTTTAGCTAATATGCTTTCTATAATTTTTCCACTTCGAGTTATGGTTAGGTCGCAGAAAAAGTGAATTTTATCAAGCTTTGCGATAGGGCCGAGGAGTTCGGGGATGTATTGTTTACTTTTTACTGTGATCTTCTGATTTGTGAAGCGTTTTTTAGTAATCGATAATCAGTTTTGGTGTTCGCTATGTTTTGTAAATAGTAGTCCATCAATTTTTTCTTAAACTATAAATTCTGATCTGCACTCAAGCAGTATCTATTTTTATAATAGCTATGAATATTTGCGTTATGACAATTTATGAGCTTTGTATTACTCATTATAAACTCCTATTTGTTCAATAATGCTTTGAATTAATTCGATTTCTATATCATGTACGCGACCATCTGCCTTTGCCATTTCTTGAAGCAAAATAACAAGTGTTCTTTTTTTATCTTCTGGCATGGCTTTGAGAATAGACATACCTTCATTTCCTGTGGTTTTTCTCGCTTCTTCTATTAAACCGGATTCAAATTTGAGAATTTTTGTTAAGTGTCTCAATAAGTGAATTTCCCTTTGACTCACATAACCATCCGCTAAAATAACTTCATCTATAGCTTTTACAATTGCTAATTTCTCTGCTAAATTAAATTCCATTTTTTATAGTATTAAATTAATCTTGTCTTTTTAAAATGTACTAATTTGAATTTGAAAAAATTAGTTTAGGTACTTGTTCTCCAAAACGCCAACTTTTTATTTTCTCGATATTTTCAATACATATGTAGCTAATAAGCAAGATTATTGCCTTAAATTTTAATGACTTTATAAGATTTAATAGCTCCATTTTGTTCTACACTAACGTAAATCATCCCTGGTCTAAAATTGGAGGTGTTTATGGTTGTTTCAGACGAACTATTTCCATTTAACTGTAGCTTTAATATCGTTTGTCCTTGTTCATCATAAATTTGGATATTGATTTTATCTGAGGTTATCCCAGTTATTATGTTTAAATAATCGGTTACTGGATTAGGGTAAACAACTAATGATTCCGAGGCAGAATTTACTTCCTCAGTAGTTGTTTTTGAGACTTCCACGGAACCAGAAACACATTGGTTTGCGTTGGAGCCATTGGCCGATTTTGAAGCACTTCCACATCCTTGTGTAATGATCTCCCATTGCAATCTTCCTCCATTGGTGTAAATGTCAAAAGTATGAGTACCAGGTAGAAACAATTCTGGTGGAGAACCTATAAATATTGCATTTCCCTTAAGGATGTTTTTAGCGCCATTTGGAATGAAAATAGGGACGTTTAAATTATTGGTATACTCAAACTGTAATTTTGTAGTTATTTCTGGGCGACCGGCAATCGTAAATGAAGTTCTACAAATATCAGAAGCTTTGATTCTATCATTACAACCCACAGTTGGATTTACAAAAAGTACTCCAGGTATTTGTGTAATCGTATAGTTTTCATACCCTGTTAAATTTGAAATATTGGCATATACAAAATATTCACCTCCGTTTAGATTCCCTGTCTGAATTACACCATCTTTATCTTTAATTATAAAATTATTTATTGTAGGGGTAAGGTCATTACAAACCAAGCCGTTGACCATGATGTTAAAGTTTGATGGTGTTGGGCTCCCTTCTTCAATAAAAGAATTTGATATTTCTACTTCGAGAGCTGTTTTGTTTATAGTCAATATGCCAGGTTCATAAGTAATAGTATAATTTTCTGGTTGTATAAAATCGCTAACGGCTATCGTAGTACTGTTTGTACACCCATCCGAAGGGGTAAAACTAAAGTCGCCTAAGACATCAGTAATGACTTCATCATAGGGTAATATTTCAGGACTAACTGAAATGCCAAAATCGGGTTGATCTAATTGTCCGTAGGTAATCACAGCATCATTAGCCTTGACTATAAGATTAAATTTATTGACTGTCAGTAGGCCTACATCAATATAGGAAATATCATAATTAGAAGAGGTATTCAAGGATGTGGACTTAATAATATATGGACTATCAGCAACTCCACATGATCCACAATCAGTACTGTAGGTAATTCCATCAGGGAAAATAGCTTCTTCGGTGTCGGCATATTGTAATCCATCGACAACTCCTGTTAATATCCCTTGGGTATCATCCCCATAAACAATGTTGGCATCTTGGGTAGTGACAGTCAATGTAGCAGGTAAAATCTCGATTGGGGTAGGCTGGTATTGAATTTCGAAATTTGTATCTAATACTCCTCCAGGAATGATATATTGCGTGCCTGCATCTACGCCAGTGATGACATTAATGGGCTTAATGTCTACTGGAATTTCACTTAAGGCATCATCTCCATTAAGAATGACCAAGATATTTTCAAAGGCATTAATCACGGGAGTACTCTCACTATTTACTAATGGAATACCGTTTACTAAAGAGATTCCATTCACTAAACTAATACCATTCACTAATGAAATACCATTAACTAAAGAAATTCCGTTTACCAAAGAAATTCCATTCACTAAACTAATGCCATTCACTAATGAAAAACCATTGACTAAAGAAAAGCCATTGACTAATGAAATACCATTAGTTATCGTGGAGAAGTCACCAGATTCAATTTTTTGAGTAGAAAGAAGGTCAGCACCAAAGTTGACCACTTTTTCATTTCCAGATCCATTCACCAAAGAAAACCCATTTTGGGTTGCGGTATCTGATTGATTAACTGTGCTTTGTGAAACAAAAAATGTTTTATTTACTAATGAAAATCCGTTTAAAGTTGGTTCTCCATTAACTAAGGAGATTCCGTTGACCAATGATATTCCATTGACTAACGAAAAACCATTAACCAAAGATATGGCGTTGGTATGATTTTCGGCGAATGTACTCGTTACAATAGGATCCAGATTTAAATCATCTTCACCTTCATGACCAAATGTGTAATCAAAGTTCACAAGGGGTAAAGGAGCACCATACACAATGGGATCCATAGTTCGTGGTTTTATAGTCACAGGCATGGGACTTATATTTAAAACTCCTGGTTCTATTATAAAATTATAAAGCTCTGTTAAGCCGATATTTATATTTTCTGTTTGAATATCAATGGCATATATACCAACAATAGACGTTGAAATTGCCGCTGTAGTTATGGTAATTGAAGGCAATAAAAGAGCTAATTCTTCCTCAGAAAGAGGCAATTCTGTTTCTCCTACTTGGGTTGTATAACTAAACGTTGGGTTTTCTTCTCCATAGCGTCTAGTTTCATTATTTGCACGAATAACGACATCAGTTATAACAGGGTCTGAAAAGGTAATTACCGCTGAACTACCTCCATCTGATCCATTGGTCAGTGGACCAGGTTCTGTAAAAGCATAAATAGGTGGGTTTCCAACAAATTCTGGAATGGTTGCTATTAGTTTTGTGGCACTCACAAAAGTGGTGGGTAATTCTTCGCCTCTAAAATATATAGTTGTAGACTCATTAAATGAATTTCCTTCTGCGATAAGATCAAAAGCAATAGCACCTGGCTGGTAAAGTTCGGTGTTTAAATTTTCTAGATTTAAGCGAATTAAATTAGGTGATGGATTAGAAAAGGAACCCACGGCAACATCAGCAGAAATGAATCCCGCACCTGTCTTAAAATCAAAACCAGGAGATAGCATATCTATGGCCGTATTGGTTAGAATATTTCTTACGCTAAAATTAGGATCTATGTTTGTGGGGTCTACTTCAAATTTGGTTTTGGCATTAATAATAAGAGCAGCCACTCCTGCAGCATGTGGTGCAGCAGCAGAGGTCCCGAAAAAATTTGGTAATGAATTGCCTTCAAAATCCGGAGCTCCTAAATTTACCGAGGTATCTCCGCCCGTAGGAGCCAAAAAATTAGGTTTATTTCTTAGGGTATTATTGGTTATAGTGCCACCAAGAGAAGATGATTCTTGTGCAACGAGAACACCACCGAATGCTGAAGTGTTATCATAACGTACTGCACCTACGGCTAGGGCACTTTCGGCATTGGCATGACCTACAATTGTGGATCCATTTGCTGGGGGTATCGCTTGAAAATTACCATCATTACCAGAACGAAAAACAACATATTTAAATTTTAATGGCGCACCATTGCCCATGGCTCTTTCAATAATTATATTTGTCGTAGTTGGGTTTATCACCGTAAAAGGAATTATTTCGATAGGGTCAGCTCCTAAATTATTTCTATTGAAACCATATAAGATGGCGCCATCATCATTGGCTAGATAAATATCTAGGTCATTAACAGCGCCCGTGGAAGAACCTAAAGAATAAAAATCGTCATCCCATTGCAAGGCAATAACGTATTGTCCAAGGCCTAAGGTTACCTGCTGTAAAGATGAACTACCATTAAAACTGTGTCGAATTGGGTTGGTGGGTGACGGACTAAAAGTTGCTTCATAGGATCTTGAACCAAAATTACCTGCAGAACTAAAATAACTTATACCATTGGCAGTGGCATCATTTATGGCATTTGCAATGATACCATCTTTAAAAAATGGGGCCTTCATATACGTAAGGTCATCGACAATTATATCACAATCATGATTAACCAATTCAGCTATTCCTGCTGCCATATTACCCTCAGAAATATAGCCGGATCTAAAAAATAATTGTGCGTCTGGTGCAACATCATGTACAATTTGAATCATAGCTCGTCCTTCATCACTAGCCACGCCAAAAGGGTAATCTTGAACTACAGTAACTGCATTTGCCCCAGTGGGTAGGTCTCCATTGGCAATGTCGGTTTGTACAGAAGCGCTTGGGGTTGGTTGTACACCAAATTTACGGTCATAACTATCTGAAATGACACCAACTTTTACGCCCTCTCCGGAAATATTCCAACCAAGTCGAGCTATATTTGAATTTTGCGCAGCGTCTCCTTGGCTATTTATTAATCCTTGGTTAGGAATAGGAGGTGATACCTCATAGACTTGATTAATGATGTCTGTTCTTGAATTCAATGCTTGTAAATTTGCAATAGGGAAGAAAACGGTAATTACCCGTTCATCATCATCAGGATTATAAACATCAGAAATATAATCATTCACAGCTACTCCAAAAGTGCTTAAGAATGCACTCACACTATTAAATTGGCCATTGAATATTACAATTTCAATCAATACTTCATTGTTCGGATTTATGGTATAAATAATATCGTTATATGCTTCATTTGGATTGTAATTTATGGCGAGAGAGGTCAATGCCGATCCTATGATTTCATTCACTTTAAAGTCAGATGGGTACCCTGGCAGAATATCACAATTATTCAATACGCACTCACACACTTTTGTTACTTCTTCTAATGTGCTAAGTGATCCCGGAAGGCCACTGCTATTTTGACTATAAAAATAGATAACATCAATGCTCCAAGTACCACCGTTATTGATGTTCCCATTTAAGGTTTTTACACTCCCGACTCCAGACAATATATTTTTGTTGAGGAAATTTCCATTAGTAAGCTCAATACACGCGCTTGATAGGATTATGGAACCATCATTTATAATATTTCCATTTTTAAAAAAAAAGGCATTGGTTAATGTAATAGTTCCTGAATTATTTAAAACTCCCGGACCAATTTCAATCTGCCCTTGATTAACTGTTAAAGAACTTCCTGAAGAAATATTTAAATTGCTGATAGTGGTTAATTTGGCATTGTTACCAATGATTAATTTAGCTTTATTATTTAAACTTATGGGGTCATTGTAATTGTAGAAAATAGTATGATTAATTGTAATTGTACTATTGGATACGCTTCTATTTGGGAAAGGTTTATTGTTACAGCCACCACCTGAACAAATCCAAGCGTTCGCATCATTCCAATCGGTTGATAGTCCGGTTGTGGTGTAATTCTGAGCTGATAAAATTACGCTAGAGAATAAAAAAAAGATGGTGATTGGTACTAAAAGTCTGTTACTGACAAATTTCCCAAGAATTTTGGTTGTTGATTCCTCGATGAATTGCATAGTTAATGAATTACTTAGTTAACCAAATAGCAAACACAAATTTTAGTGAGAGGTTAAGTAAAACAACAATATGACTTAGGGGCTATACGGGAGGATTAGTACTAATATAGTAAGTATTAAGTTTACATTAACAAAAAATGCAATTTTCTATGAGCATATTAACATATATTTAACATATTTTATTAATTTTTGATAAAATCAACAATTGATCCTTGCTTCTTTGAGTAGCACTAGATGGTATTTGTTGATTTATAGTATGTTAGATTATTTATTTGGCAGAAAATAGTTTGAAGACAAGCTTTTCTGTTTTTTCTACCATTGGATACTAAAATCAACTTGAAAGCTATATGCTGAACTTATTTTTAGTACTTTTAATTCAATTATTTTTAAAAATCATGAAGCAACTATCTCCTGAAGACAAAATAAATGTGTATTGGCAAGGAATCTCGTACATTAATGGCCTGAATAGATCATCTGAAATTAAGGCAGGACTTATCATATCGTTTTATGGGCTTTTATTAGGGGTGGTTTTCAAGATTGCAACAGGGATGGATACTAATTTGCATTTGAATGTAGCGCTTTCGGTAACTTTTATGATTTTTATTTTTTTCGTATCTCGTTCTATTTATTTTAGTTTTAAGTGCTTTATGCCACAAATTGAAACAAAGTTTGATGCAAACATGTTTTTTTTTCATGACGTAGTGACTAAATATGGAACTGTTAATGATTACTCCAAGAAATTAATGGATTTAATGAATGATGAACATCAACTTTATGATCAATTAGGAGAGCAGATTTATGTGAATTCGTTAATAGCCTCAAAAAAATTCACAGACGTAAATAAATCGGTAAAGAATTTAGTGTATAGCTTTGTGCCTTTATTAGTCAGTGTAATTATACTTTTAATCCAAGTATTTTTATAATTTAAATTTGGTGTTTTTATCGATTAAATTAGCCTTAAGCTCATTTAGTTTTTTGGCTTTTAATTTTTCACGGTGCTCACGGGCATACTCCGTATGGTATTGGTGTTTTTCTAAAAAATTAACTTGAAGGAGCAGCCATTCCTTATCGTCAGATACAAAATCATGGTATTTAAATTCTTGGTATAACTTAGCACTAAGCACATCATAATCTTCTCTACCCAAATAATCTAAATCAGCATCAGCAATAATTTCTTCATAAATGGTTTTTGGCTGTTGCGGTACTTTTGTTGCTCTAATTAATCCATTAATAATTGTGATTTCACCTGTGGTAAGCTGGCCCTTTAAATAAGGTTTAATTGCAATAATGCTTCGTTCTTCATGGTTAATAGGAGATACGATATAGCCATAGTCGTGACTAACAGCTGCTATTCTGATTAGCCTTGCCATTTCTTTGTCTATTTTAAAATGTTCTATATAGTTATTGCATACATTGGCTACATCAATTGTGTGACACAAGGAATGATAGGTAAGATGCTGTGGTAAATTATCTTCTAGATCTTTTAAGATCTTGAGACAAATTTCGGGGTATGCTTTTTTGTTAAAAAGAACCATATTTTTAGAACATAAGGCTAGGCATTAGTACAAATAAAACATTTTTTTGCCGAATTTATTGTTATTGTTAGCATTTATTAAACAATAATTATCTGGGCACTTTTGTATTATGCCTGTTCTACCAGTATTTTGCTTTGGACATTTAGAAAATACATTTTGAGACTTTGAGAATTTTTCACGTCTATAATGCCTCGATAGGTAAAATCATATTTGTCTTTTAAATGTTGATAGGTATTTTCTGAAATATTAATTTTCCCTTCTTCAGAATTGCTTTCCATTCTTGCTGCAATATTTACTGTGCTTCCCCAAATATCATATTGAAATTTTTTGGTTCCAACGACTCCTGCTACAACGGGTCCTGTATTGATTCCTATTCGTATTTCGAAGGGATAAACACCGTCTGGAGGTTGATTTTTTGTTTTGTTGACAAAATCTAATATCTCCATAGCAGCCTTCAGTGCGTCATCAGGATGCGTCTTATTTTCTGTAGGAAGTCCACCAGCGCACATATAAGCATCTCCAATTGTTTTTATTTTCTCTAATTTATATTTTTCTATAATGGCATCAAACTTTCTAAAATAGTAATCCACACTAAAGACTAATTTCTCCGCAGAAATATTTTCAGCAATTACAGAAAAAGCCTTAAAATCGGTAAACAAAACCGTAACAAAATTAAACTCTTTTGCTTTGATATGGCCATTGGCTTTTAGTTCTTCAGCGGTTTCTTTTGGAAGTATATTGAGTAATATCTCTTCAGTTTTAACCCTTTCTTTTGCTAATCTTCGGTGTGATTTTTTTACATAACGGTATTGAAAGAAGAAACCGGCAATAATAACAAAAAACAAGCCACTTAATGCTAATAGGTATTTTTTAGAAATAGCCGATCGTTCCAATTCAATCTGCTTTAGTTCATTGTTTTTATTTAATAGTGTTATTTCTTTTTCTTTATTATCTAAATCAAATTGAAATCTGAGATCACCTATAGATTTTTCATAAGAATCGTTTTTCAAGGTGTCGACCATTGCGGAATATAATTTTTGATATTGATACGCCTTCATGTAATCTCCAATTTCAGAATACACATTTGACAATCCTTCATAAGCTTCTTTCTTAGCTCTATACACTCCAGTAATTTCCGTGAGTTTTAAACCAGATTCAAAATTAAGGATAGCCTCATCGAATTTTTTTTGTTGTATTTGGATCACCCCTAAATCAATATATGCTTTTGTTTTTTCCATTTTGGCATCAATTTCACTTGCTGCGAGAATGGCATTTATTTGATAGCTTTCCGCTTTGTTTAAGTCACCTAATTTTTCATAGGTCAATCCCATCAAATTATAACTAGTAGAAAGGTTTACCCCGGCTCTTGCATATGCACCAATTGCTTCATTTAATTCTGGTAATGCCTTTTTTGGCTCATTGGTCTTTAGGTATAATTCTGCCATATTAATACAAGCGGTTCCAACACCTTCCTCATAACCAATACTTTTAAAAATAGCTTTGGATTTAAGATATGCTTCAAAAGCTTCCTTATACGTATTTTTTTGGTTTGAATATACGGTTCCAATATTTAAATAAGCTGTGCCAATTCGAGAAGAATCTTGAATCTGTTCTGCAATTTTTACAGATTTTATAAAATAATCAAGTGCTTTTGGATCATCACCTTTCGTTTGATAAACAGCCCCTAAATTGCTTTGTAAATTACTAATTCCAGCTTTATTATCAATTTCTTCAAAAATCGCAAGAGATTTTTTCCAAAATAAAAGTACCTCTGAATATTCTCCCTTATAGTAATGTGCCAGACCGGCATTTTTATAAGCATAAGCCATTCCGCTCTTGAAATTAATTTTTTCGGCTAAAATTATGGCTTTTTTTGAATAGCTTAAGGAAGAATCAGGATCTGTTCGAAATAGAAGCGCAGAGATATCTAATAAATGATTTACAGCTGTAGTGTCATTTTTTTTTAGCTTAATTAAAGCGTTAAGACTATCTATTTGATTGTTGTTTTGCGACCAACCTACTATTGAAAAGCAAAAAAATACAACAATTAAAATGGCTTTGTAATTTTTCAAATCTATTACCTTTAAAAAGTTATAGGGGGGAATTAACCTAAATATAGTGATTTATTCTTTTATGGAACTAAATCCTAAAATTATTTAAGGGCTCTAAATCTTCATTAACTCCTTAATACTACTCAAATTGGCTTCGTTCGCCATATGAATTTTCATTTGATGCTTTTTCAATCAAAAGTTTTAATACCTATGATTTGAATTTTTTGGATAATGTTACTTTCTACCTAACAATTTCATTTTTAAATGAGAATCGTCACGAATAATTCGTTTATTTCTTCGAGCTAAAATGTAAATGCTACTTGCTTAAAATCATTTTATTAGCAGATTTTGCCCATTGGTATTACTCTAAATTTATCAATAAACGTATAGAACAAAAAGACATATGCGTACTTTTTGCCTTTTCATGAAATTAGCTCTAAAATTCAGCATTCTGATGGCTTCAAATTTTGTAAAGCGCTCATTAAACCACCTGATCAATAATCTCTTGGACTACTTCAGGGTTCAATAGCGTACTCGTGTCGCCTAAATTCGACACATCATTACTGGCTATTTTACGTAAAATTCTCCGCATAATTTTACCACTACGGGTTTTAGGAAGGCCGCTGACAAACTGAATTTTATCAAGCTTTGCAATAGGACCAATGAGTTCGGTGATTTGTTGGTTAATTTCTTTACGCAAATTTTCTCTGTCTCTACTTTCGCCAATTTCCTTGAGCATAACAAAGCCGTATAAGGCGTTACCTTTTACATCATGTGGGAAACCTACAATGGCAGATTCTGCTACTGCTGGGTGTTCGTTGATGGCATCTTCAATAGGGGCAGTCCCTAAATTATGACCAGAAACGATAATGACGTCATCTACACGTCCTGTAATCCGGTAATAGCCTACAGCATCACGTAAAGCACCATCACCTGTAAAGTACTGATCTTTATACGCAGTAAAATAAGTGTCCCTATACCGATCATGATCACCCCAAATAGTACGGGCAATGGAGGGCCAAGGAAATTTAATACACAAACGACCTTCCACTTGATTGCCTTTGAGTTCGTTGCCATGCTCGTCCATTAATGCGGGTTGAATCCCAATAAAAGGCAAGGTGGCAAACGTAGGTGTGGTAGGCGTTACATACGGAATTGGAGTAATCATAATACCTCCAGTTTCTGTTTGCCACCAGGTATCTACAATGGGGCTCTGGTTCTTGCCCACATTGTTATTGTACCAATGCCAAGCCTCTTCATTTATAGGCTCACCAACAGAACCTAGTACCTTTAAACTCGATAAATCGTGCTTTTCAACAAAGTCTAGGTTTTCTTTTGCTAAGGCTCTTATCGCGGTTGGAGCCGTATAAAACTGATTTACTTTGTGCTTTTCAATCACTTCCCAAAATCGACCATGATCTGGATAGGAGGGAACGCCTTCAAAAAGTACGGTGGTAGCCCCATTGGCTAAGGGACCGTAAATGATATACGAGTGACCCGTAATCCACCCAATATCGGCAGTACACCAAAACACATCATTTTCACGGTATTGAAATACGTTTTTAAAAGTATAGGCGGTATACACCATATAGCCAGCAGTGGAGTGCACCATTCCTTTGGGTCTTCCTGTTGAACCTGAAGTGTATAAAATAAACAAGGGATCTTCGGCATCGACTATCTCAGCTACAAAATCGCCATAAGCATTGTCTAACAAATGACTTAGCCATTTGTCTCGGCCTGGTTTCATTGCTATTTCGGCACCGGTACGCTTTACCACTAAAACACTCTGTACATTCGGGCATTCTTCTAATGCCTTGTCGACAATTCCTTTTAAATCGATGCTTTTTGCACCTCTATACGACCCGTCTGATGTGATGACTATTTTACAATCTGCATCATTGATTCGAGTAGACAATGCATTGGAAGAAAAGCCTGCAAAAACAATAGAATGTATGGCACCGATGCGTGCACAAGCGAGCATGGCAAAGGCTAATTCGGGAATCATGGGCAGGTAAATACAAACGCGATCTCCTTTTTTTACGCCATGATCTTTTAAGACATTGGCCATTTTGCAAACTTGTTCGTGTAATTGATGATAGCTAATATGTTGCGCTTCTTCTTTGGGATTATTAGGTTCAAATATAATCGCCGTTTTATTGCCACGCGTTGGTAAATGCCTATCGATACAGTTTTCAGTAATGTTTAATTGAGCTCCTTCGAACCATTTTATTTCAGGTTTTGAGAAATCCCACTCCAAAACCTTGTCCCATTTTTTGCGCCATACAAAATGCTCTTCGGCAATTTCTTCCCAAAACGCTTCTGGATTACGCACTGATTTACGATATACTTGAAAATATTCTTCTAAATGTTTAATGTGGTAATTACTCATGTTTCTTGTATCTAAAAGATGAATGTCTAATGTCTAAAAAAGCTTTTTAGGTTCTGTATTTGGGAGTTTACGGGTCCAAGTACCTTATGAAACTAATATTTAACTTATTTTAAAGCCTAAAGCCTAAAGCCTGCAGCTTATATTTTAATGATCCCTGGCTTCTCCAGCGCCACTCGGAATTCTAATATCCTCCACAATATCTTGCACCTCTTGCGGTGGATCGGGGGTAAAGCGCATCACGACCAAAGCCACTATAAAGTTAGCAATCATTGCAATACTACCAAAGCCTTCTGGTGAAATTCCGCCGTTGCCAAAATCAAACCAATATTCGTCGGGTGTACCACCGCCAAACCAGTTAAATTTGAATTTGGTCATATAGAAAAGCATTAATAAAATACCGACAACCATTCCAGCAATTGCGCCCTCCTTATTCATTTTTTTATAAAAGATACCAAGAACTATAGCCGGAAAAAAAGAGGCAGCCGCCAAACCAAAGGCCAAGGCAACAACAGCGGCCACAAAGCCCGGTGGATGAATACCAAAATACCCCGCTATAATCACCGCAATTGTGGCAGCAATACGTGCCGCCCATAATTCACCTTGATCGGAGATAGTAGGTTTAAAAATTTTCTTGATTAAATCGTGTGATACCGAGGATGAAATAACTAAAAGCAGACCAGCAGCTGTAGAAAGCGCAGCGGCCAAACCTCCCGCAGCAACCAGAGCAATAACCCAAGCCGGTAAATCTGCAATTTCAGGATTTGCCAAAACCATTATGTCATTATCAATGGTTAATTCATTTTTTTCTTTATCAGCCACGTAATTAATAATACCATCCTTATTTTTATCATCGAACTGTAATAAACCAGTTTCTTCCCAGTTTTTAAACCATTCTGGCATTGTTCCGTAGGCTTGATGACTAACAGTGTTGATAAGGTTTGTTTTTGCAAAAACGGCAACCGCAGGAGCTGTAGTATAGAGTATGGCGATAAGTAGCAGTGCCAATCCCGCAGATTTTCTGGCATCTTTTACACGTTTCACCGTAAAAAAACGCACAATTACGTGGGGTAAGCCTGCAGTGCCGACCATTAAAGCTAAGGTTATGGCAAAAATATCAATAACAGATTTAGAACCATCGGTATACGGAGCGAACCCAAGTTCAGTCGAAAGCCCGTTTAATTTTTCTAACAGATACATTCCAGAACCGCCATTTACTGTTGTACCCATTCCTAATTGAGGAATAGGATTTCCTGTCATTTGTATCGATATAAAAATGGCAGGCACCATAAATGCAAAAATAAGCACACAGTATTGTGCCACTTGGGTATAGGTAATTCCTTTCATTCCTCCTAAAACGGCATAAAACAGCACAATCACCATCCCGATTATGACCCCAGTTTCAATATCAACTTGAAGAAATCTAGAAAAAACAACACCAACTCCACGCATCTGACCGGCCACATAGGTAAAAGAAACAATCAAAGCGCAAATAACGGCAACAATTCTAGCCGTTTTAGAATAATAGCGATCTCCAATAAAATCAGGAACCGTAAACTTTCCAAATTTCCGTAAATAGGGGGCTAAAAGTAATGCCAAAAGTACGTATCCACCTGTCCATCCCATTAAATATACGGAACCGTCATAACCCGAAAAAGCTATAATTCCTGCCATTGAAATGAATGATGCGGCAGACATCCAATCGGCTGCAGTCGCCATACCATTTGCTAATGGTGAAACGCCACCTCCAGCAACATAAAATTCTTTGGTAGAGCCTGCTCTAGACCAAATGGCAATCCCAATATATAAAGCAAATGTGATGCCTACTAAAAGATACGTCCATGTTTGAACACTCATAATTTTTAAGGTTTAGCTTGGGAGTTAATTTATTCGATGTAGCCATATTTCTTATCTAGCTTATTCATCAAGCGTACATAAACAAATATGAGGATCACAAAAACATAGATTGACCCTTGTTGCGCAAACCAGAAGCCTAATTTAAAACCACCAATTTGAAAGGCATCAAGGGCTTCTTTAAAAAGAATTCCAGCACCGAAAGAGACAGCAAACCAAATAGAAAGAAGGATAAACAAATAGCGCACATTCTCTTTCCAATAAGCGCTTGCTTTTTTTTGGGTTTCAGACATGGTTAAAGTTTTAGATTGAAACTCGAATATAGTGATTTGTTGTTAAACTTTATCAGATACATAGTCCATCATTTCTTTAGATCTTTAAG
Organism: Cellulophaga sp. Hel_I_12; assembly: GCF_000799565.1. NCBI lineage: Bacteria > Pseudomonadati > Bacteroidota > Flavobacteriia > Flavobacteriales > Flavobacteriaceae > Cellulophaga > Cellulophaga sp. Hel_I_12. The sequence goes on from NZ_JUHB01000001.1 coordinate 3,978,663, forward strand.
CTTATGTTGGAAAGTGATTAGCGCTATACCGACTAGTTCTTTTTACTTTCGTCCTTTAAAAATATCTTGCCAATCCGAAGAATAACTAGCCCTTGGCAGTTTTAGCTAGGGTGTATTCTAAGGAAATTATTTACTGTTCTGCTGGTATACACGAAATGCCAACTTTTGGTGGGCTTTATTATTTAAAAGCTATTGGAACTACGAAGGCAAATACAAAACGCCACTTGAAGAATCTCTTTTGGAGCCTGTAACGGCGCATAAGACATTTATTTGCTCGTTAAGTCTTAAAACACCCATTAAGGCAAAAACTAAGGCTTCTTTAAATTCTATAAGTTGTTTTGGTACGGTTTTAATGCTGACCGTTTCACCTAGTTTATCTTGTAAGGTCTCCAATAGAAAATCATTTAGAGCGCCACCGCCCGTTACGATCAGTGTGTGCTGTGATTTCGTCGTATTTTTCAAAATATCTTTTGCCACTTTTTCAGCCACGTGAACCACATGGGTATGTAGAATGTTTTCTAATGTATCTTCGGTAGCATCAATTATTGGCACTACTTTTTCTACAAACCATTCATACCCTATAGATTTTGGAAACGGCAAATCATAATAGGCTAAGCGATTTAAATTACTTAACATACTTTGGTTGATTTTTCCCTTTCGTGCTAATTGTCCTCTATCGTCATACTGAAGTCCCACTTTTCGAGTGGAATAATTTAAGCCCATATTTGCTAAACCAATGTCATAAGCCGTTCTTTTTCCATTTAAATCAAAGGAAATGTTGCTAATACCACCAAGATTTAAACAAAAATCGTAGTCACCAAAAAACAATTTATCCCCTATAGGTACTAAAGGAGCACCTTGACCACCTAGGGCCACATCGTTCGTTCTAAAATCGCAAATGACAGGTATTTCGGCCTCATTGGCTAAATGCTGACCAGATCCAATTTGAAACGTGAGTCCCTTTTGGGGTTGATGATGTGTGGTATGCCCATGGCTTGCAATGTAATCGACCTCTAGGTCTTGTTCATGGATAAAGGTTTTTGCCTGTTGACCAAGCCAAGTGCCGTAGCTATTATGAAATTGTAATAATTCATCGGCTGAAAGAAAAATAGAATCTTTAAGTTTTAATTCCATTTCCGAGGTGTACGAAACGCTTTTGCTTGCTTTTATACGAAACTTCCAAGTACTATTTTCTTCCCAAATATGGCAGTAGGCGAGGTCCAGTCCGTCTAAAGAAGTACCAGACATTAGGCCTATTATTTTATATATTTTCATCTATATTGTGTTTTAAAAATTACAGAAATAGGAATTTGCTGATCGTTATTCACTTCAATGATTTCATTTAAAACTAAACCTGCTTTCTGAAAATCGCTACTCCAATCTTCAAAAGTTCTCGCATACCACTGGTGTCCGTCTGTGAAGTTGCCCGCTAAACCTTTCCAAGCATCGTCAATCCACTGACTTTGATAGGGGAGCTGGTTCTGAATTAAAAAGTAGGGGTGTAAGGTCTGAATGATTATTTCACCTTGTTCAACCACACTTTGTTTTAATTCTAGTAAAAGTGAGACTAAGGTTTTATTTTGATAGATGCAGAAATTAAAAACAGCCGCATCAAAAGGTGCATTAGGTATTTTCTTAGCTTCAATAATATCTTCAAAGCTCATATGATGGTAGACTTCTTTTCCTTTTTTTCTGGCATTTGCTAAAAGAGATGCTGTTGCATCAATCCCGACGGCACTTTTCCCCATACTGGTGATTGCCCTGCTTAACCAGCCTTCGCCACAACCCATGTCTAAAATTTTTATGGCTTTAGAATTTTTTAAAACAGCAACAATAGCTTCATTGGTGAATTTACGAGACGTGATTTGTTCGCTGTCTAGCGCTTTAATCCATTCTTGAGCATTAGTGTCCCATGAGGTTTTGATGGCATTTTTTTTCATTTTAGATTATTGTACAGTTATATTTTTGGATACTACTTTTCTCACAAGCAAAATTTTCACGAATTAAAATAGTGTCACATTAAATGCTTCACTACATTTTTACATTGAATTTATTTTTTTTGCTCCCCTCTTTTTTCAAAGAGGGGAATGAATCCGACTTTAGTCGGAGAAAGGGGAGTTTTTTTGACTCAACTATTTTTTTGTTTTAAAGTTTACGCTTTTTAACCCTCCGACTCATCGGCTCTGGCCGATGCGCCACCTCCCTTTAAAAAAAGGGAGGAGCTTTTTTTTATTATACTTTTTTCTAAAAAATTATTACTTATTTCCATTAGAACAGAACTTAAATTATCAAAAACCATTTTATTTTCAAATCGAATTACTTTGTAACCGAAACTTTCAAGAAATTTGGTTCTTTTTTCATCATTTTCTAAGGCATTAGCGTTATTGTGAATTTCTCCATCTAACTCGATGATTAGTTTTTCAGAAGGACAGTAAAAATCAATAATATAATTGCCGATACTATGCTGTTTGGTGAAACGTCTTCCTTCAAATTTCCTACTTTTTAAATAATTCCAGAGAAAAGCCTCGGCTGGTGTTAAATTGGAACGGAGGTCTTTACGTAAAGCCGCCAACACTTTTTTTGAATGTAAACTTTCTTTTTTCATACTAGCTTATTTTAACAGGTATAATACCTTTTGCTGGTAATTTTTCTAGAAAATGTTCTGCGGCCACTTCTTGGAAAACTTCAAAATTTTGATAGGCAATAACGATAGCTTTTGCATGCCTTGTTTCGATGTGATTTAGCACAAAAGGATTTCCAAAAAGGTAAAGTATTACTTGTTTTGAGGCTAGTAAATTGTTGATAAAATCAATTTCTTGTTTCGGAATATCAAAATAGTTCGAGGGTTTTGCGTTTGGGGGATAGATGGCTAAAAGGATATGATCTTCCTCTGTAAGTTTATCCTGAATTTCAAGAAGCGTTGACGTCGCTGTTTTAAAATATGGAAACGCTATATTTTTTTGGATGCATTCAAAAAAAGTGGACGTTGTGTCCTCAGATGAAATTTGTATTCCGACAATTTTTTTGTTTTTAAAGTGGTCTAAATCTCCTTTGTACAGCGTTAAACTTTCCGCTGCAATTTTTTTGTTTACACGGTCCGGATCACTAAGTTGCGTGTTTAAATTTGGATTATCAATTCTAAAAGCCTTTTCTTTTAAGTGCCAAAGACGCTCAAAACTAGCTTCAATTTGTTGGTTTGAGGCATTTTTATGTATGGCTTCAATTCCTTCTTCGATATGTTCTGCAAAGCATAAAACGTCATTACCGGCGTTAAAAGCTTCCCATTCTAATTGCCCTTTTACCGGGTAATTTTTAGAAACCGCATGCATATTTAGGGCATCAGAAATAACGACCCCTTTAAAGTTCATTTGATTGCGTAACAAATCTTTCAACATTTTTTTAGAAAGGCTAGACGGAATTTCGTCGCCATCGGCCAAAGCAGGAATGGCTAAATGACCCGCCATAATGCTATCAACATCTTTATTGATTAATTGTTGAAAAGGGAAAAGTTCATTTTCAAGTAAGGCTGCTTTTGATTTTGTAATTAGCGGCAATCCTAAATGCGAATCAACTTCAGTGTCACCATGACCAGGAAAATGCTTGATACAGGTTAAAATACCTGCGCTCTCGCTACCCTGTATAAAAGCTAATGCTTTTTGTGTGACCTGGTATTTATCTTCTCCAAAAGAGCGATACCCGATAACTGGATTATTAGGATTGTTATTGATGTCGACCACAGGTGCTAAATTCCAATGAATCCCTGCAACTCTGCAGTCCATAGCTATTTGCTTTCCAAGCTCATAAATTAGGTCGTACTGATTTTGTAGTGCTCCTAGCGTTATAGCATAGGGATACTGAGGCGTATTTTCAATACGCATGGCTAAACCCCATTCAGCATCAATACTGATTAATAAGGGATATTTTGCCGCCTTTTGATACCGCTGAATTAGTTTTTTTAAAGTCTCAAAACTGTCTTTTTTGTACTCAATTTTTTTTTGTCCTTCAAAATTAGTCGCAGCACTTGCCCGACTATGAAAAAAGCATAAACTTCCAATATGTCGTTCTCGAATTCGTTGTTCTAACTTTTGTATTTCCTCTTCAGAATCGTTGATGAAAGCAGCAGGCATAAAAAGCTGACCAATTTTTTCATGCCTTGTCAATTCTTTTTTGGTTTTAGTATAGGGTGCTATCTTCATCATTCACAATTTCTTTTTTACCAAAATCGGCAGGATATTTTAAATATTTTAATAGTACTAATGCTGGAAGGGCAGCTATTACCACCCAAACAAAAAATCCGCCATAGCCCAACCATTGTTGCATGTAGCCACTAATCATTCCAGGCAGCATCATTCCAAGTGCCATAAAACCCGTAGCAATAGCATAGTGCGACGTTTTTGACTTCCCATCGGCGATATAAATTAAATACATTAAAAAAGCAGCGAAACCAAAGCCATAACCAAATTTTTCAAGCACTACAGTGACAGAAACCGCAACGATATTTGTGGTTTTGCTAAGCGCAATGATGGCATAAAATATATTTGGAATGTTTAGGGATAATACCATGGGCAACATCCACTTTTTGAGTCCGTCTCTTGAGATTAGAATACCTCCTAAAATTCCCCCTACCGTAAGTGCAATAACACCAATAGTTCCGAATAAAATGCCAATTTCTTTCGTCGTGTAGCCTAAACCACCTTGTTCCGGGCTGTCTAATAAAAACGGAGAGGCCATTTTTACCAGCTGTGATTCACCCAATCGATAGGTTAAAATAAAAGCTAAAGCAATTCCGATTTGTGGTTTTTTAAAGAAGGTGATAAACACCTCCATAAAACTTTTAGGCTTTTGAATCGCTATCGTTCCAGAAGCTTCGTATTTTGGTGTAGCCAAGAAATTTCCAAGGGTTAACAGTAACATTAAAAATGCCGCAGCAGTCATGGTGACACTCCATGCTTTTGTGGGATCTCCATATTTTTCTTCTAAAAATCCGGCACCAAAAACTAATAAGCCTTCTCCGGTGACCATAGCCAATCTGTAAAAAGTGCTTCGCATCCCTACGAAAAATGATTGTTTTTTTTCTGTTAAGCCTAGCATATAATAGCCGTCAGAGGCTATATCGTTGGTGGCAGAAGCAAATGCCGCCATCCAGAAACAGGCTAGCGTAGTGGTGAAAAACATGCTTGTAGCGGTGGTTAAACCAACACCTAATAAGGCCAAAGCAATGATAAATTGCATGCTTAAAAACCAATTTCGTTTGGTGCTTTTTAAATCAACAAAAGGACTCCATAAGGGTTTTATAACCCAAGGCAGGTACAATAGACTGGTATATAGACCAATATCTTCATTGCTCACACCAAGTTGCTTGTACATAATGACCGATACGGTAACGACTAATACATAGGGCAAACCCTGTGTAAAATACAATATAGGTACCCAAGCCCAAGCACCTTTGTCTTTTTGAATCATATCAGCTAGTTTTGCTTTAAAAGTATAAAAATAGGTTCAGTTTTTTGTCCAAATTTATCAGTAAATGCTATGGCGATTTTTTTATGCTTTTTTACCATTTTCGTTGAAATAGGTAGGGTATTCCCGTTTACCGCTGTAAGGGGTACCAATAGATCCTTTAGGGAAAAACTAGTTTGGTTCGCCTTTGCTTTATACACTAAAGCATATCTGTAGGGGTCTAAGTTATCAAAACTTAATTGAAGTTTGTCGGGGGTAGTCTTTTTAGAAATCAATATGGGTGTTGCTGGAGTTGTATTTGGTGCTAAATGAGAAATTGGCGGTAGTGCCATTTGTGCATAATAGTTTCTTTTTAAAATTGTAACCACATCATCATTTGCATTTGGTAAGCTTTTGGCACTAAAAAAAGCATTGCCTTGTACCTTGTCAATATTTCTAGCTAATTTAATTTGATTGGGTAATTCTCTTTTCTTGTCCCAAGCCTTGTCGTCATTATTCCTAATTTTGTAAGGACCGTTACCCATATATAAATTAGTATTTGGACTATTTTCTGCCCACCATTCGCTAATCACTTTGTGGGAGGCTACAGGTAGATTAAGACTCCAATAGGCCTGTGGAATAATATAATCGATCCAACCTTGTTCCATCCAGAGGATAGGGTTGGCATATAAATCATCGTAATTCGTCTGTCCGGCTTGCGTATCCGAACCCTTAGGATCTGTACTTTTGTTTTTCCAAACGCCAAAGGGGCTCACGCCAAACTGTACCCAAGGTTTTTCTTGTTTGATGTTTTTATGAATTTTTTGTACTAAAGAATCTACATTGCTTCGGCGCCAATCATCTAAAGATTGATTGGGTAAACCGTAGGTTTTGTAGCTTGAGGCATCATCAAAAACTTCATCTTTAATTTTATAGGGATAAAAATAATCATCAAAATGAATGGCATCAATATCATATTGCGCAACCACTTCCTCAATTATAGTCACTAAATGTTTTTGTACATCAGGAAGTCCTGGATTGTAATAGTATTTTTTACCATATTTCAGCATCCAATCTGGATATAGGTTATAATCGTGTTTTTCGCTTAAGGATTCTGTATCTAAATTAAACGTGGCTCTATAGGGGTTTAACCAGGCATGAAATTCCATACCTCTTTTATGAGTTTCTGAAATCATCCAGTGTAGTATATTTTCCTCGGTTTTCGGAGCAACACCTTCTTCCCCTGTTAAATAGCGAGACCAGGGGGCATAGTCCGACTCATAAAAAGCGTCGCCAGCAGTTCGCACTTGCACTATAGCGGCATTGAAGTTCATTTTTTGATAAAAATCGAGTAGCGCTAGATAGTCTTTTTTCTGTTTTTCGACCGCATCATGCCCGTTTTTTGGCCAATCGATATTCACGACCGTAGCCACCCAAAAACCTCTAAACTCCCTTTCAGGTTGCGGAATGTTCGATTTAAATAGGCTACAAGAACTCACTAGTAAAGCCAGCAAAAAGAGAGGTATTTTATTCATATTATATTTAATAAAAAGGCCTAACATTTTTGTTATAAATGTAGGCCTTTTAAAAACTCAAATTAACTTAATATTATAGGGATGGATCAGCAGGGGTATTTGGGTTGCTATTTCGCTCTAAATCTGGATAAGGATAAAAATTTCTATTACGCTCTTCGGTAAAAACAGATCCATTACCACTAGGTTGAGGTCTATTAAAACGTCTGCTATCTTCTAAGCTTAATCCACTTAAAAATAATTCAGCTCTACGGTTTTTATAAATTTCCAATAAAAGGGCTTCAGCAGTTGCTGGTCCGGAGTATGCAGGAACATCAGCGTTTATTCCAAAAACATCATCAGTGTCTGTCAAAACATTATTTAAGGCGGTAGTCGCGGCAGAAATATCTGGTGAGGCCTTTCTTAAATTTGCTTCTGCAATAATTAATTGCATTTCATCAGGAATATATAATGGAATTGATTCGGTGCTCATATCAAAAAAGCCTAACAAATTTTCAATAGGCAATCCGTTTTGATTTGTGTCGGGGGAAGGAGAAATGTAAAAGGCACGTCTTCCATCTGTTGGATCAAAAACAAAATCGGAGCTTGGTAAACCAAAGTTATCTCTTGGTCTAAAGTTAGCAATTCCGTTTAAAAATACGCGATTGTAAATAGGGTTTAAATTGATGTTGTCATACGCAAAAACAGAGGTTGAAGTTGTGCTCACGCTATTTGCATTTGTGATTGCAGCTTCAAAGTTACCAGCAAATAAATTATATCTTGCCAGGTAAGCATTTATACTATTTAAGACATCAATATTCCCTAAGGTTACCGCGTTCGTAAATTCTTGAGAAACTGGGTTCGCAGCTAAGGCAGCTTTTCCTTCATTTAACAAGGCGATTGCGGCTAGAAATCCGTCATTTCTTGAAACAAATGCAGCATCATTGTCATTGCTAGTTTGAATAACTACTTGTTCATAATTCTGGGCTAAACTGCCAATAGCCATCGCTTTAAAAAGCTTGGAATAGGCTAGTAATCCGCTTCTCGTTCCTGGAGCTAAGGTTACATTATCTACATTTGCTTCTATATCTTCTGCTATTTTCATGACTCTTAGCATAGTAGCCCAAAGCCCTTGTACATTTGAATTAAAATTAGGTAAGCCTGTGCCTCCTTCTTCTAGTTCAATCATATTCTGAAAAGTTGTGGTAATTGCACCTTCTCTTGTGGTTATTGCAGGGGTTTCAACGATCCATCGCATTCCAGAGGTGGAGTATAATTGCTGCATTCCTACGGTGACAGCTAAAATGCCATCTCTAGAAGAAAAGGCTTGATCTGCTGTGGCAGCATTAGGATTATTAAAGTCTGTTTCGCATGAAGTTGCCATAAGGCCAACAATCATGCTCAACACTAGTGTACTGTATATTTTATATTTATTTTTCATCTTTATTTTTTTAGAAACTAACGTTAACACCTACTTGATATGTTCTCGGAATTGGAACACCTGCAAAGTCGAACCCTCGTACACCATTACTTTGGCCTGCTGAGTTTATTTCTGGATCCCATCCTGAGTAACTGTCCCAAGAAACTAAATTTCTACCCACTAAACTAAATTGAATATTGTTCACATTTTTAAAAGGGGACCTAAGATTATAGGTAACAGCTAATTCTCGAAGTTTAACGAACGAAGCATCTTCTACGAATTCTTCAAAAATATTTGCTTGTGCTTGCCCAAGGTTTTTTAATCGATTACCGGCTAATTCTTGACCGTAATTAGCTCCTCCACCAAAAAGTCTATTATCCATTAAGCGCCTGTTCCAGTTAAAAATATCATAGCCTTGAACGGCGTCAAATTGAACTCTAAAACCAAAATCTTTATATGTAAATTCATTAATTAAAGAGCCAAACCATTCTGGATTTGGGTCTCCAATTACTTTACTTAACGCAGAGCCTGTTGGCTGTCCAGCAGCGTTTCTTCCAATTTCACCCGTAGTAGTATTACCTCTTTCAGTTTGCGGATATCCGCTGGCATCTAATAATAAGCTTCCATCTGGATTTCTGGCATAATATTGACGGTAGAATACACCAAGAGGCTCTCCTTCAATAACAAAATTGGTAGAAAAACTACCTCCTAAAGCAAATTGTCCTCCACCCGCTACTTTAGTTACTTCATTATCATTACTGGAATAAGTTGCCGTGACATCCCAAGAAAAATCTTTAGTTTTAAAAGGAGTTCCTCTTAACAAGAGTTCAATACCTTTATTTTCTAAATTTCCTATATTTTGAATTCTAGAACCAAAACCAGTAGATGGCGATAATTCTATGGGTAACAATAAATCGGTAACATTTTGTTTGTAATAGGTAAATTCAACCCCTAATCTATTATTTAAGAAACCAGCATCAAAACCAAGTTCTATTTCATCTTGACGCTCAGGAGCTATATTTAAATCTCCTTGCTGTGTGCTGGGAATAAGGCTAGTAGTTCCGTTTATGGCATCTGGACTTAGCACTGTAAATCTTTGAAATGCAGATAAAGCGGTTAAATTTCCTGCTTGACCCCAAGAACTTCTTAGTTTAAACACATTAAAAGTATCGCCAAAAGTTTCTTCCCAAAAATCTTCATCAGACATGATATAAGAAATACTTGCTTTTGCGAACAATTGATTTCTTTCATCTAAACCAAAGGTAGATGCGCCATCCATACGAATGGCACCATTGACATACAATTTATCTTTAAAACTAAAGGACTGTTGAATAAATCCGCCCCAGTAAGAGATTTGTGATCTGCTTTCACCTTGGGCCAAAATACTACCTGTTTCTGCAGTCTGTACGATCGGAGGTAATCCATCAGCACTAATCCCAATTCGATCAAATTCTTCATATTGCCATGAGCCACCAACGGTAGTTGTAGCGCTAATAGCATCAGAAATTGGCGTTTTATAACTTAAGTTTAAATCACTATTGTATTGAAAGTTGTTGATATCAGAACGTCTTGCAAATCCGTTTGGATTTGGAGAGGTATTATTAATAGGAATAAAAGCAGTTGCTGACTGATTAAAATAATCAATCCCTAAAGTATAACTTGCAGAAAGTTTTTCGGTAATATCAGCATTTAATGCAATACTGGTGATAAATCTATTTGTTTTTTGTCCGAAATCAAATCTGTTTACAGCCTCCAATGGATTAGTTCTTGGAACTAATAAGGAAGTCACAGGGTAAACACCCGATTCATCTGGATTAGGGTTTACTGAGTTTTCACTGAACAAAAATCCAGTAATAGCGCCATAGGCACTATTGATACCACCGTTTGGGATATCGTTACTAGTACTTCTGACATAGTTAAAGCCACCAGTAATAGTTAACCAATCAAATGCTTTTTGCGTGATATTTGCTTTAAATCCGACTCTTTTAAAGTCAGAATTAACGATAATACCTTCATTATCTAGTTGAGATGCAGATAAGTAATAAGATGTTTTATCGGTTCCACCGCTTACAGATAAATTATTTTCTAAACCAAAACCAGTTCCAAAGAAACTATCTTGTAAATCATAGCGTTGCACAGGGACGGTTTGTAAATTATTGCGATCTGCTGCGTCAACCCAAGCTAACTCCGTTGTATTATAGGCTATTTTTTGTCGTAATTCATTAACCCTCACATTTGAAGAGAATGAAAATTTTGGATCTCCACTCTTTCCTCTTTTGGTAAAAATTTGCACCACACCATTACTCGCTCGAGAGCCATAAATAGCAGCAGCAGCAGCGCCCTTAATAATCTCAATACGTTCAACATCGTTTGGATTAATATCCGCTAATCTGTTTTGGGCATTACCACCCAAATCAATTAATTCACTGCTCGAGTTACTAATAATGATACCATCTACAATATATAGAGGATCAGAATTTCCTAATACGGTACTTGGACCTCTCAAGCGTATACTAATACCACCAGCAGGATCTCCAGAATTCTGTTGAACCAAAGCACCAGAAATTTTTCCTGAAATAGCCTGATCAACTGCGGTAGCGCCATTATTTACTAAGTCTTCCGCTTTCACTGTTGATATAGCATTACCGAGGGTTCGTTTATTAACGCCTATGGTGTTCCCTGTGACTACAACTTCATCTAAACTTAATAAATCTTCATTTAAGCTTATGTTATTTTCGATAGTAGTACTTGATGTGGAAAATTTAATTTTTTTGGTAGAAAAGCCCAAATAACTTACGACTAAGGTATAGTCGCCAGAAGTTAAATTTGCACTAAAATCATATTTTCCATCAAAATCACTCACCCCACCAAAACTAGTGTTCTCAATAAATACGGAAGCACCAGGTATGGGCTGGCCGTTCGCATTATCTGTAACGATTCCATTAAAGGAATACTTGTTAGTTTGCCCAAAGGCAACGGTACTAAGTACAAACAAAGCCAATGTTAATAGCTTTACATGTAATCTTCCCTTCATTAAAATCATTTTTTTCATAAAAAAAGAGTTAGTTTAAAATAAAAGTTAATACTATAAAATTTTCCTTAAAAATTAGCTATCCTATTGATTCGTATTTTTTTAAGTAAAAAAAGAAAATACTTCTAACCTTTCAAAAATATAAAAAAAAATACATATTTGCTGTTTTATGCGTTTTTTAATTCTGTATTAATTAACACAGCATAAAACGGCATTTGGTGAAATTTTTTATAATTTTGTTTTACATTAGGGGCAAACTAATGACTGTTTTAAATGTTAAAAGAAGAACGACATAAAATGATTGTTAGTGAAGTTGAACTACACAATCGTGTCTTATTAACTGATTTGGCGGAAAAGCTCAATGTTTCCATTGATACCATCCGCAGAGATGTCAAAGAGCTTGATACTGCTAAGCAACTAAAAAAAGTGCATGGTGGTGCCATTGCCTTGGGCTATACTAATTTAGCCAAGTACAATGAAAATATTTACGCACAAGCTGATAAGATAAAAATTGCAACAAAAGCCTTGTCTTTGATTAAGCCTGGACATATAATTTTAATACACGGTGGAACAACCTGTTTTGAATTAGCAAAGTTAATACCCAATAAGCTCGAAATTACTTGTTTTACCACCAGCCCTGTGGTCGCTCTAGAATTGTTAAGAAAAAAAGGAGTTGATGTTATTTTTATTGGAGGAAGACTGTCAAAAGAATCTCAAATTTCAATTGGTGCCAGTGTTATTCTGCAACTTTTAGAGATTAATGTAGATTTTAGTTTTATTGGTACGGGGTATGTTGATGTGGATTTTGGATTGACCGAATTTGATTTTGAAAGTGTACAGGTTAAAAAAGCAATAGTTAAATCTTCAAAGAAAACAGTACTTTTGTCGATATCCGAAAAATTAAACTCAAAACAGCGTTATAAAACTTGTGGGATTAATGCTATACATACCATGATTACAGAACTAAACCCTGAGGATGGTGTCTTGGAAAATTTTAGAACGCAAAACCTCCGATTGTTGTAAACCTATGAATTATAATAAAATAACCGAAACTCCTTCAAATTACACAGATTTGGAGAAAATGGATACGACTACCTTACTTGCTAGTATAAATAATGAAGATAAAAAAATAGCAGATGCCGTAGCCTTAGTGATACCTCAAATAGCGCTATTGGTGGATGCGCTAGCGGAAAGATTTAACCAAGGTGGACGACTATTTTACATAGGAGCAGGTACTAGCGGAAGACTGGGGATTTTAGATGCTTCTGAAATTCCACCAACTTTTGGATTACCCCATGAGCGGGTTGTGGGTATTATTGCCGGTGGCGATACCGCCATTAGAAAAGCTGTTGAAAATGCAGAAGACGATACCAAACAAGCCTGGTTAGATTTAGAAGTTCATAACATAAATGCATTAGATGTGGTTGTAGGTATTGCAGCTTCAGGCACAACCCCTTACGTAATTGCAGGAGTACAGGCCTGTAAAGAAAAAGGAATTCTTACCGCTTGTATTACCAACAATCCAGAATCTCCCTTAGCAAAAGCCGTAGATATTCCCTTAGAAGTAAATGTAGGACCAGAATTTGTTACCGGAAGTACACGAATGAAAAGTGGTACTTCTCAGAAATTAGTATTGAATATGATTTCTACCGCACTCATGATAAAAATAGGTAGAGTTAAAGGGAATAAAATGGTGAACATGCAATTAAGTAACGACAAGTTAGTTGATCGCGGAACGAGATATATTGTTGAAGGCTTAGGAATTAGTTATGAAGAGGCTGCCAAGTTATTAAAAATACATGGTTCTGTTAAAAAAGCCATAGATGCCTTCAGTAAGTAGGGTAAATTATTCTTTAGCCATTAAGGCAACTTCTTTTGGAGTTACTATCTTTTTGGAAACATTACCCCAAGAATTTGAAATATAATTCATGACATCCGCGACCTCCTCGTCACTTAAGCCCATAGCCGGCATGGCCCCGTTATAAGTAATGTTATTTACTTTAATTTCTCCACTTTGCCCGTATTTGATACCTCTAATACTGTTCTCTCTTTGCTGCATTAAGTAATCAGATTTGGCTAAGGGCGGAAAAGTATGAGCTACGCCTTCTCCTTGTGTTAAGTGGCAATTCACACAAAAATCATTATAAATATCCCTACCTCTTTCCATACTTTTTTCAAGCTCCTTATCCTGAAATAAAATGGCAGAAAGTAGAGCGGTACAAACAACATAGGCTATTAAAAATAATTTCATATTTTTTTTCGTTAAGATTTGTTATGGAGTAAAAAGCACTAAAACGGATTAAAAAAAGAAAGTAGAATTTTGACTTAAGTTATTTAAAATACACACCAAAATTCTACTATTGTTTTGCCGTTATTTAATTGTTCGGAACTAATTTATAAATTCCTTTTCCTTCAACGGCAATATATATAAGACCGTCTTTTCCTTCTTTAATATCGCGAACTCTTCCTATTTCAGGAAGTAATTTTTCTCTTTTGACCACTTTGTCATCCTTCATAACGAGGTGTTCCAAATATTGAAATTTTAAAGAACCAACTAATAAATTCCCTTTCATTCCTTTGTAATTATCCGTTGAAATAAATGCCATACCACTAGGCGCAATAGATGGTACCCAATAATGCAATGGTTGTTCCATACCCTCCATGGCTGTTTTGTCTGTAATAGGCGTTCCACTGTAATTAATGCCATAGGTAATTAAGGGCCAACCAAAATTTGCTCCTTTTTTTATGATGTTAATCTCGTCCCCACCTTGAGGTCCGTGTTCGTGATTCCAAATTTTTCCAGTTTCAGGGTTTTTTACTAATCCTTGTGGATTTCTATGGCCATAGCTATAAATAGCTTTTTTTGCCCCATCCGTGTTTACAAACGGATTGTCACTAGGAATGCTACCATCATCATTTAAGCGATATATCTTCCCTCCGTCACGGGTAATGTCTTGTGGATTTACATCTCTATCACCCCTATCTCCAACTGAAAAATACAAATATCCCTCGTTGTCAAAAACTATTCTTGAACCAAAATGTTGCCCTTTTGTGGTATTTGGAGTGGCTTTATATAAAAGCTGCTTTTCTATGAAGGCATTATCCTTTAGTTTAGCTCGCATTAAAGTTGTATTCCCACCTTTTTCTTCACCTTCACCTTCAGAGGCATAAGTAATATAGATCCAACCATTTTCTTCGTAATTTGGGTGCAAAGCGATATCCATTAAACCCCCTTGACCCCTTCTGTAAATTTCAGGAATATTTGAAATTTCAGTTTTTATTTTGTCTTTAAAATGAATGACTTTTCCATCAATTTCAGTAATTAATAAACTATTATCTGGCATCATGGTTAAGCCCCATGGTAGCTGTAGGCCATCGACATATAACTCCGCTGAGAATGGTGGATTTTCGGTCTCAGAGACTTTGTTTTCAGTTTCCTGAGCACAAGAGCTATTAAGCGTTACAACGATTAAATAGAGGGCTATAGCAATTTTTTTCATAACTTGTCGTTAGATTTAATATGGAATAAAATTTTTTTAAAGATAACTAGAATTTATAAGTTTAAATAATTACGCGAAAAAATATTTTTTGATCCCAAGTCTTACAGTATTTTTTTTAACCTACTATACCTATGCAACCCAAAAAATCAAGGCAACCTTGGTACATCTATGTATCCATTGTTTTTTGTTTGATACTTAGCTCATTAGTAGCAAGTAATACCACTTTTGATTTTATAAGTGAGGTTTCTACTGACCTAGTCACATCGCTACGTACCCCTTCAAAAAATATAAAAACCGCAGAACCTTCTCTTGGAACTTTTCAAAATAAAGAGAATACTGCAGCTCCAGCTCCTTTTTTTGCAACCATTGTGGCGAATGCCGATATCACAACGACCTGCTCTAATGATGGAGCGACCTTGGCTCGTTTTAATTTATGTGGAAATTTTGATAATAGAGTAATAGCCCTGAATCAAGCTTATGGCAGTTATGAATGGCAACGTTTAACCACAGCTTCATGCCCAAGTTTTAATATAGATGAAGAATGTCCTACCTATACATGCACAGGTTCGTGGGTGGCTGCTGGTAGTGGCGCTACATTAACATTAAATCCAAATACCATTTCAGCCGCAACAGGGGCTGAATATAGAGTTAGGGTAGATGGGGGATCATACTTCTATATTAAGGTGAAAAAAAGTATCATTACCCAAACCTTTGTGAAAAGAGATTTTATATGCGGCGTTGATGGAAGAATCCAAATAACCAATCTATCGAGTGCCTATGAATACGCGATAGATAACGGAACTGGTTTTGGAGCATGGCAAGGTGCCATTTTTGATGGTTTACAACCTGGTACTTATATTGTTAAAGCTAGGCTAAGAAATACACCAAATACCTGTGAATACCCTTACGATCCAATCGTTATAGAGTCAAGAGAAATTGATATTGATGTGAATTTTGTGGACGCCAATTGTTTTGGCGATAATGGAAGCATCTCAGTTTTAGTGAATGACGTTCCAGGACCTTACAAGTATACCTTATTAGATAGTAATGGTTTTCCACAAGAATTTACCTCTTTTATAGCTAGTAATACCTATACATTTGCGGCGGTTGGTTTTGGTAGCTACAGCATTCAGGTAGAAACACAACAATGTAGAGGTGATATTGCGAATGGTATTGCTGCGCCAAGACAAGATGTAGATGTGAATGGAGCCCCTATCGTTATTGGTGATGGCTTGTTTCCTTTAGCAGCATCCACGGAAGTAAATACTAGTTTTGGATGTTCTACTATCACTAGTGTTCCAATTATTGTTAGAACTTCTGGAGGTGCAGGGCCTTATACATATACGGTGAACGGTGGGCCTTCGAGTGCCCCATTTACAGGACAAACTACGCATTCTGTTTCAGCTTCAGGAGATTATAATTTTTTAATAACCGATGCCAACGGGTGCACCATAACCGCATCTGCCAATGTGCAAGAATTAAGTCCACCAGTGGTAACAGCAACTGGAATAAATGGAACCTGTACCAATGGGGGTGCAAAAATTAATTTTAATGTCATAAACGCTAGGGGTTATAATTTATCGTATAGAACAAACAGCAGTGATCCTTGGGTGGCAAGTACTAGAATATCTGTGGCCGACGGAACCTATAACACTCTAGAAGTTAGGTATGAACAAGGTAGTTTTTCATGTACTATGATTTTGCCTAGCGTTACTGTCACTAGTGAAGCAACAGTAACCGGAAATGCTAGTAAATTATCAAATCAGACCTGTAATGCTTCAGGAGGTACCGATGGAGGAAGCATTCTTTTTGCCGGTGCTGGTGGAGGTTCAGGTACTGGGTTTCAGTATAGTGTAGATGGAATTAATTTTTTTACAAGCGCATCGTTTACAAACCTGCCTCCTGGAACCTATACGCCTATTATAAGAGATGATAGTGGTTGTAGACTAGAGCTTACGAATATTGTAATTGATACCGTAGATCCTCCCACCAATTTAGATTTTGTTCAAAGTAATATTAATTGTGCCTTGGGAACAACCGATGTGCAATTAGTAGCAACTGGCAGTGCAAGTATTGCAAACTATAGGATTATTAGCCCTACAGCCGTTGATAATGGTGCTATTGACACCTTTTCGGGCCTAAGTACATCAACCACCTATACTTTTGAAATACAAGATGTGAACGGTTGTGTGTATACTGAAAGTTTTACACCCGTTGTGGTAAGTTCTATTAGGGCTCGAGCTAAATCTGATGGAGATAAAAGAGTATGTGCAGGTGCTACAGATGGTAGCGGTACTTTTGTCATAGATGGTTTTGGTACCAACTATACCTATCAAATCAACGCAGAACCGGTTAGTGCAGCTCAAAATACAGCCGAAGTAGACCTAGTAGCAAGAGGCGCTGGCACCTATACCATTACGGTTACCGATGTGGATACAGGTTGTACAGATACAGCGACAATTGTTATAGAAGCAGCAGCAGCCTTTGTTTTAAACCCAGTGATTACGCCAATGACTTGTGCAAACGGTAATATTGGTAGGGTAGTAGCGAATACTACTGGGGGTTGGGGCGGTAATAGGTATACCTTACAATACCCTAATGGAACTACGGTTGGTCCAACAAGTAATAGAACTTTTGGGAATTTAACAATAGCTTCTACCATCGCCAATCCTTATATATTAACCGTCATAGACTCAGAAGGCTGTACAGATACCTTTGAATTTCAACTTACTCCTTTAGATTCACCCACCATAAGTATCGTTTCTTCGAATTTATGTTACGAGCCGGTTTCCGGTGCTTCTGTAACTGTTGCCGCAACAGGGGGTACTCCGGCCTATACCTATCGAATAGATGGTGGTTCGTATCAAGCTAGTCCTTCGTTTACAAACTTGTTACCTGGCACCCATATCATGCAAGTTAGAGATGCAAATAACTGTACGGATACAATATCCATTACAATTAATAGACAATTGCGCGTGAGTATTGCTACGGAAGTAGAAATACCATGCGGAGGATCTCCTGGTCAAATCAGGGTTAACGTATCAAACGGGTATCTAACAAATATAACACCAAAGCAATATCAGGTAAGTACTGATAATGGAGTAACTTTTGGACCCCTACAAGCCTTTACAGCAAACTCATTTTTATATCCGGTAACCGTGGGTGGAAACTATGTGTTTAGAGTCACGGACAACGAAAATTGTGTGGCACTTTCAGAACCACTAGATGTCATGGATCCTGTGAACATTCTTGCTTCGGCAGACCCAATACCTGCCAGTTGTAGCGATCCTAACAGTGGCGGTATGCGTATAATTCCAGATGCAACTAGTGGATTACCACCCTTTGAAATTGATTTTGAAAATACTGGGAACTTTAGTTCACAGACCGTATATACTGGCTTAACAGCAGGACAAACTTATAATTATACCGTACGCGACGCTAGAGGCTGTTTAACTTCTGGCTTGTCATTAACAATTCCAACAAGCCCTAATGCTGCCCCGAATGCAGTAATTACGGCGATAGATGCTAATTGTAGTGCTTCCGGCTCTAGTGCAGGAAGTATTGTCATCAATAGCGTAAGTGATGGAACCCCAAACTTTACGTATATAGTTTCAGATATTTTCGGAAACGAAATAGTGCGTGTTGGCCCTACGGCAAGCACCTCTGAAACCATCACTGATGCAGCCCTAATACCTGGCGATTATATCGTTAGAACCGTTGACGCCTTAGGGTGTAGCGATTCAGATGCTGTTACTATTGCTCAAACCGATTTAAGTGTGGTTCCAGATGTAATACCACCGGGTTGTAATGTAGCTGGTTTTTCAAATACTGTAGAAATTATTGGTGGGGTAGGGCCTAATTTTTTAATCCGCTTGGTAGGCGATCCGAGCGCACCTGTCACGCCAAATAGCCCTCCAAGACGTCATACGTTTAATGGATTACAATATGGGGTTACCTACACGGTTGAGGTTACTGATGTAAGCACAGGTTGTATTTATTTTGAAGTAATACCTCCAGTGGAGGGTTCTACAGCTTTAGACGTTACAGCGACATCTCCCCCTGTATTTTGTGATGATTTTGGAAACGGAAGAGTTGATTTTACAGTGACTGATTTCTTAGGACCAAACTTAGTAATTGAATTGATAAACCCTTTAACAAATACAGTTTTACTTACTGATTCGCCAACGGGTTTAATTGGGGGTGTAGGTTCTACGTACTCTGGGACTTTTGATATTACTCCTGGTAATTATATCATTTTAGTCACTGATTCAGATTCGTGTACCGATGCTACTTCAATAAATGTTATTCTAAATATCCCTCAAATAGATATAATTTCAAACCTTCCCGCAAATTGTAATGCTTTAGGGCAGCTTACGGTTCGTGGTAGTGGAGGCGATGGTGGTCCGTATACCTATGCTTTTGTACCGGCAGGTAGTCCAGTAGATAGTGATGGAACATTAACACCATTAGATACTTCCGATGATTTTACGGCCAGTAATACAGCAGTTTTACCTGGAAGTTTATTGGGGATTGCTTATGATATTTGGGTAAAAGATGGGCGAAACTGTACTTTTAACGTATCTGAAGATATAATTTTATTACAACCACCTTTGCCAGCACCAATTGTTAATGTTGATAATCAATGTGCGGCATCCGCATCATCATTTAATATTACCGTGTCTATGCCAGCTTGGGTAACAACACCCAGTTTTACCCTTAATGGAGAAAGTAAGTTTGGCGTATTTAATGCCCTTGCAAATCTTTGGGAAGCCCAGTATACCGTAAGTACGCCAGGAACTTATGTAGTAGATGTTGTCGATGCGAATGGGTGCGTAGGAGCAGGGATTGCCGAGGTGTATGAATTTTTATCTGGAACAGGAGAGTTTACAGCCTTACCTACTTGTAATAATGCTGATGGAACCATTACGGTAACAACCAATGGTGGTAGTGGTGATTTTGTATTTGAATTACAGGATAGTTTAGGAAATGCAATAGGTGGTGTGCCCACGAACAATACAGGCGTATTTATAAATCAAAGTCCTGGAAATTACTTAGTTTTAGTGACTGATAACTTGGTAAATGACGGAGCAGGTTTCTGTGCGTTCACGGTTCCAGTGAATCTAGATGTAGCGATACCACCAATCATTAATACCGAAACAGTTGAAAATATAAGCTGTCATAGTGCTAACGACGGAAGTATTTCTATAACGCTTCAGGCAGGTACTGATGTTGATGGCCCTATAAACTTTATCTTAACAAATATCACTACGGCGACCGTAGTAGCCAATAATGCGACTGGTGTTTTTAACAATTTAGGAGAAGGCGATTATCAAGTTGAGGTAATAACCAACAAGGGCTGTACTACGGTATCTAGTATCTTGAATATTACAAATCCTCCCGTTTTTGAAATATCGGCAACAAGTACACCATTTACCTGTGAAATAGGAGCAAACCGATTCAGTTCTTCTATCATTACCGTAAATATTGACCAAATAGGAACCCTCGGATCTGGATACCAATACAGTATTACGGGTTATGCAAATTATCAAACCTCTAATACCTTTGAAATAATTGATGATGGCTCTACACAAACTATAACGGTTTATGCTATTGATGGTAATGGGTGTAGGGATGAATTTACACTTCCGGCAATAGCGCCACCTTCAGAGGTGCAAAGTACCTTGTTGGTGAGCACAGCTTTAAATTGTGAAGATCCAGAAGTAGTACGAATTACCGTGACAGGAACCATTGATTTCACCATTTTAACAACATCGGCGACCCCTGTTGCAGATGTTTCTAATAGTGCTGGAATTTCATTTGTAGATATTAATTTACCAAATAGTGGTGAATATTTATTTGTGGTGAGAGATAATGTTACCGGCTGTTTATATCCTATGCCAAGACATACTGTTATTGAACCTATACTTCCTTCAGTAAGTATAAGAGAGGCAAATCCTATTCAGTGCTTTGGTGATACCAATGGTGCATTATTTATCAATGTATCCAATTATTCAGGAGTTTACGCGTATGATGTGTATAGAAGTGATGATCTAACCCAAACCACATCCCTAGCATCTGGTACTTTTGATACCGGTAATTACCCAGATGTAAATGGTGATGATGCACAAATTACAGGGTTACCAGGAGGTAATTTTTATGTACGCGTAAGAGCTATTGGTCTTCCAAAATGTTCAAATATTAGTAATGTAGCAAACATAAGAACACCAAATGGCGCATTAACCGTTACGGCTATAGAAATTGATAATGTGAGTTGTAATGATAACGCTGGAAACATTGTAGCGACAGGTATAGGTGGTTGGGATGCCTTCCCCTATGAATTCCGATTGTTAAAAGAAGATACCTCAGGTACTATTTCTATAGCAGGTATTTTATATTCTGAAGAAATAGCTTTTGGTTCGGCTAATCAATTCTTAGGCTTGACTAGTGGAAATTATAAAATTGAGATAAGAGACATTGAACAATGTTCAAGCGCTGTCGATATTACCTTAAGTCCTGTAGACACTATAGTGGTTGGTATTCGCGAACCTCAAGGATTAATATGTCCGGATGGAAATAATGCTGTTTTAGAAGCCTTTGATACGACAACCGGTACTAGTGCAACTGCAACGGCTGGCGCTAGTGGAGGTGTTCCTGGATTTGGGTATAAATATCAATTATTATACTTAAACAGTAACGATAACACCGATATAAATTCAAGAAGTGGACTACAAGATACCCCTACTTTTGATGGGGTTTCAAGTGGATTTATAAGTGCGGGGTGGTATGCCATAGAAGTATCCTCAAGTTTTGAATGTGTTGGTGTAAGTGTCCCTTATTATGTAGTTCCGCCACCACCCATAGATCCTAAATTAGTTCAAGTGAGAGCTCCAGGTTGTGGTGGGCAAGGACAGATGCGTTTAAGTATTGAAAATCCCGAGCTAGGCTTTACTTACGAATACCGATCAATTTCGGCAGCTAGTACTGACCCTTTTATTCCAATCGTAGGTAATTCAGTACTCATAGACGGAGATCAAGGTTTTTATCAATATGATGTCCGTAAAGTAGGTGGGGCTGGTGCGTGTACAAGTTTACGATCAGAAGGTATTACTCTTGTTGATGCGCAAGCGATTGATTTAGTGGCTAACTTACCAGACGATATTTCTTGCGCTACAGAAAGTGATGGTCGAATAGAATCTTTTTCGTCGGGAGGTATTGGTAACGAGCTGTATACTTTATATTTAGGCAATCCAGCACCTGCACTTTCTATGTATACCGCATTTAATCCTGATCCCTCAGCAACTATTGTACGGGGACCTCAAGACGATGGTACATTTGAAAATTTATCAGAAGGGGTGTATTACATTGCGGTGACCAGTGGTATATCCTGTGGTGATGTTGAAGGGCCTTTGGTTGTGGCTCGTCCTGATCCTATTGTTTATAATATTACAACGTCTAATATTTCTTGTAATGGAGAAACAGATGGTAGTATTAGGGTTGAAATAATCAGTGGTGGTGAAGGTCTAGTGCAGTTTGCCATTAATCCTAATTTTAATGAATTCTTTAGTGATCCGAGCAATCCTAATGTGTTCACGTTCGAAAATCTTCCAGCAGGCGCAAACTACGAGATTTTGATTAAGGATGATAAGGGTTGTGGTGAGTTAGTGCCAGTAGCACCGATTACAGAACCTGATACTTTAGCTATTTCAAATGTGGTTACACAACCTGAAATATGCTTAAACGCTTATGATGGCGAAGCTCAAATAACGATTATTGGAGGAACTCCTTTTATTGATTCGACCACTTTTGTGCGGTATTACGAAACAAGAGTAGAAGGCCCAGGTTTTGCTTTACCAGATCCTAGTGACCCAAATCAGGGCTATTTAAGAAATGATAACTTATTGTTTGAAAATCTTCAGGGTGGTGCATCGTACCGCATTTATGTACGGGATTTTAATGGCTGTACCGCAGAAAGAGTTGTTACTATTGGATTAGGTGTGGATTTAGCAGCACAGGCTATTCCGCAGTATGGCTGTGAGGGTATTTTTCCAAATAGCACTGTCAGTATTGCCATGACCGACGAATCTTTAGTTCCAGAATTATTGTTTAGTTTGGATGTTGACGATATGGCCAATGCCACGACGACAAGAACATTTGGAGATTTACCAGCAGGTGATCATACTGTTTATATTTACCATAGTAATGGCTGTATGGATCAAGTAAGCTTTACTATAGATGCCTATTTACCTTTGTCTTTGTCTGTGTCTAAAACAGGTCCTGATGAAATAACAGCGGTGGCAAGCGGTGGGTATGGTAATTATGTATATACGTTCCAAGATCAACCGGCAACGACAGATGCTGTGTTTACTATTACCATGGATGCCAATGTGGTGGTTCGGGTGGAGGATGAAAGAGGTTGTGTCGCTATGGTTACCTTACCGTTTGATTTTGATACCATGGTAGAAATTCCAAATTTCTTTACTCCTGACGGAGATAATATAAATGACATGTGGTCACCGAAAAATCGACAGTATTTTCCTTTTATAGAAGTCAAAATTTATGATAGATACGGTCGTGTAGTGGCGGTTTTAGATCAAATTAGAGCTTGGGATGGTACCTATGAAGGAAACGAGGTTCCAACAGGAGATTACTGGTATGTGGTGAATGCCAATGACAAGGATAAGCAACGATATGTTGGGCATTTTACACTATACAGATAGGCATTAAAAGATCACATTCAGATGATAAAAAGGAACTTATTTTATAAGTTCCTTTTTTTATTTTTAAATCTTTGTAGTGTTAAGTATTGTTGTATCTTTGCAGCCTGAAAAATATTTTTTCGGGGTGTAGCGTAGCCCGGTTATCGCGCCGCGTTTGGGACGCGGAGGTCGCAGGTTCGAATCCTGCCACCCCGACTTTTTAGTAATTCAAATAGGAATAAAAGCTTGGTAATCGTATGATTATCAAGCTTTTGTGATTTTAGGACAATCATTTAATTTGGTTTGATTTGATTAAAAATGTGACCTATTCGGTTACCTAGTTTTAAAATGTATAAAAAAGGTAACCGAATGTTTTGATTTGACTTTTGTTTTAATGTTCAATTTTTAAAACAAAAACGTATGAAAACTTTAAACACCTTCAGTATTCTGTTTTGGCTAAAACTTGCCAGTGCCAAAAATGGAGAAGCACCCCTTTATGTCCGAATTACAGTAAATGGAAAAAGAGCAGAGCTTTCTCTAAAACAAAAACTCTTAATTTCAGATTGGGACGCAAAGAAGAATCGATTAAAAGGATTAAGTGATGATACTAAGAAAGTCAACACCTATCTTAAACAAGTAAATTCTCAACTCTTTGAAATCTATCAAAATCTAAAGAAAGAAAAAAAGTTTGTTACTTCAGATCTTCTTAAAGCACACTTTCTAGGAACAGATGAAAATAGGTATGCACTCACAGATATTATCAAGTACCATAACGAGCATATGAAATCAACGCTACGGTGGGGAACACAGAAGAACTATTTTACCACCCATAAGTATATTTTTCTTTTTCTAAAGCAAAAACATAGCACTACGGATATGTTCTTAAGTGAGTTGAATTATAAGTTCATAATTGATTTTGAACGGTATTTAAGAGGTCAAAAGTCTATGGGTAACAATACGGTCATGAAACACATTGAACGTCTTAGAAAAATGGTTAGCCTTGCTTATAAAATGGAATGGCTAAGTAAAGATCCTTTTATAAAGTTTGAAGCCAAATACGAAAAGAAAGAAAGAACTTATTTAACATTAGAAGAATTACAAGCCATAGAAAGCAAGCGATTTACGATTGCCAGATTAGAACTGATTAAAGATTTGTTTGTTTTTAGTTGCTACACAGGATTATCTTATGGTGATGTGATGCACTTATCTACTAAAAATTTATGCACTGGTGTTGATGGTAAGCAATGGATTTATGCGCAAAGGGAAAAGACTAGTGTCCCCATGAAAATTCCAATTCTCTCAAAAGCGCTTTGCATCATTAAAAAGTATGAAACACATCCAGAATCTGTATTAAGGTCTAAACTTTTTCCAACAATATCAAATCAAAAATTAAATTCCTTTTTAAAAGAAATAGCAGACTTATGTGGAATAACTAAAAATTTAACCTTCCATATCGCCAGGCATACTTTTGCTACAACGGTTACCTTAAGTAATGGTGTTCCTATAGAAACAGTGTCTAAACTATTGGGGCATTCAAAAATCACCACCACACAGATTTATGCTAAAGTAATCGAGAGAAAGGTTAGTGAAGATATGCAGAAGTTAGAGGAAAGCTTTTTACTTTCGGAATAGATATAATTGTCACAAGTTTTAGATGTCAACAAAAAGACTTTCAAGTTTAGCTTCTAAACTAATTAGATTAAGATTATTGTCTGAACTGCTATTAAATCTACCAATTATTACCCCATTTGTATCAATTAAAATATAGGTAGGAATTATTTGGACATTATATTTCATACCAATTGAAGTACTTTCTTTTCCAAGACGGAGATGATGCCATAAGGTTGTTTTGTCCTTTGCTATAGCCTTTTTCCAAGTGCTGATTTGTGAATCACTAGTTATACCAACAAACTCTACCCCTTTTGGATGAAATTTTTTATACAAATTGTTTAATTTAGGACTAGCTTTTCTACACGGGACACATGAACTGGCCCAAAAATCAATTAATATGTATTTACCTTTAAAATCTTCGAGCTTTACAGTTTCATTGTGAACATTTTTTAAAGAAAAACTAGGAGCTTTATCTCCAATTTTAGATGTAATACTTTTTTCGAGTAATCCTTGTTCAAGCATTTTACCAAAAAGGCTTTTCTTTACATTTTCACCAAAACGCTTATTATAATACATTAACGAATCAATGGGCAGTTTTCTTAAATACATAAGACCAACATAGAATCCACTTAATAGCGAATTTGGGTTTTCAGTACTAAAATTAAGTCGAATAGACTTGATGCTATCAAGTTTATTTTGCACTTCATGGGAAATTTCTTTTTTTCTTTTTAATAGGACTTTAGAATTTTTATCATCGTACTGCTTATTCAATATTGAGTCCCGGTATAAAATTAATCCATCAATTCTATTATATATCGGCCTTTCTAATTTGTTTAAAATTTCATATTCTATTTGGGTATTTCCACTGCTGACATTTGCATTTTCAAAAGCGCCTGATTCCAATTCTATTTGAGTCTCACCAGGTTCTATGAAAAAGGATATTCGACTATGTCTGTTTGGAATATCTTCAAGAGTAAGTATTTTGGCAAAAGTGATATCTTGAATGAAACCTTTTGCTGTAAAACCTCCATTAACCAAAGGAATAGTATCTATAACCAAATTTTGATCAATATCTGTGTAAACTAGTCTTAATTTAGTATCATCGTTCCCTTTGTACTTCCCATTAATAAAGAATTGGTTTGTAATCGTTTTGTTCTCGCAACTTAATGCTAACATAACTAATATGGTTAATAGCAAAAATTGGTAGTTGAAATTATTAATGAGTGTAATCCATTTATTTAATATTATTAACATCGCTATTATTTTTTAAACCTTTATTTAACATTTATATCACTTAAATACAGTAATTAATTGAAAAGTACTGAGAATATCTTCTACCCCAGTACCTTTCAAATTTAATTAATTATTAGCATTTTATGTTTTAATTGGACCCGCATATACTCGTAGTGCCACAAAAACATGCAGTAGCTCCTCCGCCGTCGTTGCAATCAGAGTCTTCAGTACACAATACTCCTGATTTACATCCACTGTTACCGCCATCTACACTCACAATAGCACTTCCTCCCAAAACACTTTTCATTTGGTTTCTTTGAAGTACTTCATTACCTCCAAAATTTAAACTTTTTAAAATTGACATAATTTATAAAATTAAAAATTAAATTTGTCTTGGACAATTAGGGACACCCAAGTATGTGTCCATTCTTCGCGAAAGAATTATTGTTCATAGCCCAAAGATTTTACTTTGGGCTTATTTTATCACAAAAGCTTTATTAGATCAACAGTTTTATATTCATTTGTGAGCTTATTGGTAATTAAACTATACGCAAGATCAGAAACAAAGACTTCATTTTTTTTATTTTGTAAAACACTGCAAAGTGCTTTTTGTTCCAATGCTCAATAAAAGGCAATGGGGCTTCCTTTAGTTTATTAAACTCCAACTTAACTCCGATAGTCTTAAAACCAATAGCTTCTGCGGCATCACTTAGCTCTAACAAGTTACCGCCTTCTCTGGTGGTTTCAGAAACCTCTAGTATTTTTTGAAGTGAAATTAGCTTTCCATAGTGTTTGGGTATTTTTTGAAAACAAGTTGGCTCACAGATTTTAGAAATAAGTTGTTTATAAAGCGTAAAAGCTTTATTCGTGTGAATCATTTATTTTAAGTAATAACTAATTATTAATTTTTAATATTAAAAAAATAAAAGGGAGAAGTTACCCCCTCTCCCTAAAAAAAATAGTTACTGACAACGTCCATTTATACAAAGACCATAACCAGAAAAACCTCTATCACATATTTCATTGGAGGTACAAGGACAGCCTGGAGGCCAAACACCCTCAACAAATACACAATCAGTTGCATATTTAATTTTTGGCATATTGTTGCCACCTAAAACACTTTTCATTTGGTTTCTTTGAAGTACTTCATTACCTCCAAAATTTAAACTTTTTAAAATTGACATAATTTATAAAATTAAATTTGTCTTGGACAATTAGGGACACCCAAGTATGTGTCCATTCTTCGCGAAAGAATATTGTTGTTAATTAAAATTTATAATTTTATAGCCACCATTCAATAATCCTAGCCTGTCTTATTATTTCTTTAAAAATCATTTTCTATAAACCCCTTTTACAATTTTCTAAGAAATAAAATAAAAATCTTTCTGGTTAGTTTTTTTAGGATGAAAAATTTCTATGACCTGCGCCTAATAAAGAATTTAATTTTTCTTCCAATTTGTTAATTATATCACCGTCTTCACCCAAAAATCGATCTATAATTAATCCATTTTTATCAATTAATATATAAGCAGGTATAGCCTTAAAATTATATTCCTCCCCCAGGGTATTGTCCTTTCCAGCAATGACATGATCCCAAATACTAACCTTATCCACTTCAATAGCCTTTTGCCATTTCATTTTATCATCCTCTAAAGCAATACCTATGACTTCAAAACCCTTATTGTTAAATTTTTGAAAAACTTCTTTTAGCATTGGACTATTTTTTCTGCAAGGACCACACCAACTTGCCCAAAAGTCTATCAAAACATATTTTCCTTCATAATTTCTTAGTGATATAATATTTCCATTCTTATCTGGTAGTTCAAAATTAGCAGCTTTATCACCAATTTTACTTTTAACAGAGCTTGCTTTGATTTTTTCATGTAATACTATTCCATAATATCCATTTTTTATATTTTCATCAAAACTATTGTACAATTTATTTACAGAATCTAATGATATACTTTGAAAATACCATTTTAAATAAAATGGACTTAGAAACGAACTTGGATTTTTAGTTATAAAGTTCAATCTTATTTTCCTGATTTTTTCTAGCTTTTGTTCCTGTTCTATCACTAGTTGTTTAAAACGATTAGAATGCATATCGCCTTTACTAACTAATTCGTCTCGTTCAGCTAGTATTGGTTCTATTTCAGCATATAAGGCGGCTGTTTTTTTTCGTAATTCTTCTTCCTCTTTCTGTGTTTTAGATCCAGTAATCTTCGCTTGCTTAAAATTATTTTCTTCTACAATTAAGGTTGTTTGAATGTTTGGTTCTAA
The DNA here is from genome assembly GCF_000799565.1 of Cellulophaga sp. Hel_I_12. Classification (NCBI taxonomy): domain Bacteria; kingdom Pseudomonadati; phylum Bacteroidota; class Flavobacteriia; order Flavobacteriales; family Flavobacteriaceae; genus Cellulophaga; species Cellulophaga sp. Hel_I_12. Next base: position 4,007,384 of record NZ_JUHB01000001.1, read on the forward strand.
AAAAAAGGTAGTATAATTAGGGTCATCGGTATAGGTGGATAGAGTATTTCCAGACAAACTAACTTGAATTGCTCCATTAATTTTCCCTTTTGCAGTAAATTTATTATCAACTATTTGAAGTGTATCTCTGATTTTAATTCCCCTAGTATCTATATAGGATAAAACGATCTTTTTTGTTGTGTGGGGAGGAGTCAACTTTCCTTTTAAAAGAAATTGTCCATTCTTATAATCTTGTTTACATCCTAATATTAAAAAACAAAATATTAAGTAAAAATTAAATTTACTTAGAAAATTTGAATTATTCATAAACAATTTTTTTTAAAAGAGCGAAGTTAAATGCTATTTTAAAACATTACTTCGCTCTTGTTAATCAATAAACTATTAAGTTATACAAGTGCCTGAACTACATCTTGAACAATAAGCATTACAATCATAATTAGATTCACATTCAATGCCTTTATGGCATGCATCGTTACCTGGACCGCCATCATCCTCAGAAATAATAGTTCCTCCAAAAATACTTTTCATTTGACTTCTTTGAAGCACCTCATTGCCTCCAAAATTTAAATTTTTTAAACTTTTCATTTTTGTTAAAATTAATAAATTAAATTTGTCTTGGACAATTTATTATGGATAAGAGAGACTTATGTTAGTGCTCAAAAAAAGGACTTGGTCAGAAGGCGCAAGATGTGTTTTTGTTGCCACAAAAACAAACTTGCTTTACTCCCGAAGGTCGCAAAGAAAAAAGAAATTCAAAACAAAAAGTAGTTACGCCCAGTTGGATTTCCTCTTAACGTTTATCAACCCGAACACTAAAGAAATCCAACCGGATCCAAGCGTAAGTAAGTTATGGTAAGATCTGGGGGCATTTTATTTTAATAAAACTTTTTGCTTTAATAGTACTAAAGATTATAAAATGAATGATTATTTTTTTTCTTTCATTAGCAAAGTCTTTTAGGGTAACGATTAATTTATTTTGATCATATTTAAAAATCATAATGCTTAAAATCACTACCTTAGCATTAAAACAAAACAAAAGACCTTATTAAAAAGGTTACTTATTCGGTTACCAAAACTAGTTTTAATTTTCAACTTATTGATTTATAAAAGTATAGGGTGGTTTAAGAACATTCTGCCACCCCGACCAACCTAGAAATAGGTCATAACAAAACACTGTTAATCGTATGATTATCAGTGTTTTTTGTTTTTAAAGCTACTGTTTAGAATTATGTAGTCTTTATTCAGGAGGGGTCAACATGATGCACAAGGTTCTTGTGTATGAAAAATAGGGTAAAAAAAGACGCTAATTTTTCGGATAAACAGAGCTACGAATTTTTATGTTTTTTTGTGGTCTTTATTTTAAAAGCCAAATTTAAAAATTTGGCAACCTCCCAAAAGTGACTTTGTTATTGGGTTAAGCATTCATAGCCCAATTAAATTATGCTTCGTTGTGCGTCGTATTTTATATCCGAACATATTACATTTATTTCAAATTTTTATACTCTATCTACCATAGAAATGGTGTTCAGGACGGCATGAGCAATTATTAAAGGCCACAAATTTCTTCCAAATTTCACGTAAGCAATTCCCATTACTAACCCAATAAGTCCAACGCTAATTGACCTGTCTGACAAATCATATGAATGCCTAAACCCAAAAATCAGGGCTTGTAAAATTACTGCAAGTATTGTGGCTATTGTCGTTTTAGAAAATAAATTCTCAAACCAATAGATTAGAAAACCCCTGTCTAGTAATTCTTCTAACATCGATTCAAGCAAAACTGCTGGCATAATAGTAAAAAAGAGCGACCAATTTCCTTTTAGATGGCCAAATTTAGACGCTGAATTTTCTGAATAATTTTTTTGTTCTACTGAAAATGGTAAATAATCTTTTATCATTTCAAAAGCCATTATTGAAACAACAATAGCTACAAAAATTCCGATAGTCACCACTACTGTTTTTTTGAAACTTTCTGGTTTTCGAAGTCCTAAGTCTTTCCACGTTACTTTGCGAACTTTCATCCTCCAAGTAGCCATTACTAAAGTCGTCAATGACCAAAATAGTCCGTTTATGATAAAACCTACACTTGGAAAATATAGCTCCCTAATCAAGAACATTACAGCAATGTAAATAATTAGGTCGAATAAGAAAGCTTTGTGATTAACTGGTTTTGTTATATCATTAGCAATTTGCTTTTGGTCAGTTGGCATCTTTTTAATCCTTTTATGATGAGTATTTGTATGGCCTTACCTTCGAAAAAAAGTTACAAGGGTTTTATGTAGTAGTTAAATCATTAAGGACACTTAAGCCTAATAAAGATCAAGGTTTTGATAGTCAATATAAGTAAGATAAGATTTTTAATTCGTTTACTTTATGTTAGGCGCTCAATAGTGTTCCTATGCCTACTTATCTATTGTAAGGACGTTCATTAATCCAATTAAAACCACGGGAGTACAAATTAAATTTTTCGTGGTCTTTTCTCGAAAATATGATCTGTAGGGTATCAGATTCCATAATTCCATCGAGTTCAAGGAATTCTGAATTTGGTTTTTTATAGTTGAAATTATAATCTTCAGATTCGGATCTTTGCTGATGCAACTTTATCTTTTGTGAAGTTGAATCTGTTATAAAATAATATTGATGTTTAGCATCATCCATTGTTTTAACAGTTGCTTCATCTTTTAAATCAACAATGAGGTAACGCCATCTAAAATTATCAGTAATTAAAGGTTGAAGGGTGTCTCCATTTTTGATAAAATGAATAGCCTCCCAAATACCATAAAGTTCTGGTTTTTTTCTGTTTTCATTGCGATGACTTTCTGTTGTATAAAAATTGAAAGAGATGAAACTAATAAGAAGCAGTAAGCCAATAGATTTAACCCAAAAAATAACTTTATGGTATTTGGTATTTTTAATAGGATGATAATACTTGTATTTTTCTACCGCTTTATTTTTGATGAATACATTTAAAAATCGGTTGTCAGTGATAAAAATTACTGAAGCCATGAGTACTAAATGAACTGAAAATAATTTGACAGGAATATCGTAACAGAAATTCATAACTGCTACTTGGGTCATGACACCAATAACGATAAGTGAGCCAAGAGTTTGTGTTCGCCTCGGAATTAAGAGTACACCACCGAGCACTTCTAATAAACCTACAAATACGTTAAATCCTTTTGAAAACCCCATATAGGTCCAAGCTAAACCCATGGGCGAAAAATCAGCTAAAGGGTCTAGCAGATGTGTCAAGGAAGCTGATGGAAATTGAAGTTTAAAAACTTTTACAAACCCGTAAAGAAGCATGGCAGAAGCAATAACAATACGAAGAAATACTAAAAACCAGTAGCGTAGTTGATTGTAGCTTTTGCGTTTTTTGTCTAGAATGTGCCAGAAAACAAATAGTACAAAGGTTAAAACCACATTCACAAATAAAGTTAGGTACGCAAAAGTATGATCGCCGCTGCCATTACCGCTTACTTCGTATGCATAATTTATTTTAAAAATAACTTGGCCTATCCATCGGTAAGGGGTTTCAAATAAGGGACTAAAAATTGCTAATAGTACATAAAGCACAAAGTAAAGAAACAGTACTCTAAATACTACTTTACTTGAGGTATTCCAGTGTTCTTTATACTCTTGTGTTAGTAGTTCCATATAATACTAGTGCTTAAACATAAAGATTAGTTACACATTTACATTAAAATTTCTTCAATTTAGCTATTGTAAAGTTTCAAAATTTCTCAATTTTTGTGGAAAAGGTCAACGGTGTTGCATCATGTTCTCGTGTGGTTTCGTTGCGCGTGTCGGCAATTAATTACATAGGTTCTTTTGTACTGGCATTTCTCAATGCTTTTTAATAATGTTTATAAACAGGTAGAATCTATACTAGAACATTCTCCATATTTGAATCTACACAGAAAATTCCAGATATTCTCGATTCGTTGACCAAATAAATCATATCAGCCGTTGACATATCAGCATCAACACTAAATATATTAATGTCTGCATTTCGATATTTTTTAACATTATTCAAAAGATCTCCTTGTTTCACTGAAATGCTGGTTTTATTGGGAAATCGAACCATAGTTTTTATGTCTTCAATATCAGTTTCTGAAAATTTTGAATCTGGATTTTTGTTAACAATGAGTGCGTTAATTTCACCTTTCCAATTCTTACAAATTAGTAGAGATAAAAGTGTTGATAAATCATTATTTCCAAGATTGAAAGTTTCTTTCCAATTAAAGGGGACATCTGTTAACCAAAGATTTATGGTTTTTTCTATGGCCAAACTTGCCGTAGAAAATGGAATATAAATTATCATTCCAAAATTGTTTTTTTTAACATCAGCGATTAATTTATCATAAAATTCTAAATTAACATTTCCAGTGTCAACACTAACAAATATAGTATTTGGTTTAAAAAAGGCTGCGTTCAAAGATTGCATACTAATATTGATAGTTGTATTCAGTTCTCTGTTTTCTACAAATGCATAAGAAACTGAGATGCCATTTTCTTTATATTTTTGTGAAGCATTTATCAAAAACAACTCAATATTTTTCTGTTCTTCTGGGTTATCATTAAATAAGGATAAAATTTTAATGGAACCATTCGGACTGATAATTGAATGAATTAGCTTGTAAGAGCTTCTAATTTCCTTCGGCATGGTCATTGGTATTAGAAGATCAGGACGCCATGATCTAATTTCTTTTTGAGGGCTCAGATTACTAGATTTTTTGGTAGCCCATTCAGCAAGAGCAGTAAAAAGACCACTACGCGAATCACCAACTTCTGATTTTAATTTTAAATTAACCAGATAGAAGTAAAATAAAAATATTAAAATTAGAGATGTTAAGGCGACAATGACATTAATAACAAACATGATGGCGATAGAACCAAAGGCACCCAAAGCTGGTATAATTAATGGGACTTTTAAAGTAGGTCTATAACTTGGTAAACTCAATGATTGCTCAACAAGGACTACAATATTAACCATGGCATAGGTGATCATGAAAAACATAGTAAGAATTGGGGCAATGGTGTTTAAATCACGTAATGAAATTCCTATAAATACAATAACAGCAGTTATTAACATAGAATTGACTGGCTCTCCTTTTTTTGATGTTTTTGCAAGCTCCTTGCTTTTAGGTAATATTCCCTTTTCAGCTAGGGCAAGCATAATTCGTGGAGCACCTATAAATGATCCTAATGCAGAAGATAATGTTGCTCCCAATAAACCGGCCAGTACAATAGGACTATAAACCGCTTTATCTATAAACAAATTATAGTTTGATGCCATTTCATTTGGAGTTGCTAAAAGGGAAGCCACAAATATTAAACTTATATAAATAATAGTTGTTAAAATTACTGCTGAAATAGTTCCTTTAGGAATGCTTTTTCGTGGACTCGTGAGGTCACCAGACATATTAGCACCTGCCATTACACCAGTCACAGCTGGAAAAAACACAGCAAATACAACCCAAAATGATGTACCACTAAAATTATTTTCTATTGATCCAGGATATTTACCGAATAATTCGAAGTCATAGTTTAAATCATTGATAAAGAGTGCTCCATAAATAGAGATTAACGAGAGTACAATAATACCAAGGATGACATATTGAATTTTAAAAGCAAAACTTGTGCTTATAAAAGCAATAGCCATTACAACTGAAAAAATAATAATATCAAGTAGTATTGGATTAAAGTAAGGTACTATGGAGACCAATCCTTCTCGGAACCCAAAAACGTACATGGCTACTGCTAAAGCTTGTGCTATGTAAAAAGGAATACCAATAGCACCACCAATTTCCAAACCCAAAGATTTTGAGATAATACTAAAAGCACCACCAGTACCTATACGTACATTAGTAGTTATTGAAGATAAACTTAAAGCTGTTGTAAACGTAATGGCTACCGAAATTAGTAAAATTCCTAATGCTCCTACAATACCAGCATTTCCAACAACCCATGGTTGACGAATGTACATGATTACCCCAAGTATTGTTAAAGTAGTTGGGGTAAAAACTCCAGCAAACGTTCCAAAGGTCTTTTTTATCATGTTTCAAACTTTTTTATTAATATTGAATTTTCATGCGTAGTTTTTGCTGTTCGTTAAGGCAGATATTTTATACAAGTTAAAGATTAATGTCTACACTAAATTAGTTTTTTACCTTATTGTTTGTTGTTTTTTAAATTTTTTTTAATCAGAATAAAATCTTTAAGACTTTGCGGACTTTGCAAATATGCCAAAGCTTTCACATTTAGCACTTTTTGCCCTATTTGTTATTGCCATTGTTGTGCCTAGGTTTTTTGAGTTCTGATTGTCAATGCTTGTCTATTTAGCGATATACTCACAATTCTGAACCCAACATTCAAAAGTCCGATTTCTAAATCAGTTAAGTTTAAGTATTAATCAGAAAATACAAAAGAGGAGTATATGGATAGCATATATCGTGAAGCTTTTGACGTCACAACATTGACCCATTCTCTCCCCTTTTTTATAACTAGTATCGCGTTCAGTGCTGTGAGGTTATAGTCCTTCTTTTCAAGTTGTTGCGAACAAAAGAAACTAGTTGAAAAAAATTGTTCTCGTTACCAAAGTGTCATGGCTTTATTATGTAATAGTAAAAATCTATAAACAGTAGTGTTGCTATGTAAGATATTAGATGAACCCAAGCTGTCTTAGTTTTTATTTACTTCTGTATTGTTTTTAAGCTTATGGGCAACGAATTGTGATGTAAGCTATGTTTTATAGAACTTTTTGATATCTGTTTTTTTAGGTTTGTTCCTATAAATTTCTAGTAAGATTGGAACTAAAGACAAGACGATAATTCCAAAGATGACAGTTTCAAAATTTTGTTTTACGAAGGGTAGGTTTCCGAAAAAGTAACCAAGAAACACCAAACTAAAAACCCATACAAATGCCCCAATCACATTAAAACGTACAAATTTCGAATAAGTCATTGTTCCAATTCCTGCTACAAAGGGGGCAAAAGTTCTAATGACAGGTAAGAACCGAGCGATAATAATGGTTTTTGAACCATGGCGTGCATAGAATTCGTTGGTCTTTATAGTATATGTAGGATTAATCAAGGGCTTATCTTTTATTTTACAGTTTAGTAGTTTAAGTCCAAGATTTTTACCAATATAATAATTGAGATTGTCTCCAAGAATTGCTGCTAGCGTTAATAGAAAAAGAACAATAAGCAGATTTAATTCGGCTGTTTGCCCCACATCATTTTGAACGCCGGCACAAAAAGTACCTGCTGTAAACAACAAAATATCTCCTGGTAAAAAGGCCATAAGCACCAATCCTGTTTCCATAAATACTATTAAAAACAGAATAATATAAATCCAAATGCCATAATCTAAAACCAATGCAAAGAGGTGTTGGTCAAGATTTAGGATAAAATCTAAGAAAATATTCATAATTTCCAAAGTTAGGCTGTGTTTAAAATAGTAGTTTTACTTAAGGCTTGTTCTTACGACCTTAAATATATAATGGGTTCGAATGCATTAAGCAGCAGGTTTAATTAATCGTACGTTCAGTTTGCTTTGTTGAATTAAAGCCTGCCATTTTTCAATACGTTTCATTTCAAACTCTTCAGAAAAGTCGTCTTTGATATCATAAAAATTAAGCCTAACAATTTCTTCTTTTGTTAAAAATGCAAATTCTAAATCTAAGGATTGTAATTCAGTTTCCATTTTGTTTTCCTTTTTAAAATCTTTTGTTTGCCTATTAATTTGACAGCTTTTGATCTGGTTAAGGTCGATTTTCAAAATAGAGGCTTCATTGTTACTTAGTTTTATAAACATTAATATGTTTTTGGATGCGTCAATGGCAATGAAATTATTATTCCATTGTTCTTTGATATTAATCAACAAGTGGTTGTCTTTTATGGCATCCTTAAATTGTTTTTCTTTTTTTCTGGTGTTCATTTTTCCAAGTAGTATGAACCAAGCAAAGGGTATTATGCAGAATAGGGTAGTGAATATGATCATCACAGACATTGAAATTTTCATTGTATTATGTTTTATGTTAGATTTAAAATAATAATAGTGTATCTGTGGGCTCAACAATAGAGCACAGATTTAAAATAAAAAAAGAGGAAGTTTTTTAAGTAAATAAATGAAATGGAAAGATGAGCGTCCTTGACGTGAGTTTGACGGAAATGGTTTTTACAATCTTTATATATAAAAGTTTGTAATCGTATGTGTCCGCTATGGGTAGTTGCTTCTGATACTTTAAAAAAGGGTAAGGTATTTTTATGGTTTTAAAAGACCAATTTGGACGATGAGTATCTAAAAGATTATCTATTAGTAAGGCCTGATCATTGATGTTGTTATTTAGCGTAATAAGTTCTGATCGGCTCTCAAAATTTAGAGCAACTTCATCAACATGTGGTGGAGATAAGAAAAAAAGCCCTAAAAAAAGGCTACAAATAAAACACTTTAAACCAAGCATTTTCTCTAAATTAAGTTGCAAATTTACGTCAATTACATGTTAAAATATTCATAAAATAAATTAACAATATCTTAATATGGGTTTATTTTTTTAGATCGAAATACCGTTACATTTGTCCTCGCATATTATCTTCTTTATGGAACTGGTCATTGGTTATATTGGCTTTATTATTGCGGCTTACTCCGTAATAGCTAACGATGTTATTCAAACACTTGGCACTTTTATTTCTTCAAATTTTAAAGTAAAATGGTGGTGGCTTTGGCTATTTGCTATTAGTATTTTATCGATTACACTTGTTTATGGATGGTATGTTAATGATGGCGATGTGTCTTATGGGAGATTGAGTGCTATCCCATTTCCCGAGAAATTAGAATGGTGGTATCTTTTAGCGCCAATCGCCCTATTGGCCATTACACGATTCGGAATTCCTGTAAGTACTACGTTTATGATTTTAAGTGTTTTTTCGTCGGGTATGGTAATAGAAAAAATGGTATTAAAATCGGTCTATGGCTATGCGATTTCTTTTGTTTTTGCAGTAGTGGTCTATGTTGCAATTTCGAGAAAATTTGAATCTAGTTTATCTTTGGACAAGCATGATAAAGATAAAAATAAGCATTATTGGTTAGTAGCGCAATGGTTTTCTACTGGATTTTTATGGTCTCAATGGCTGATTCAAGATTTTGCGAATATTTTTGTTTTTCTTCCACGAAAGCTCTCCATAGAACAGCTCATAATCTCTTTGTCCTGTATTGTTTTGATTATGGCCTACATATTCAGAAAACGCGGCGGAAGGATTCAGGAAATAGTTAATAAAAAATCGAATACGAAGAATATTCGTTCTGCCACCTTTATTGACTTAATCTATGGTACCTTCCTTTATGTTTTTGGTAACCTCAATTCGATTCCTATGAGCACTACTTGGGTCTTTATTGGAATTTTAGCGGGAAGAGAATTAGCGATCACTTACCTATTGAATAAAAATAAAATAAAATACACCTACATCATCATTGCCAAAGATTTAGGTAAAGTAAATATTGGTCTTGTCGTGAGTTTAGTGATTGCATTTTTGATTCAGTATTTAAAATAATCGTTCCCTACAAAACTATTTAAATTAAAGTGAATTTTTTTCGGAGACTCACCGATGCTGTTCTTTGTAAATACTGGTTTTTTACGATCGGATTTTTTGAATTCTGTTAGCTGTTCGTTAACGCAGATCGTTTGCACAAGATAAAGATTAGTGTCTACACTAAATTAGTTTCTAAGCTTGTTGCTAGTTATTTTTTCTATTTTTTTATCAGGGCAAAATCTTTAAGATTTTGCTCACTTTGCAAATTTGCCCAGGCCTTTACATTTAGCACTTTTTACCCTATTTGCCATAAACATTGTTAGCTGTAGCTCTTTTTTCATTCTTCATTTTACAAATTTTTCAAATGTTATACCATTGAATTTATATGCTCCATTTTTGTGGGTCCCAAGCCAAAGGTCGCCATTGTTGTCTTTGTAAATGCTGAACAAAGTAATGTCTTTTGAATTATCTTGAACAGCATAATGAGTAATTTTCGTTCCATCATATTTCCATACGCCATTACGGTAGGTTACAAACCACAAGTTATTATTTTCGTCTCTTACTGTTGATAGATACTCGTTCAAATCGCTCTCATTTTTCCCATCTAAACCACCTATGCTTTCATGTCTTGTGTAAAATTTATTGCTTTTTAATGTTGCGCTGTCATAAACACTATAACGATATTCGGTATTGAACCAAAAGTCGCCATTTTCATCTTCAACAATTGACCGCACTCCATTAGAAACTTCTGTAGGTTCGTTAAAAATTTCCACAACGTCTTTTTCTAAAATCCAGTCAAATGATTTTCCATTGTATCGGAACGCTCCTAATGCTCCTGTGCCAAACCAGACATTTCCTTTACTGTCTTTGTAAATGCTATATACTGTATATGGGTTTGGATAGTTTGGGTTGTTTAAAATATGGTCTTCTCCAAGTTTTGTCTTTGGTAGCTTTAGTTTGTATAAATAACTTCCATCGTATCTATAAACATATCCTGAATCCCAACCATCTTTAAACCACAAATCATTTGGTTCCAATTTCCAATTGCTTTTCAAATCATCTACTTTTAATAAATGGAAATTTTCACCGTCAGATTTAATAATGCCACTACTTGTATTAAAGTAAATATTTCCTAAATGGTCTTCTTTAATTTCACCAATTCCGTTATTGGGCAAGCCGTTTTTAGTTGTGATATGAAGAATTTTTTTACCGTCATACTTGTATATTCCATCTTCCGAACTTCCAAACCAATGATTGTTTTTTTTATCTTGATATACAAGCATTATATTTTCTCCAAGTTCCTTAACAGTTTCAACTTTTGTAATATCAATGATGCTCGTATTCTCTTTTTTGCTATTGACTTTCGAATTATTCTGTCCGTTGCACGAGGATAAAAAAGTTAATATGATTAAGTATAAAAGCAGTTTTAATTTCATTGTCGGTCTGTTTTATGTTTACTGGGTTTTGCCAGGGTTGCTGCTAATGGTTCGGCTATGAGTAGTTGCGCGGTTTAGCGATTAATTTTGCAAGTAAAAACCAAACTGAAAATCCGCAGAGATTTTCGAAAGTAGGTTTGGACCAGCAATTTATTTTATACGCTATTGTGCTTTCGTTATTTTTATTTTTGCAATTCGGAAAACGTATTTTTTAGTTTCTTTAAAGATTCGATTGAATTTTCATAAGCATTTCTATTTTGACTTAAAGTTGTCATTCGAGCTATAACTGTATTTTCAAAATATGCATCTTTTCCAAAATTATCTAAAGATTGGGTCATATTTATAAATCGTGCATTTGACATTAAATAATCTTGAGAGTATATATTTATTAGCTTTTCGTCAATATCTTCGGAAATTTTTATATCCTTAAATGAAGCATATGTTTCAGAGATAGAATTACGTAAGTTTAAATCTTCAAAAAGTTTTAAGTCACCAGAAAATATTAAGTTTTCATAGGTAACCGTTAATGGATTAAATTTCGTGTTTGAAATAATGAATATTGATTTTGAAAGTAACTTTGGGTTATCGTATTCTTTATTTACTAATATTTTAATTAGCGTATCCAATTCTGTAAGTATTTGTGTTGTCTCATCTTTGTTGTCATTTAATTTTTTTAGATTACTATCTACTTCGGCATTTAGCTGAATAATGTATGAGTCTAGTAATTTATTATTGTCTCTTTTTTTCGATTGGTCGTTAATTGCCAAAGCAATAAGAATTCCAATAATTACAAGAATTATTTCTCCAATTGCATATACTAAATATTTACCAAACTTATTTTCAGTTAGTAGTTGTTGGCGAATTTTTCTAAAGAATTTAATCATAATATCGTTTTTTTACGCCCTCGCTACAGCTGGCTCTTCACTATCAAAGGTCTACTAGACCTTTGATTCCCGTTCAGCCCTCTAAAAAATTTAATCATTGGTTAGTGGTTTTTTATAGTGAAGCAGAACGGTCTTGTATATGGTTTGTTGCCTATTTTAAGTTCCTAATTAAGCAAGCTTGAACTGGCAATTAATTTTATACGATGTTGGCACTTGTTTTTAATTTATTCTTTACTATTAGGAACCCAGTAAATATTAGCATTCCAATACTTGACAATAAATGTACTTTTTTGAAATCCAAATTCAATTCAGGGTAAAACAGCAATGCGATTCCTGCATTAATTGACAAGTGAAATAAAATTGCAATAAGAACACTTCCTTTTGAATTAATTACTAACCAAGTAATTATTATGGATAGGCAGATTAGCATAGTAAAATATGTAATAACAGGAATTAAAGATATTGGTTCTCCACTAACCAAGGTCCCGAATGGTGCCCACCATAGTGGGATATGCCAAATAAACCATATAAATCCAATAATGATTGCACTTTTTAAGTTTGAATATTTTTTTTGAAACTCAGACAATAAAAAACCTCTCCATCCAAGCTCTTCTCCCAAAGGTCCAGCATACAATCCCGCTAATAATATTGTTGGTATCGATAGATATGCCATTTTATCAAAACCTCCAATCTCCCCAATAAACTGGCTGTAAAGTGCAATGCCAATAATGACAAATATTAGAGGTAAAAGAATTAGGTATACATAATATTTTAAAGGAACTTTCCATATAAAGAGTTTCTTGATTAATTCAAATACTCCTATAAGTCCATCAAAAAATAGAGTTGTAATTATTGCGGAAATTGTTGGTCCATATACCCCAACAAAAAAGAAAACTAAAAATTTACCGATTGACTCTTGATTAATTCCATCTGAAAGGTAGTTTAATCCGATAATCCAAAGTATCCAAGACCACAAAAAGGTCAGTATTAAAAACACAAATAATTTTTTCCTATTCATTTTTTTTGAAATGTCTTGTCCTGAAATATGGCTACAGGTTAAAATTGATTTTACGCTGTTTTTAAATATACCATATTCGGTGTTTTATAGTGCAAAAAACGGGCATAGTATACCACCTACAGCGGATTAAAGTGATCATAGTGGAGCGGGTGAAAGTGAACCACTTGCGGCGGACGAAAGTGAACCACTAAAAATCGATTCTATTTGTAAAGCTTTAAATATCTTTTTATAAAAAGATATTATGGCCAACAAACAAATAGAAATGCGAAAAATAAAACAGATTTTCAAACTTTACAGTGAAGGAGTCAGTAAGCGTCAAATAAGCCTAATCACAGGGCTATCACGTAATACCATCACTAAATATATTGACTTTTTTAAGCGCTATGGGCTTACTAATTACGAAGTGTCTTCCATGACACTCGAGGAGCTGAACAGACTTTTTAAAACCGACCAAAAAGGTAAGAGCCAACAACTATTGACTCTAGAAACATACTTTCCTTATTTCGACAAAGAACTGCGCAAAACGGGTGTAACCAAAGAGCTACTCTGGCAAGAGTATGCTTCCAAACATCCAGATGGTTACAAACTTTCCCAGTTTAGATATTGGTACCGGGAGTGGGCTAAAGAAGTGTCTCCAGTGATGCATTTTACACACAAAGCTGGCGATAAACTTTTTATTGATTTTACAGGTAAGAAGCTTTCCATCGTAGACCGTTACACAGGTGAGATACAAGATTTAGAAGTCTTTGTTTGTGTATTGGGAAGTAGCCAATATACGTATGTTGAGGCTTGTGAGAGCCAAAAGAAAGAAGACTTTATAGCTTGTGTAGAAAATGCACTTTGGTTTTATGGCGGTGTACCACAAGCTTTAGTGCCCGATAACTTGAGGGCAGCAGTTACTAAAAGTAGTCGTTACGAACCGAAAGTAAATGAGACTTTTATAGATTTTGCTGAGCATTATGAAACGGCAGTACTTCCAACTAGAGCCTACAGACCTAGAGATAAAGCCATCGTCGAAAATGCTGTACGTATCATATATACACGTGTCTTTGCGCCATTGCGTAACCAAACGATCCATACTAAAGCTGCACTGAATAAGGCTATATTAGAACTTCTTAAAACCCATAACAGCACCTCTTTTAGGGGGCGTGAATATTCTCGCTATTCGTTATTTGAAGAGATTGAAAAGCATCAGCTCAGACCATTGCCAGCAAAACGCTATGAGATTAAACGCTACGCTAATGCAACGGTTCATAAAAACAGCCATATTTATTTTAGTAAGGACAAACACTATTATAGTCTGCCCTATCAGCATATAGGCAAGCGTATCAAAATGGTTTACTCAGATAGCGCAGTAGAGATTTACTACCAGCAGGAACTGCTTACGGTACATCCAAGAAACAAGCAAAAATATGGGTATAGCACGATAAAGGAACACATGCCTTCCCATCACCGCTTTATCAGCGAGTGGAGCAGTGAAAAATTCATTACCTGGGCAGAGCAAGTTGGTAATAATTGTAAGGTGTTAATCATTAACATATTAGAAAAGAAACAACACCCTGAGCAATCCTACAAATCGTGTTTAGGCATATTGCACCTTACTAAAAAGGTAGGCAATACACGGCTAGATAATGCCTGTAAGCGAGCATTAGACTATGGAGCGCATAACTACAATATTGTAGAGCGTATCCTTAAAAACGGCTGGGACACTTTAGATGAAGATATCGAAGATCAACCAGATATCCCAAACCATAGCAATATTAGAGGGAGCCATTATTACAAATAAATTTAAACCAAAAACAATGAATAAACAGACATTAGAACACATGAAACAACTAAGGCTATACGGCATGTACAGAGCCTTTGACAGCAGTTTATCACCACAAAGTATAAACTACACAAATGATGAACTCATCGCATATCTGCTCCAAAGCGAATGGGATGACCGCCAAAACAGAAAGATAGAACGGTTAACAAAAGCGGCACGTTTTAGATATAGTGCTGTTATGGAAGCTATCGATTTTGATGCTTCAAGACAGCTAGATAAAAATCAAATACAACGCTTTGCTAGCTGTGAGTTTATAAAGCAAAAACAGAATATCCTTATCACAGGAAGTACAGGTGCTGGAAAAAGCTATATAGCATCAGCTATTGGTCATCAGGCGTGTTCATTGGGATATAAAGTCATGTATTATAACACGAATAAACTTTTTACCATGCTTAAAACATCAAAAGCAGATGGCTCTTATTTAAAACAAATCAATAAACTAGAAAAACAAGACCTACTGATTATAGATGACTTTGGACTCAAAGCTTTAGATGCTATAAATAGGCACTCTTTTATGGAAATTATTGAAGATAGACACGGAGAACACAGTATTATTATAGCTTCACAATTACCAGTAGAAGCATGGCATGAAATTATAGGAGAACAAACCATCGCAGATGCCATTTTAGACCGCCTTGTACATAATGCACACAGAATACATATTAAAGGAGAATCGATGCGTAAAAAAATGAAAAATAAAGACTAAATTTAACCACAAATGAATCGATTTTGAGCACTTACTTTGCTATGCTCACTTTCATCCGCCGCAAGTGGTTCAATTTGACCGCCCTATCCAGTCAATTCTAATTTCTTTTTTAAATGGTCATAAAGTCTTTTATCCATTCTATCCAATAATAAATGACCGATTGTATCTAAAAGTTCTGTGTAACGAAGATTAAATTGATTATAAAAAAGTTCGTTGAAGTCGGGATATTCTTTCAGCCAATTTGGTAATAACTGAACAGGTATTAAGAGTACTTTTGAGTCTTCTTCTGTTATAGCGAATACCTTACTTGGAGTGTTTTTTAATGCAGCGTAGAATGTCATAACACAGCTTTGAGCTGATTCGATATAATAAAGTAACAATTCTTTCTCTTCAAATCTAGAATATACTTTTATCAGACCATTAATAACAATGGGTAAAACTTTGACATACTGCTGTTCCCTTAAAATTTCAGTTCCTTTTGAAAATTCCTTAATGGTAGATTCTTGCAGGATTTTTTCAACCAAATCAGGTTTTAAAAAAGATAATATTCTTCTGTCAAGTTCCATTTTACGTCTTTTTCTTAGGTTGCACACAACGCTTCAGCTATGAGTAGTGCGGAGGCAAGGAAACCTTTTTGTTTCCGTCTACGCACGTAGCAAAAGCTTTTTGTTTTGTTTTATTTTTTTTCATCAGAGCAAAATCCTAAAGATTTTGCGGATACTTTAAATATACACAAACCATTGAATTAATCACCAAACTCCGCATTACTTATAGCTATTGTTGTAAAACGTTTTTATTTTATTCCGAATGGTTTAGCTTTTAATTCCGTTAACCATTCCGTTCCATATTTCTTATTTAAATAATCGAAAATCATTTGATTGTTTTCTGTTACTTTTTTAAATGATAAAGGGTCAATCACGCAATTCTCTTTTATAAGTCCAATTCCATATTTTTCCTTAAATGCCAAATATTCTTCTGGAATTGAACCGTCGATGCCATGTATTATAAAATTTAGCGTTCCGTCCGAAATCCGTATTTTTATTTGTTCTTCGGTCAAATTTGTGTCCAAATTCATAGGGAAAGAGTAAATTCCACTACTATAACTTAATTCAGTTTTTTCCATTAGCCGAATAGTAATTGTATTTTTTCTATTACTTATACGTGCAGGATAGAAAGTGTAAGCAGTAAAGTCATCTGAAACGAAGCTGAATAGATATTTACCTTTTTCCGGTAAAGTGATTTTAAAACTCTCAGCGTTATTGACTTCGATTTTGTGATTTGAATTAATGATTGTAAATTCTCCTGAAGTAAATTTCTTATTCGTTAAGTTCTCAAAAGTTACTTCGGCTATTATTTCTTTTTCGGTTGCTTTCGAAATAGTACAAATCAAAGCTAAAATCAGAGTTATAAATATTTTTTTCATAGTTATTAATTTAAATCAAATATTAAATTACTATTTCTATAAAACAATTCATAATTAGTGAATAACCTTTTTCGTTTAGTAAAACTGCTTTTTGATTGAGCCAAATGTTTTACAACGCTTCAGCTATGAGTAGTGCGGAGGCAAGGAAACCTTTTTGTTTCCGTCTTCGCACGTAGCAAAAGCTTTTTGTTTTGATTTATATTTTTTCGCCAGAGCAAAATCCAAAAGATTTTGCGGACATAGTAAATATACGCTTACTTTAAATTAAACACCAAACTCCGCATTACTTATAGGTATTGTTGTAACACGTTATTTTTCGAAATCAGCTTTGTTTTTTAGCACATATGAAATAAGTAAATCGGTCAAATCATCTTGATATTCGTAAAATTCCGTATCGCATTTCTCCCAATTTTCTTCCGCTTTTTCTTCTATTAATTCCAGTTTATTCTGTCTCTCAGTTCTATCTTTTGGCACATTTCCATTATCAAATTCAGAATTTGCGTTCTCAACAATTTTTGCTGTTTTTTCTGCTCCGATTTCCAAAAGTGCATTTAGAGTTTCTTGGCTAAAATCTCCACTGGAATTAAAATAGAATTGGTTAAATCCTCCATTATTTATTTCACGTTCTAAATTCTCTACAAAAAGAAAAGTTCGTTGTGAAGAATTCAGTTTCTCAATCTTTTCTCCGTATTCAGATTTTTCATTCAGATATGTGTCAATTTCCATAACAATCATATCTCGTCTTTCTATTTTTAGTGTTTTGTCAAGATTAAATTCCATTTGCGAATTACAATTTGTAAAAAATATTACTGTTAAGAATAGTAAAATTTTATTCCTAGCAGAATTTTTCTTTAATGTGTTACAACGCTTCAGCTATGAGTAGTGCGGAGGCAAGGAAACCTTTTTGTTTCCGTCTACGCACGTAGCAAAAGCTTTTTGTTTTGTTTTATTTTTTTTCATCAGAGCAAAATCCTAAAGATTTTGCGGATACTTTAAATATACACAAACCATTGAATTAATCACCAAACTCCGCATTACTTATAGCTATTGTTGTAAAACGTTTTTATTTTATTCCGAATGGTTTAGCTTTTAATTCCGTTAACCATTCCGTTCCATATTTCTTATTTAAATAATCGAAAATCATTTGATTGTTTTCTGTTACTTTTTTAAATGATAAAGGGTCAATCACGCAATTCTCTTTTATAAGTCCAATTCCATATTTTTCCTTAAATGCCAAATATTCTTCTGGAATTGAACCGTCGATGCCATGTATTATAAAATTTAGCGTTCCGTCCGAAATCCGTATTTTTATTTGTTCTTCGGTCAAATTTGTGTCCAAATTCATAGGGAAAGAGTAAATTCCACTACTATAACTTAATTCAGTTTTTTCCATTAGCCGAATAGTAATTGTATTTTTTCTATTACTTATACGTGCAGGATAGAAAGTGTAAGCAGTAAAGTCATCTGAAACGAAGCTGAATAGATATTTACCTTTTTCCGGTAAAGTGATTTTAAAACTCTCAGCGTTATTGACTTCGATTTTGTGATTTGAATTAATGATTGTAAATTCTCCTGAAGTAAATTCCTTATTCGTTAAGTTCTCAAAAGTTACTTCGGCTATTATTTCTTTTTCGGTTGCTTTCGAAATAGTACAAATCAAAGCTAAAATCAGAGTTATAAATATTTTTTTCATAGTTATTAATTTAAATCAAATATTAAATTACTATTTCTAGAAAACAATTCACATTTAGTGAATAACCTTTTTTGTTTAGTAAAACTGCTTTTTGATTGAGCTAAATGTTTTACAACGTTTAAGCTATGAGTAGTGCGGAGGCAAGGAAACCTTTTTGTTTCCGTCTTCGCACGTAGCAAAAGCTTTTTGTTTTGATTTATATTTTTTCGCCAGAGCAAAATCCAAAAGATTTTGCGGACATAGTAAATATACGCTTACTTTAAATTAAACACCAAACTCCGCATTACTTATAGGTATTGTTACCTACAGTTTTTTATGCGTAATCTTATCGGTCAGTATTAATTTTTGCACCTTTTTAATCAGTGATGATATTTTAAATCGCGCGATTAATTCGATTATTAATGAGTAAATCAGTCCGAAAGTCGGCATAATTAAAAACTCGACTTTGCTAAATCCGTTCATAGCTAATTGATATACAGCAATTGTTAAAGTCAGTCCGACAAAAAATATTCCAAACCAAAATTGCATCTTATAAGTAATTCCGTTAATCCTTTTTAGAGTTAGTTTGCATTCGGTTCCATTTTCATTTGTATTTACCGCATTTGCAATAAGTTTCACTAACGGCCCTAAATTTGGAGTAAAAGCGAAAAATGATAAATTTCCATAGAGTTCTATTCCTCCGTCGTCAGAAAATCCTCCTGCAATATTGTTCCGTCCTATTTCTGAATTAATTATTTCAATAATGCTGTTAGCCGAATTGTTAAGGTTATATACTTTTGTTTGGTCGTTCACAGTGTTATTTGAAATTGTAGGTAACGGTTTGTATATGAAACGTAGCGTGCAAAAAGACACAGAAGTTTCGGATTATACACAAGCCAGATTTTTAAATTTTCTTTTTATCTTAATTTCTCAAAAAGCCAAATTTAAAAATTTGGCGATCTTCGAAAATACACAAAAACCTCTCGAAAAGCCTATAATAGCTATGTTTTATATACGTTGTTGTAAACAGTTTTTTTATATTTCTTCATCATATCCGAACCAATGGTTAAAACATTTAACTTTTTCAGATTCTATTTCAATGAATTTGTTTTTCGTTAAATCTATTTTCCACACTTTTAAGATATGGTTTTTGTCAAAATATTCTTTGTCTTGATTTTTTGCTATTCCGAATATGAATTTTTCGTTAGATTTGTCGGCCATCTTACAATCAGTCGGTTCAGAGAACAGTTTTGATTTGTCTGCAATCAATTGAACTTCGTCTAATATTTTAAAATTCACTTTCGAAGGATTATCTCTAATAATCTGTTCCAAAACCAGTACTTGTATGCTATCTTTCTGGAGGTATGAAAGTGCTTTGTCAGTACCGTCCAAAACCATTCCAACAATTTCAGTAAATCCTTTGTATTTATCCAACTCCGTTATTTTTCGATAAACAGTTTGGTCTTCATTTTCTATTAATAGAATTTCACTTTTTTTGTTAGTTTCAGAAACGGGTTGTTTCTTACTCTCTTTACAACTTAAAGTCAGAATAATTATTGAAATTGCTATTAAGTTTCTCGTTTTCATAAATTGTTTACAACGGTTCGGCTAAGCGTAGTGCGGTGGTAAGGAAACTTTTCGTTTCCGTCTGCGCACGAAGCTAAAGCTTATTGTTTAGTTTTATTTTTTCTTTTCCAAAGCTAAATCCATAAGATTTAGCGACTTCATAAATATACACAGACCTTTCTATTTAGCCCTAAAGTCCGAATTACGTTTAGGTGTTGTTGTAAAACGTTATTCTTTGGGCTCCCAATTGAGGTCAATTTCCTTTTCTGGATTTATTACAATATTATCGTAATCATAGGTTACAACAGAATCTGTATCATTATGGTATTTATTATCGTACGCAAGAGTAAATGCTATTACAATTAAAGGGTCAATTTCATATTTTTCTAACTTTATAAGATACTTGTCCTCTCCGAGTATTTTTTTGTGATTTTTTGAAATTATGCCAATGTGTTTTTCATTTAAGAATATTGCTATTGCATTACTTTTTTGTTCATGAAAATATATAGTCCCTTTTGAAATTCGGATGTTATAGGAAATTGCTGATTCACTTCGAATTTCTATTGAGTTACTTAAGCCATAATTGATTGAGTAGTTTAAGAAATCTGTTAAATTCGGTTCTCTTTTTACAGATAATAGTTCGTAGTTGTCCAAGTCCTCTAACCCAATTTGTGAATAAAATGAGAACGGCTTGGACTTAGCATAATACATTAAATTATTATCAACCAATATTTCATATCGGTCAAAGAATATATTCCATCTTTTTTGAAAAATCCTTATTTCCATGAATTGGTTCTTTTTATAATGTTTTACAACGTTGCGGCTATGGCACGTAGGGCAGGTGATAAGCACTTATCTTTCCGCCAAGCGCGTAGCCAAAGCTTTTGCATTTTGTTTTTTATTTTATCTACTCTAAAAGCCCAAATCAAAAGATTTGGGGGACATCGTAAACAAGACCAAGCCAATAGATTCAGCACTTAGCGCTCTATTTGCTATAGCCATTGTTATCTTTAGTGCTTTTTACGCAACCTTGAATTCCGAGTCATTCATTTGTACACTGAACTTTATATTTGCCTTTAGTGCGTTAAACACTTTTAAAATAGTTTCAATCGTTACGTTTTTTGCGCTTCGCTCCAGTTTAGAAATCTTGTGACTTTGAACTCCAATCAATTCACCAAGTTGTTCTTGGGTCAATTTCCGTTCTTTTCGCACAGACTTAATCATTTCGCCAAAACCTCCATTCGCAAATCGAATTCATACTTGCCCTATCCGCCGTTCGATTTTTCCAATGTCCTTGTCCTTCATTTGTTCAAGGGTCATCATTTTCATCTTTTATTCTTTGTTGCCATAACTTTATTTTTATTGCTCGAAATATTCCGTCCCGAATCTGCTTTGCTTTTTTCGATTTCAGCTTTAGGAACCTTGTCCGTTTTTTTGACCATTCCATGCGTAGAAATCACAAGCGTTTCGGTTTTTCCAGTCCTGTCCCAAAATGCGAAAAGTCGGTATTGAAGTCCTCCATATTTTGTTCTAAACTCCCAAATGTCGTCCGTTAGTTTTTTGAACAATTTCGGGTCAAGTCCAAATGTGGCCTTGTCTAGATTATAGTAAATCTTCGCTTTTGCTTTCTTGTCGACCTTTGACATAAAATCAATAGCCTGTTCAAGAAAAACGACTTCAAATCTTTTCTCCATTCTGTTTATGTGCCCATTTATAAGACAAATATAAATAAAAAAGTTGAATTATATGGAAACTTTTATATTTTTGGTCAGCATTAAAGATAACGCTTCAGCTATGAGTAGTGCGGAGGCAAGGAAACCTTTTTGTTTCCGTCTTCGCACGTAGCAAAAGCTTTTTGTTTTGATTTATATTTTTTCGCCAGAGCAAAATCGAAAAGATTTTGCGGACATAGTAAATATACGCTTACTTTAAATTAAACACCAAACTCCGCATTACTTATAGGTATTGTTGTAAAACGTTTTTTTCGTAACAATTCCACTTCTATATTACACAAACCATTTAAAAGTCCTTTTGCGTAATTTTCGTCAATTCAGCCGGCATAACGTTTTTATTCAAATAACTTTTCACTAACTCTTTTTACCATTTCTTTGTCCATTTTTTCAGGTAAACAAACTAAGTTAGGACCCATAACATTACCGAGAGCTAAAATTCCATATTCTTTATTAAATAAAATCGGACCAGTTCCATCGGTAATTGGTTCAATCAATTCGTACTTTTTAAATGGTAATTCTGATAATTCTAAAATTTCAAATTCTGAATTATTAATTGGTTCAAAATTCATAAAACTGAAGGATAAATTCTCAGATTTTAATTCGTAAGTTAAATCAATGTTTCTTTCAGAATCTTCAATATCATCATAATGATATTTCCATAATTCAGTCTCTCTTTCAAGAGTCATTATACATTTTCTAAGTTTTTGAGAATTTCCAGGATTAATAAATAAATCACGATTTGCAAAAGTCGTTTTCGAAACATTTTCGCAACTCTCTGAAATCAATATCATCAGAACTAAAATTAATATGTTGATGGTTTTTTTCAAAATGTTTTACAACGTTTATGTATAAGATTAGTGGCGTTTTTAATCACCTAATCTAGCAAATAATTACTAGATAGAAAATCCGCAAGGATTTTCGTAAGTATGCGAGGACTAGCCATTAATTTTATACGGTGTTGTGTGTAGTGTTTTATGCGTTTTTATTTTATCAGTTTAAATTGGTCAATTCCGATTTCAAACACAATTTTGTCATCTATCTCAATCTGTTTTCCATTCAGGTCGTAAAATTCAACGAAAACATTGTTTTCATCAATTACTTGCAAAAAACGGGCATAGTATACCACCTACAGCGGATTAAAGTGATCATAGTGGAGCGGGTGAAAGTGAACCACTTGCGGCGGACGAAAGTGAACCACTAAAAATCGATTCTATTTGTAAAGCTTTAAATATCTTTTTATAAAAAGATATTATGGCCAACAAACAAATAGAAATGCGAAAAATAAAACAGATTTTCAAACTTTACAGTGAAGGAGTCAGTAAGCGTCAAATAAGCCTAATCACAGGGCTATCACGTAATACCATCACTAAATATATTGACTTTTTTAAGCGCTATGGGCTTACTAATTACGAAGTGTCTTCCATGACACTCGAGGAGCTGAACAGACTTTTTAAAACCGACCAAAAAGGTAAGAGCCAACAACTATTGACTCTAGAAACATACTTTCCTTATTTCGACAAAGAACTGCGCAAAACGGGTGTAACCAAAGAGCTACTCTGGCAAGAGTATGCTTCCAAACATCCAGATGGTTACAAACTTTCCCAGTTTAGATATTGGTACCGGGAGTGGGCTAAAGAAGTGTCTCCAGTGATGCATTTTACACACAAAGCTGGCGATAAACTTTTTATTGATTTTACAGGTAAGAAGCTTTCCATCGTAGACCGTTACACAGGTGAGATACAAGATTTAGAAGTCTTTGTTTGTGTATTGGGAAGTAGCCAATATACGTATGTTGAGGCTTGTGAGAGCCAAAAGAAAGAAGACTTTATAGCTTGTGTAGAAAATGCACTTTGGTTTTATGGCGGTGTACCACAAGCTTTAGTGCCGATAACTTGAGGGCAGCAGTTACTAAAAGTAGTCGTTACGAACCGAAAGTAAATGAGA